>JAKSUV010000001.1 GCA_024408655.1 Bacilli bacterium
AAAATAAAATAATGTATGATAAAGATGATGAAAAAGATTACTAAATCTTTAGAAGATTATTTGGAAGCAATTTTAATTTTGGAGTTAAAGAAAAAAGCTCTCCACTCAATTAACATTGCGCGTTTCTTAAAAGTCAGTAAGCCGGCGGTCACCCGTGCACTGAACGATTTAGCGCAACTTAAATATGTCGAAAAGACTCGCTACGAAGATGTGGTTTTGACTAAAGCGGGTCGCGAAGCGGCGAAAAAGATTTATCACCGTCATCTCATTATCCGTCAGTCTTTAATTGATATTGGTGTCAGCCCAAAAACCGCTGAACGCGATTGTTGTTTGATTGAACACGTTATTAGTAACGAAACGCTTAAAGCGTTAGAAAAACTTAATAAATAATTACTTTAAAATATTTGCCCGACGGTTAGCAATAATATAACCGTCACGATTAACCACGTCTTTACGGTTGTAAGTCATCCATTGATGAGTTTTTGGTAGTACGAATAAACCATCAGCCTCTTTGACGATAATTTGCGCAGCAGCGGTATCCCATTCCTTTGTTCCATCATTAAGACGGAGTGATAATTCCGCTTGACCTTTCGCGATAATGCACGCTTTAATGGCGGCGCCGACTTCTTGCCGCGTTTTAATTAATTTGCCATATTTCTTAATCATGGCCTCTTCCGGTTTCCCATGATGTGAACGCGAAATCATTATTTTGAGATCTTTCTGTTTCCGGTTCACATGGATTTCGCGGACAGTGCCATTAATGGAATAGAAAGCACCACCGTGATCACTTGCGTAATAAACTTCATTAGTGACGGGCACGACTACAACGCCCACCACTACTTTATGTTTATAAACTAAAGCGATGTTAATCGTGAATTCATCATTTTTATCCACGAAGTCACAAGTACCATCGAGTGGATCGATTACCCACACATAGTCATTTTTAAACCGCGCCGGGTCATCAACACTTTCTTCAGTTAAAAAAGCGTGCGTCGGAAATTTCTCGTGCAAGTATTTCCGGATAACCGCATCGCTTTTCTTATCAGCTTCTGTAACTGGAGATTTATCTTTCTTATAAGTAACGTGGAAGGGACTTTTATATACTTGCAAAACGATTCGCTTAGCAAGCTCGCCAGCGTTAATAGCCGCCGCTAGCTCCTTCTCCCACATCCTTACGCTTTGTTATTGCAACCAAAGACGCTGCACTTGGCAACGACAACGTCAGCAATTCCTTTTTTACCTGGACCAATAATCTTCCGTGGATCATAAACTTTCGCATCTTTCGCGATGACATCACGGACAATTTTTGTCCATTCTTGTTGACACTCAGTGTTCACGTTAATTTTCGCCGTTCCGCGATCAATCGCCTTGCGGAGTTGTTCGTTAGGAATACCTGAACCACCGTGTAACACTAATGGGATATTACATAATTTATTAATGTGATCCATTTCATCAAAACCAAGTTTTGGTTCACCATGATATGGGCCATGAACGCTACCTAAAGCAGGTGCTAAGCAATCAATGCCAGTCGCATCAACGAGTTTCACGCATTCGGCAGGATCGGCGTATAAAACGCCTTGGCTTACTACGTTATCTTCTTGTCCACCAACGTGCCCAAGTTCGGCTTCCACACTCACACCAAACTTGTGGGCGTAATCAACCACACTCTTCACAATTTTGATGTTTTCTTCAAGTGGTTTCTTGCTCGCATCAATCATGACACTAGTAAAGCCAGCATCAATCGCGGCTTTGCAGGCTTCAAACGAAGAACCATGGTCAAGATGGATGGCCACTGGAACCGTAATGTGTTTATCTTTGATGTAACCACGGCAAATACCAACGACTGTATTCCAGCCGCCCATATATTTCATTGCGCCTTCAGAGACACCTAAAATTACTGGGGCCTTTAATTCTTGGCACTTATCTAAGATAGCGCCCACCCATTCAACGTTATTGATGTTGAATTGACCAACCGCGTAGTGCTCGTTACGCGCTTTGATGAGCATTTCTTTCATGCTCACGAGATTGCTAGGAATTCCCGCAAAGTGATTTTTTAATTTGTTAAACATAATATTTCCTCCTTATGTTAAGCAGCTTCTTCGCTTGTGGCGGCTTCTTTCTTTTCTTCAGCCTCGCCGCCCTCGGCTTCCTCGTCTTCTTCGTCTTCGCTTTCTTCTTCCATATCGTTATAGATATCACTTAAATCAACGTGAATCTTGTCATAGGGTAAACGATCGCGTAGACTCCATTTATTATTGCCTAATGCGACAAAACGACCATCAAGTGAAAGTTGTGTATAAAATGCAGCAACTTTCTTTTCTTTTTCTTCATCGGTTAAATTTAGTTTCTTCGCAATTGTATTCCAAAGAACCGAAAAAGTAATTGTCTTCTTTTCTTGCATCGCCTCGTAAGCAATATCAATCATCGATTTATTCGTTGCCATAGTGCCTCCTTATCTTCTTTCGCTTTAATAGATTACCTATAAAATTTAACTTGTCAATAGTTTTACAAACTATTCCTTACATTTTTTCAGGGGCATTGACCCCAATTAAATCAAGCGCGTTTCGTAAAACAATCTTACTCGCTAAGACTAAACCAAGCCGTGCAGAAGTAAGTGGCAATTCTTTTTCATCGATCACACGACAAGAATTATAGAAACTATGAATTAAAGTCGCTAGGTTATGAACGTATAACGCCATCTTATGGACTTCTTTACTCTTTGCGGTGGTCTCGACTACCACTGGGAATTCTTGTAACGCCTTAAGTAGATTAATTTCCGATGGTTCTTTTAATAACGCCCCTGTTTGATCAATTTGATAATTCTTCGCCATCACTAAAACATTAGATAAACGAGCGTGAGCGTATTGAGCGTAATAAACTGGGTTATCGTTGCTCTTGGATTTCGCTAAAGCGTAATCAAAATCTAAGTGCGAAGTGTTGCTTCTTGCCACAAAGAAATACCGTACTGCGTCAACACCGACTTCATCGCATAATTCTTTTAAAGTAATCGCATTGCCCGTCCGTTTGCTCATCTTTACTTCTTGTCCGTTATCCATTAAGCGGACCACTTGAATAAGCGGCACATCTAAAGCATTAGCCGCATAGCCTTTCATCATAAGCGCACTCTTCATTCGGTTGATATAACCATGGTGATCAGCACCTAAAACATCGATTAATTGGTCAAAACCACGACTCATTTTATTGTAATGATATGCGATGTCTGGTAAAAAATAAGTATAGTCACCATTGCTTTTAACAATCGGTCGATCCTTATCGTCAAGGAACGCAGTCGTCTTTAAAATTTTCGCTTCACCATCTTGGTAAATATATTTGCCTAATTCCTTTAACGCTTGTTCAATTGCTCCACTCGCTCTAATTTGCGACTCGAAGGAAAAGACATCGAACACAATCCGGAAATGTTTTAAATCTTTTTTAATATTTTCGAGTTCTTGCTTCATCCCTTCTTGGGTGATTAACGCGATGTTTTTCGCTGTATGGTCTAATAATTTATCAGCGTATTTTTTCTTAAATGCTTGAGCGAGTAATTTGACATCTTCGCCCATATATCCGTCTTCTGGAATGACGGCTTTTTGACCGAAAAGTTCGATGTAACGTTGGTAAATTGATTCACCAAGATTTTTAATTTGGTTGCCCGCATCATTCACATAATATTCACGTGTAACGTTATAACCAGCGAACGCCATGATACGCGCTAACGCATCACCGTACGCTGCACAGCGAGCGTGACCCACATGGAGATTACCTGTTGGATTAGCGCTCACAAATTCAATATTAATTTTAGTTTTCTTGTCAGCTCCCTTTCCGTATTTTTTGTCTTGCTTAATAATCTCGCTAATGATATTTGATAAAGACGCTGATTTAAGGAAGAAGTTAATAAATCCTGGACGCGCAATTTCGATTTTGCTAAACAATGATTGATCGATATGCTCAATAATTTTCTTTGCGGTGTCCATTGGTGTTGGACCCAAGTTTTTATTAACTTTAAAAGCGATGTTACTTGCATAATCACCGTGTGAAGGGTCTTTGGAATGATCAATATTAATTTGGTTGATATCGATTTGAATATCAAGATGCTTTAAGGCTTCGCTGATTTTTGTTTTAATAGTTTGTTCAATCGCCATAATTATTTCTCACTCTTTAATAGTACAATTGCATTTGCAATAACCGCTTGCGAATGTCCGACTTCTCCTAAACCTTCATTAGTGTTGGCTTTAATGGAAACTTGGGATAATTTAATTTTTAAAATATCCGCTAAAGATTGACGCATTTTATTGATGTATTTCGCTAACTTTGGTTTCTCTAATTCCACGGAAATATCGATGTTTTGGATATAATATCCTTTTTTCTTAATTAAAATATAGACCCGCGACAAAATAATTTTCCCCGCCATATTTTTATAAGCCGAATCGGTATCAGGGAAATGGGTTCCTAAGTCACCGAGCGCTAGTGCGCCTAAGAGTGCTTCACTCACCGCGTGAATAATCACATCACCATCGCTATGGGCCTGCTCGCCTTTCGGAAAGGGAATGTGAATACCCGCAAGCATGAGTTTACGCTTCGCGACTAATTTATGAATATCTTTTGCAAAGCCAATTCGTATCATTTTGAAACATTAAATTTAAAGAAGACTACATCGCCATCTTGAAATTTATACTCCTTTCCTTCCATTCTTAATTTACCACTTTCTTTAATCGCTTGTTCACTACCAAGCGTTTTAAAGTCATCGTAAGAATAAACCTCAGCTTTAATAAAACCTTTTTTAAAATCGGTATGAATAATACCAGCACAATCAGGCGCTAACATTCCGTTTTTAAACGTCCAAGCGCGACATTCATCGGCGCCAACCGTGAAGAAAGTTGATAGATTTAAAAGTTGATAACTTGCTTTCACTAACTTATCTAAACCCGATTCCGTTTGGTTAAGTGAAGCTAAAAATTCTTTGCGTTCGTTTGGTGGTAAGGTCGAAATTTGATATTCAATTTCACATGACACTGGAATCACTTGAGCGTGTTCCTCGCTCGCGATATCTTGTACAACTTTTAAATATTTCGCATTACTTAAATTAGCGTAATCATCTTCGCTTACATTGGCAACATAAATGATTGGTTTTAATGATAAAAGGTGAATTTCTTTAAATAGATAATTAAATTCATCTTCTGTATAAGTAAGGTTACGAATGCTCTTGTTTTGATTAAGCGCTTCACTCACTTTCTTAAGCGCACTACATTCAAATAACGATTGTTTATCTTTACTCGTTCTTGCTTTAGTTTCAACTTTGGCTAAGCGTTTATTCACCGTATCTAAATCCGCCATCGCGAGTTCTAAATTAATTGTTTCAATATCGCGTTTAGGATCAACAGAACCCTCAACATGGATAATATCGGGGTTATCAAAACACCGCACGACTTCGACAATCGCGTCGCATTCACGAATATGAGCTAAAAATTGGTTGCCTAAGCCTTCACCCTTACTAGCGCCTTTCACTAAACCAGCAATATCATAGAATTCAAAGGTCGCGTAAATTGTTTTCTTAGGTTTAAAGGCTTGGCTTAAAAAATCTAAACGTTGATCAGGTACTATGACTACACCGGTGTTGGGATTAATTGTCGCAAATGGATAGTTAGCCGCCTCAACATGGGAGTTAGTAATTGCGTTAAAAAGTGTCGATTTGCCGACATTTGGTAGACCAACAATTCCTGCTTTAAGTGCCATCGTATAATAATTATAACAATTATTATTTTTTATTAAAGTCTAACTTTATTGGAGATAAAAATAGAATAAGAATAGAATAATACCATGAGTATTAAGGTCGTGTTATTTGATGTCGATGGCACTTTAGTAGACTCCGAACCGCTTTACGCCCTATCATGGTTACAAACTTATCGTGAGCTTGAACCAAATAGTACAGTAAGTGATAAAGAAGCTAATAAATACTATTACGATGAGATTTCTGGCCATTCCGATCAATCGACTTTTGCGCGCATTAAAAAGCAATTTCCTAATGCGAAGATTTTTGACATTACTTGTACTTATCGTAAACATTTTAACCAAATCGAGAAAACTCATCGTTTTGCTTCCCGTCCCGGAGCGGTAGAATTAGTGAATTTTGTTAAACAGCAAAAGTTACGGATGGGGCTAGTTTCTTGCTCTGACAAAAAATTAATTAATCGCATGATTTCTGATGGCGGTATTAACCCGAACGATTTTGAACATGTCGTGGCAAAAGAAGTATGCCATCTTACTAAACCTAATCCATATCCTTACCAAATTGCTCTAGCTGCTTTTAATGTTAAACCCGAAGAAGCTATCGCCATTGAAGATACTGAATCTGGCCTTTTGAGTGCAACTAGAGCGAACATTAAATGTATTCTTGTTCATGGCACATCTGCCGTTGATCCTACAATCTTAAAAAATGCCTATCGTGTTCGCAAACATCTAGGTGAATGTATCGAAGACATTAAAGATTTAATGAAGTGATAAACGCGTAATAATTCCGGTGATTAATAACGGTAATGATAGACCAACCACCACAATAATAATGAACGGTAATGGCGAAATATTTAAAACAGTTCCCCCACCAAGGAGGCTAGCCATCGCGCCCGACATAAAAATTTGCAGAACGAGCATTTCTAGTATTGCTAATCCAGTAGCGATTAACGCCATCGCTAAAGTGTGAGACAGCATATATTGCATAATGGTTTCCCGTGGATGACCAAGATGTTTTAATAAACCGACATCCTTTTTATTTTCTAATGTATTTAAATAAGCAATGAGCGATAAAAGCATAATTGTGACGACTAGTGTTACACCTATAAAAATAAAGGCAATCGTTTTGACATAACTCATCACTTCGTCAACCGTCTTACCGATTTCAACAAGTGGCGAGGTAAATTGATAATCTTTAAAAGCCGCCGATAATTCGCTAACTAATAAGTCCATATTTACACCTTCGTTAAAAGTTAAAACCAACGAAGTAGGTAGTAAATTAAAAGAAGATACACCCAGTCGATCCCGAAAAAAGGAAATAGTAAACAAGGGAAAATGATAAAGGTAATTTTGTGGATTATTAACGATGCCCGTTACCACAAAATCATGAATGATGACTGCATCAAGAGTTGAAGAATACATACAATAATAAAGTTTTTCACCAATCGGATTAGTCTTTATTCCTAAATAATCGATTAATCCCGTAGACAAAACAATTTCGTCGTAGTTAGTGGGCGCTACGCCTTGGGTGATATTTGATAAATCACTCGAAAACAATACTCCGTGATTATTAAAACGGGTCATACTGCCAATCGCGACTCCTGGAAAGTCCTCCATTTCTCCCTCTGTTTGTTTAGCGAAATAATCTCCAACCGTAACAATTTTCTCTTCATCAAAGGAAAAGCCAATGTTACTGACAAAGCCAGCTAGTAATCCACTATTATGCATTTGATACCCACCATAAGTGGATGGGTAATAAGCTTTAATCGCGTTTGCCACTCGTTTAAAGTAAATGATGTCCGAAACATTAACCGTATTTTTGTCTAGTGTAAATACTAATAAAACGTTTCGTAGGCAACTATCAGTCGTTACGCATGTATCTTTTAAAAAGTTTTCACTTCGTTCTAATAAAATATCGTTAAAACGTGCGTTATAAGTCATCTCTTCTATTAAATCAGTCGGTGCTTCAATCGTATGAAGAGTGAATGCCTTTTTTAAAGTAAACGGGGCTAAGTCAGTCGCGTTAATATCTAAAGTAGTTGGAAACCGCATCTTCTCTTCAAAGAGGTTTTGATTAAAATAATGGCTTGTATGGTAGACCTCAGAAACGCTTGAGTTATAAACCGCCTTTAAGCGCATTACCTGTTTATCCTCATATTCCCAGTCAGTGTTGGCAACTTCTAATGACAACATAATTTCTTTCGCTTCAAGATAGGCGCCTAGTGCCTCAAAAGATCTTTGAATTTGGAGTGATTGGCAAAGCGTAACCATCTGACTATATGTAATACCAATAATGACTTCATCAAGACTTAACTCACCGGAAAAATCAGGATAAAAACGATTAATCGTTTTTTCTTCTGGCCAAACATAATTGACAAATAACGCACTATGAAAAGATGGAAGCGGCACTTTAAAATCTTCCATATAACGAAGATTCACGCGATCATAAGTTTTAAAAAATGTGTTGAAATTATTAAGATACATAACACCCATGTCATAGCAATAATCACCGTACTCTTCGTATAAAGCGCGCACCTCGTCTTCCGGTGTTGAAACATAATAGGTATAAGGATTAGGACTAGGATTCCGTTTACTAACAAGAATCTCGTTTTCCTCCACAATGTTATTAAAAGATTCAACAATTTGGTTCCGCAAAGTAGTGGCGATCATCACGCCAACACCTAAGGCGAGTAGCGAACTAGAAGAGAGAAGATTAACAAAGGCTGACCGCCACTTTTTCTCTTTCATTTTTCTTACCCCAGCACGCAATAATAAATTTAGCGATAAGCGTGGCCATTTTTTCTTTTGAATTTTCGTGTTTGGTAATTTCTTTTCGTCAATTGAATGTAGTTTTTCCACAGATTGAATATTGCCGTCTTGTAAATGAATGATTTCATCTGCATAAGTATATGATTTTTCTTGATCATGCGACACCACAATCACTAGGTGCGTTTCGCTATATTTTTTTAACAATTCAAAAATTTGAATAGCCGTCTTATCATCGAGGTTTCCGGTTGGCTCATCGCACAATAAATATTTTGGTTCAGTCACAATTGCGCGAGCGATTGCCACCCGTTGTTTTTCTCCCCCACTTAAAGACTTAACCGCTACATTCTTTTTTGGCATTAAACTAACATAATTAAGTGCCCGGTCAAGCATCTCCTCTTTCATGCTTTTACTTACGGAAGCAATCGCGTCTAAATTAAACAAAACATTATCTTTTACACTGAGTAAATTGAGTAATTTAAAATCTTGGAAAACATAACCGGTTTGGTTAAGACGAAAACTACTTTGCTCAGTTTGATTTAAAAGCCGCAAATTGGTCCCGTCTAATTGAATCTCTCCTTGGTAATCTAAATCAACCCCACTAATCAGATTTAACAATGTGCTTTTCCCTGAACCACTACTTCCTAAAACCACGATTAATCCACGGTTTTGAAAGGTATAAGAAAAATCATTCACCACGGGATTTTTATAATGTTTGGATATCTTATTGAGTGAGATCATTCGTCTTTTAATTCCTCCAAAATATAGTTTTTCTCATAGAACATAAAAGGAATAAGAGCTGCTAAAGATGTAAGTAGTAAAACTACCAAAATAATTAAAGGCGATAAGTAACTAATAAACGGCACGACAATTAAATTCGTTAAATGAAATGCGCTCGCAATAATTTGGTTCGCTAATAATTGCATTGGGAACGCTAAAATAAACGCAAGAAGTAAACCGACAATTGCAACTAATAAATTTTCTGCATTAAAAATGCTAAATATATCATTTCGCTTAGCTCCTAAAACCGATAAAATCGCGCTTTCTTGTTTGTTTTGCGTGTAGTTAGAATAAGACGCGATAATGATAATCGCAAGTGTCGCTAATAGTGTCAAAATTAAGAAAACTACTAGCGAAGTAGCAATGATATTAGTCATATCTTCATAAGAACCCGCAATTAAATAAGTAGTTGAGGCAATATCAAAATCATTTAATTTGTCATGTTCCACTTTTAATTGATATAAGCGGTTCATTTCTTCCATATCCTTTATAAATAAGTAGTAGGCGTAGCCACTATTTGGATCATCACCTGTCGCGTTGCTCACTAATTCATCAATCGTCGCGTTATAGCCAAGCGCACGCGAGTAGTTTACGAGTAATGTATTTTTCAATTTATGTTGCAAACCTAAATATGAATAATAGACACGCGGCATATTAAGATAAGCAAATTCTCCCACCACCCCCACAATCCTTAATTCGTCTGAATAAGAGATAAGATCTTTGATATAATCGCTACCCACTTTGCTATTAATCGTCACGATACTTGATAACCGCAAACTACGACCAATAATATTTTCTTTCTGATATCCAAAGCGATTAATAAATTCAGTATTAACAACGATTTCTTGAAAATTCGGTGACGGCATCTTACCGGCAATTAATAAATCTTGATAAGTATGAAAATCATAAACTGGGGCGAAATCGACATCGTTAATTTCCTGCTGATCAAAGATAAAAACGGGTGCATTTGGAAAAACGGTTTGATAATTATTCACTACTTCTACACTTGCTAGTTCATCCGTTAAAAACGTTAATTCATCGTCGTTTGGTCGAGATAATTTAGAAATTTTAATTGGCGAATTTGGTAATTCAATAATGGTTTTCTTGGCGATGGTGGCTGAATTATACAAAAGTGATTCTCGCTCATACTTAGCCCGCGACGCGTTCGAACCATTGATATACCCGGTTGATAATAGGAAACTTAATGTAGAGAAACTGATTGCCGCTAAACTAATAAGGTTACGGATACGATGCTTTCTTAAATGCAATTTTAAAAATGTTTGCGTTAATAAATGATTGCTATGCCGTTGATGTTTAACCATTTTCTTTTGTGTCGGCACCGCTGATAGAGGACTCACATTTCCGTTTACGATATTAATACGGTAATCCTCATATTGACGAATTAACGCGTCATTGTGGGACACGACAATAACTAAATGATCTTTCGCTAATTTTTTAAGCTCATCCATCACTAAGACACTATTTTTACTATCAAGTGCGCCGGTTGGCTCATCAGCTAGTATCACTTCTGGATGATTAATCAAAGCGCGTAATAACGCCACGCGTTGTTTTTCTCCACCGGATAATGTTCCATATTTTTGTTCTTTTAAATTCTCTAGATGATATTGCTTAAATAGTTCATCAGCGGATTCATACGCTTTTGCTTTCTTCGCGCCTTTAATAAGTGCTGGTATCGCCACGTTTTGTATACTCGTTAAATCATTAAAGAGATTAAAGTGTTGAAATAAAATGCCAAGTTTTTCGTTTTGATAGGTTTTTAGCGCCACCGCATTAAATTTGTTTAAATCATCGCCGCCATACATCACTGTGCCAGTGGTGGGATGGTCGATACCTGAAAGTAAATTTAATAAAGTCGACTTACCCGACCCTGATTTACCCACAATCGCTACTAAACCGCGCGTAGGAAAAGTAAGGGTTACATGGTGTAAGACGCTTTGCTTACCGTATTGTTTGCTAACATTAACTAATCGATACATAACATTTGTAGCGGCGCCTGAAGGCGCCGGGAGATGAGGGCTTGAGTTTCGACAGAGGTATGGTAAAATATATTTGGGTTTATTAGGATGGGATTTCCCATCCTTTTTTGTTAGCCCTTAATAACAATCGCTAACAACAACACCAATATTAACAAGATGAGAGTGTCGCTCATCGCGCCTCCTTTTCTTGCCACACGTGTCGATCCCCAATTCGACGACTCCTAAGAAGCGGACCATAAATCCCCTCCTCATATAGTAAATATGCAAATTAACCCTGGGATGACGCGAATATTTATCTATATTTATTTATAAATATAAATTTATATATCAATGAAAATAATTCTCACTTTTTTACCAGTATGGTAAAATAATACGCTGCAGAAACAGTAAGGAGAAAACTAATGGCTCGAAACGTTGGAACAATCTCAAGAGGAATTCGTTGCCCTATTATTAAAGAGGGCGATAACCTTGCCCAAATTGTTGTTGATAGTGTTTTAACCGCGGGCCAAACTGATCATTTCTCTTTGCGTGATAAAGATGTTATCGCAGTTACTGAATCCGTCGTGGCGCGGGCTCAAGGTAACTACGCTAGTATCGACGCTATTGGTCAAGATATTAAAAACAAACTTGGTGGCGACACCATCGGTGTTATCTTCCCCATTTATTCACGGAACCGCTTCAGCGTACTTTTAAAAGGTATTGCGCGCGGTGCTAAGAAAATTATTCTAATGCTTTCTTATCCGAGTGATGAAGTTGGCAATTCCTTATTAACCTATGATGACTTAGATGCGAAAGGCATTAATCCTTATTCCGATGTCTTAACGCTTGAACGGTATCGGCAATTATTTGGTTTCCGGAAACATGAATTCACCGGTATCGATTATATCGAATACTACACAAAATTAATCGAAGGTGAAGGTGCGACTGCGGAAGTAATTTTTGCGAATCAACCCAAAGCGATTCTTAATTACACCAAGAAAATTTTAACTTGCGATATCCATACTCGCGCTAGAACTAAGCGTTTATTAAAAGCCGCAGGTGCGGAGATTGTGTTAGGTCTTGATGATATATTAACTAGTTCCGTTAACGGCAGTGGTTATAACAAAGATTATGGCTTATTAGGAACTAATAAAGCGACTGAAACTACGGTGAAATTATTCCCCCGTGACGCTCAAGGATTAGTGGAAAAAATCCAAAAAGATATTCTTACAAAAACTGGTAAACACGTGGAAGTAATGGTTTATGGCGACGGTGCTTTTAAAGATCCTCAAGGGAAAATTTGGGAATTAGCCGACCCCGTTGTTTCACCTTTCCACACCGATGGTTTAATCGGTACACCGAACGAATTAAAACTTAAATATCTTGCTGACAATGATTTTAAAGATTTAAAAGGCGAAGAATTAAAAGCCGCTATTGCTCAATCCATTAAAAATAAAGCCAAAGATTTAAAAGGCACAATGGCGACACAAGGCACTACCCCGCGTCTACTCACCGATTTATTAGGTTCATTATGTGATCTCACTAGTGGTTCAGGCGATAAAGGTACGCCGATTATTTTAGTCCAAGGATATTTCGATAATTACACCAATGATTAGTAAAAAACTCGCTAAACAAGTCTTAGAAGCGGGCCTCATTTCAGGCGCCGATTTTGCTGAACTTTATTACGAAGAAGATAAGAAAAATGCGATTAATCTAGATAATGGCGTGCTTGAAGGCGTCGCCAATGTCTCTTCTTCTGGCGTCGGTATTCGTTTATTAAAAGGTGATCACAGTGTTTATGGCTACACCAACGATTTAAAATGGAGCCGTCTCATCGCGCTCGCCCAAAAATTAGCGAACGGCTTTCAAGGACAAAAAGTTGTTGAATGTCGTGGGTTCACTAATCAAAAAGTTAAAAACATTAACCCCAATGATGGCTCATATTTTAAAATGCCCATTCAAGAAAAAATTGCTATTTTAAAGCAAGCCACGCAAGCGATGAAAGAAGTTTCACCGTTAGTAACACGCGCTCTTGCGTCATTTGTTGGTGACCAAAAGAAAATCGAAATCTATAATAGCGATGGGCTTCACCTTAAAGATGCTCGTGAGCATTCTCGCTTAGTGTTCCGCGCCGAAGCTAGTCGCGGTGACCGCCACGAAAGTAACTTCGCCATTCCTGGTACTACCGGTAACATGGATTATTTTAAAACTATTGATATTAATCAAATCGCTCGTGATACGGCCCGCGAGGCGGTTGAAGGTTTAGACGCAAAAGAATGTCCGTCAGGCAAAATGGATGTCATTATTGGTAATGCGACCGGCGGTGTTTTATTCCACGAAGCCTGTGGGCATAGTCTTGAGGCTTCTGCGGTTGCCCGCAATCTTTCGGTTTTTGCTCATCGCCAAGGAGAGCAAATCGCGAGTCCACTAGTCAACGCTTACGATGATGCCACCATCCCTGGTCTTTGGGGCACTAATAACACCGATGATGAGGGCCATCCAACTGAACGCATTTGCTTAATTAAAAACGGCGTATTGAATGATTATTTAGCGGACCGTTTCCATGGTCAACAAATCAAGCACCGTGCCAACGGCACTTGCCGTCGTCAAAGCTATAAATACGAGCCAGTTACCCGTATGAGTAACACTTATATTGATAAAGGCACTTCCACCGTTGAAGAAATTTTTAAAAACACTAAATTAGGCTTATATGCCAAAGGATTATGTGGTGGATCGGTGATGCCCACTACTGGTCAGTTCGAATTCGGTTGTAGTGTCGCCTACATTGTACGTGATGGTAAAATTGCTGAACGGGTGCGTGGCGCAACTTTAATTGGTAGCGGCGAAGAAGTACTAAAAAACATCGATATGATTGCTGATGATTTAGAATTTGATACTGGTTATTGCGGTGCCTCAAGCGGCTCAGTCCCAGTGGCCACTGGACAACCCACCCTTCGGGTGAAAAATCTTTTGGTTGGTGGTAATGGAGGCAAATTAGTATGAATTTAAATAAAGTGTTTGCGCTCTTAGCGAATAAACAAATTAATGAAGCCGAATGCCGTTTTGCTTCCTCCACTTCGTTATCCTTTTCGACGTTCCACGGTCAGATTGCTAACTACACCACTAACGTTTCTAATCATTTGGGCATCGATGCCATTATCAATCGTAAATTAGTAATTGGATATACCGAAGATTTAACTAACGCTGGTGTGAATACTTTAATTGATAATTTAATCGCGACTGCTCCCTACATCGAAAAAACCGGGGGCATGATTTTTCGTGGCGCTAGTAAATATAAAAAATTTAATAACTTTAATAAAGAACTTGTCACCATTAGTGTCCAAGAAAAACAAAATCTGATTTTAAATATCGAAAAAGCTCTAAAAGCCTATGATTCACGTTTCGATGAAGTCGAAGTCGAATATGCTGAAGACGAAGATATCCATGAATACCGTAATAGCCATGGTGTTAAACTTAAAACGAAGAACAATTCATTTAGTGTGTTTGCCTCAGTGGTGGCAAAAGAAGGGCAGATTACTAAAGTAACTTATCTACCTTATATTGGTAACGATTACCATAAATTTAACCCTGATACTTTTGTTAAAGAATTAGGCCAGTTAGCCTTAAAGAAACTAAATGTTACACAACTCACAAGTCAAAAATATCGTGTGGTATTTGATCCAGAAGTGACCACTACATTGCTCGGCGCTTATATTTCGCAATTAAACGCGGAAGAGATATTAAAAGGTTCATCTTGGTTTAAAGATAAGATTAATACCCAAGTCGCCAATAAACGCGTCACGATTATTGAAACACCATTGAAACGGGACTTTGATTTTGTTGGTGCCGATGCACAAGGCGTACCCACAATGAACCGCCCATTAATTAAAAAAGGCGTGCTCCTAACTTATTTACACAATTTAGAAACTGCACAAAAATTTGGCGTCGAACCGACTGGCCACGCGGTTGCAACTGCTTCAAAAATTAGTATCCATCCACACGACGCACTTCATTTAAAACCCGGTCGATTAACGAAAGAAGAATTATTAGCCCAAGTGGGCAATGGTATTTATATCACCGAATTAGAAGGACTCCACGCTGGCTTAAACGCGCTGAGTGGAGATATCTCTTTAAAAGCCGAAGGATTCATTATTAAAGATGGTAAATTAACCGCCGCGCTAGATATGATGACCGTGACCGCGAACTTATTTGATATTTTCGCTCGCGTAAAGAAGATCAGCCAAAATATTGAGTATGTCAAAGAGGGCTTTATGGCCCCGTGTATTTATTTAGATAAGATTGCTATTTCTTTTTAGCTTCTTTCGCTAAACGTTTTTCGTTCTTTTTAAGAACCGCTAGAATACTCTTTAATAATTCTTTTTCAGTTGGTTCTGGTTTAGCCGGATCTTCCGGAACAGGACGTTCATCTGGATGTCTTTGATAATATTTTTCTAGCGCTTTAGCTTCCGCTTCTAATTTAAGCTTATTAATTTTCGCAATGATTCGTAAAATCATGAATAAGACAAAGGCAATGACTAGGAAAGATAACGCCGCATTAATTAAGGCACCCCAATCGATAATGGCCGCTCCATTAAATACATAAACAGAACCATGTAAAGTATAACGACTAAGGAGTTGCGCTTGATCAATATCTATTCCCATTCCTTTTAATTTTTCTAAAACAGCTTGAATTTCATTCGAATAGAAATATTGAATACCACCTAAACCATATTGTGCATCACTCATTGCTGGTAAAACCGAAATTAATCCTTTTAAGCCACCAGGGACCGCCCAAGTACAAATGCTCAGGAAGATATTAGTTAAAGCGGTGACAATCGCGCCGAAGGCACTACCAATCACCACACCAACTGACATATCAACCACGTTGCCACGGTTGATAAATTTTTTAAATTCGGCAAAGAATCCCGTCGTTTTTTTAACTTTTTTCTTTTTCTTCGTTTCGGTCTTTTCTTCGACTTTTTTGCTCTTCTTTTTTGCCATATTACTTAACCTCCAGTTCTTTAATATGCCATTCGGGGCGGACTTGATCCGCTTTATCTAATGCCACTTGGTAAAGTTCTTTTTCAATCTCCGCACGACCAGGGATTGTCCGTTTTAACGCTTTATCAACGCGGCTCATTGCAAAACGCGCTTCGTGTTCTGAAATATCAAGCATCGACGAAATTAATAAATATGCGCGAATCGATTCCATCGAAATATCGTTAGCGATATAGCGACGTTCATCCGCGCTCACATGCGCGTCATAATAAGGTTTAACTTCTTCAACCGGTTTATTCAATAACAATAAATATAATTTCTGAGCGATGACAGGACAATAGTTTTCGCGTTTTAAATTCTTTTTATTTTCAATCATATGATCAAGAAGTTTTTCGGCTTCAGTAAAATTCTTTTCTTTAAAATAACGATACACACTATAAAGGTTCACTTGCACAGTAAAATCAGTAATTTGATCAAACACTTTCATATCGCTTAATTCAATGTTTTGACTATAAGCGTATTCAATGCGCATTAATTCGTTATACGCAGCAAAATTTTCTTTTTTCGATAAAATGACTAGGCGATACCCATCGGTTGTCGAATCGAGTTTAGCGGGGAAAATATTATAAAGTTCAAGCATACCGCCAATCGTAATCATCATAATCATTTGGATGGGCACCCAGCTTAAATGACCATACATCTTAACACCTGGCCCCGTGCTTAAGGCATCAGAAATTAAATAGAAAATAACCATACACACTAGCACTTCAAATACATAGAGGAATAAAGGTGTTAAGGCAAATGGTTTTGGTGAAGTCTTGTCTTTTTTCGGGGCGATTTTTGTTTCACCCGTTAACCCATCAAAGTTTTTAAACCGGAATTTCCACTTCTTATCCGCTCGATACCAGCATAGACCGATAATGTTGACGGAAAAGATGGAATAACCACCGATTTTAGCACCCACAATATGACCAAGTTCTAGATAAAAGACGTTAAAGATTACCGACACCAATACGAACACGAAAGCAAATAACATGTTTAGATCACCTGAACCTGGAAGGTAATCTTGTAGTTGAGTAAAAAGCGGTGCAATGACAAAAAATCCTACTAACACCGCGACCACAACCATGAGGCCATAAACTAATAAACTAGTTAAATCTTCTCTTTTCATGCTTTTTTACGTCCTTTATTCTTTTTGTTTTCGCAGATTAAATCCATCATCCCATCAAAGGTCTTAGAAATATTTTCTTCAATCGCGGAGATCGATAATTCTTGTGGGTTAACAAGGAGTCGCGAAATCTCCCGTGCTAAAGAATCACTAATTAATTTTGCGACTTCATTAATATCGTTTTTATCAAGACTTGTTTGGTATTTTTCAACAATGAATTGACGACCTTTTTTATAGAGATTGTTATAGAAGAAAGATTCAACCGCATCCGCCGCATCACTCTTTAACGTTTTTAAAATAAGTTGCCGGTTTTTACCCGCGTAGGCTAACACAACATGAACTAAGGCCGACCAGTTACTCGCACTCTCGATATTCTCAATTCGTTCACTTAAAAAATAAGCAATTAGGACATCATAAATACTTGTGAAGTGATAGTAAAAAGTCTGCCGTTTAATGCCGCTTTCCTTACAAATTTTTTGCACCGTAATCTCGCTTAAAGGAAGCGTCTCAATCAGCTCTTTTAGGGTTTGTTTAATTAACTCTTCCTTCTTCATTATTTCTTTCCTTTTCGCCGGTTAATAAATACTTTGAAGTATTTAGCGACGATAATGTAGGCAGGTATAGATACTATAAAGGTCAATAAACCTAAAAGCAAACACGCGTTGTTGATTTTACTATAATCAATCGCTAAGAAATTCATGATTGGAACAAGGTAGAAAGTGATAACATCAATCGTAATGAAAAGCGCCATTGCTGAGCAGGTCGCGATTAAAACAATCTTCCGGTATTTGTTAAGCGGGAAACAAACGTGTAACAAAATCACAAGACTCATCACTGTGAACAAAATCACCGACATCGCCACCGCTCCTTCAAGTGGGAAATATTCTGGGCTAATATAGGAAGCAACGAGTAGTGGTAAGCACATAAAGATTTGTAAGAACGCCGCGGGGATGGCTTCTTTGACGATGTTACTAATAAAGCCACTCGTAATTCTTTCTCTATTTGGCTCCAGCGCGATAAAGAACGGAGCAATCCCAATCGTTAGTACTTCCCAAAGGAAGAGGTTATTGGTTGTAAATGGATAATTGATATTCATGTGGAGCCAACCTAAGAATAAATAAAGAATCGCGAAGAAGAACGCGAAAATCGTTTTCACTAAAAAGATTGAACACACCCGTTGTAAATTGTTAATAACACGACGTCCTTCTTCCACAACTTTCGGTAAAGACGAGAAGTTCGAATCGAGTGAAACTAAGTGCGCCACTGATTTAGCCGCGTCCGCGCCATTAGCCATCGCGATTGAACAATCGGCGGCCTTTAGAGCGAGCAAATCATTTACCCCATCGCCAATCATGGCTACTGTACCGCCATTTTTCCGTAAAGACGAAATAATTAATTTCTTTTGTTCAGGAGACACACGAGCGAAGATTTTATATTTTAAAGCCGCTTTTGCCACTTCTTCATCGCTTAAACCATCCAGCGAGATGACTTGGTTCGCCCCTTCTAAACCGACTTCTAACGCAATGGCTTTTAAGGAGTTCGCACTATCACCAGAGATGACACGTAAATCCACATCGTTTTGTTTAAACCAGTTAATATTTTTCCGAGCGTCGCTCTTAATCGTTTCAACTAAAACAATCACCGCGATAGCCGTTAATTTTGATGGTAAACGGTTTTGGACAATATTGCGTTCACCTTCGGCGACCACTAGTACCCGGCGACCTAAACGTTCATATCGTTCAACAATTTTCTTGGTCTTTTCTGTATTAGTAATATCAAAGAAGCCAAAGGCACCCATAACATAAGTGTGATTATTAAAGGAAGCCGCACTAAATTTCTTTTCACTATCAAACGGAATCGCTACACAGTTTCCTTCAATTTTCTTTGTCGCATAACGAACACGTAAGGCTCTTGCCGTTAAGTTTTCATCTTTCGTCACATAAAGAATCTTGCCGATGATGTCTTCGACATGGAACATATCAACATTTGCAAACGGCACTACTTCTTTGACTTCCATATTACCATCAGTTAAGGTTCCGGTTTTGTCAAGACAAAGAACATTGACTCGCGCTAACATTTCAATTGAATATAGTTCGCGAACTAACATCCGGTTACGACCTAACACTAAAACACCAACGGTTAGAGAAATTGAAGTCATTAGATACATGCCGCACGGAATCATGGCCACTAAGGAAGAAGTAATCGCATCGACTGATTCTACGATAGTTTTCCAATCACCCGAGAACTTACCACCAACTGAATAAGTAATCACTTCCGCTAAACCAATCGTAATTGCGCCAATTGAGATCACCCGAATAATCGTTTTTAAAGATTTTAAGATTTCGCTACTTGGGCGCACAAAGGAACGGGCTTTCTCTTGTAATTGGTTCGCGTAGTTCGCGTTACCAACTTGAATAACTTTCGCATAGGCGGTTCCGCTTGTCACATAACTTTGAGCGAAAATGGTTTTACCTTCGGTCTTCGTCACTGCATCCGTTTCACCCGATAAGAAAGATTCGTTTACGCGAATACTGCCGTAAATAATTTCCGCATCACAGGGAATCGTTTTACCCGCTTGTAATAAAATAACATCGCTTAACACGACTCCGTCAAAGGGAACATCAATGCGTTCACCATCACGAATAACTGTCGCGTGAGGGTTAGAAATTAACGAAAGGCGACTAACTAAGTGTTTGGCTTTAATATCTTGAACTAAACTAATCGCGACGTTTAAAGTTAAGATTACAACAAAGAAAAGCCGTGGGTATAAACCAAAGCAAAGCATCACTACTGCAAGAGTAATAAGCAAGATATTTAACACCGTAAAGATGTTTTTAGCGATGATTTGTAAATACGACATTTGAATCGTATTAGTGATTTCGTTAGTTAAACCGGCGTCCTTACGTTCTTTCACTTGGTCTGCGGTTAAACCTTGTTTATAATTCACGTCATATTTTTTGGCGTTCTTAATTTTCGTTTTTAAATTATCCGCTTTCTTTTTGTAGAAAATAGATAAGAGTGGACGACGATTGCGCTTTGTCTTTGTCATATTATTCCGTCCTTAAAGCCACCACCGGGTCTTTCTTCGCTGCCTTTTGCGCTGGAATGAATCCGGCTACGAAAGTTAATAGTATAGAAATCGCTACTAAGGCTAAAGCGTGAAGAATATTTAAATTACAAATCATGCCGATACCCGGAGCGCGCACTAACGAACGAATGATTAAACTAATCGGAACTTCAACCGCGAATACTACCACCACGCCAAGAAGGCCCGCTAATCCACCAATAATCACTGATTCAGCTTCAAATAGTCGACGGACATCTTTCTTTCGAGCGCCAATCGCTCGTAATATTCCAATCTCCTTTGTTCGTTCAAGTACTGATGTATAAGTGATGACACCAGTCATCACGCAAGAAACTAATAAAGATACCGCTGAGAAGCACACAAGCACAATTGAAATAATTTGAATCGTCGTCCCTAAAGCTTCTGTCACTGTACCAGCTAAATCTGCATAATAGATTTTATTTTCGGTATGATCCTCGTTCCATTTATCTAGATAATCAAAAATATTTTGTTTGCTCGCTAAATCTTTAGGGAAAATTAAGATGGAATTAGTTGGGGAATAGCCCATTGTGTATTGCACTAAATCTAAGGCTTTGTCGGTAGTCGCATCTATTATATCAGTGTGATGCTCCTCATCATCCTTTTCCATCTCTGGCACAGTAAAGGCATTAGAAAAACGATAGTTATCCATGCAATAGACGTCATATGGATAGTCTTCTGGCTGTTTAATCTCACCATCACTGCTAAGCACGCTATAAAAAGTGAAAGGCGAAATGGATGGCGAACTTAGCCACGAATAAAGAAATAATGAGCTAGCAGAATCGAGTGCGGAAAAAGTATTATTAATAAAATCATTCCAAATGAGGTGACTGGAACCCTCACCCGGGTTTGTAATTGCCCAATTGTTACGTGCGGCATTCATGATTTCTTCATTTGTGTTTTTATATGCATCCGAAACCAAGCGGTCTTTAAACTCTCTTAAAAGCGCGTGCGGATAACATATGCTACCGGGGATAAGATTTATATAAGATGATTGTTTCATGCGAAGGATACCAGAAATACGAATTTTAAACGGATCGTTGGCATCATCGTTAGCATAAAAAGCCTTCAAGTCATCTTTATAAGTTTCTGAGGTAATATCCAAATATTGTTTTATAGTTTTGGATATTTTGTCAGACTTGAGGGTTCGAACCTTACCGATTGTATCATCAACTTCATAACAATCAATATTTTTGGTGATTGGATTTTCTGGGGCGTCCACCGCTGTGTATACAACGGATGGGTCGTACGATTTGTATTTAAATTTGCCTGGCTTATCAATGAGATCATCGAAATTGATTTCAACGCCATCATCAGCTTTGGCGGAATTATATAATCCTAATCCATAAAGGGTTGTGGTGGGTATCCGATTGTAACGATCGCATACCAAAGCGACATCGAAACACTTCCGCCCATCTGCTGGATCAATATAAAAGTCCTCAGATGGATATTCGCCTCCAATGACATCGTATAATTGATCCATGTACTTTTTATCACCCGCAATTTCATGGAAAATCGTGGATGGAAGACCTGAAGTGCCAGAAAGAAATAGTCCGGTTGCACCAGCGGTTGCAAACGGATCGATTTTAATAATGTCATCGCCACGAGTAGTAAATAAATTTAAATCTAAATATTCTTCGTTTAACAATACACTTGAAGCGTAATACGGGGCTTCAGTAGCGAGTTTCTTGCAATAGTCAATGTAATCCTCGGTGATGTTATTATGATGAGTGGCCATTACTGTGGAAGGATCTTCGTTAAACGGTTTAATGGTTGGCTTCTTTGGGAAGATATCTGGCCATTCAATCTCTTTAAGCGAAGTGGTGACAAATGGCGAAATTGAAATTGGAACACTAGAGGCGGTGCCTAATTCAACCGTCTTAACGTAGTTAGAGAAACCGTTCGACATCGCCAGTATCATCGCCACACCGATAATACCAAATGATGCTGCAACGACGGTCATCGCCGTCCGACCTTTTTTCGTTAACAAACTTTTAAACGAACTACCTAACGCGGCGAAAAACGGCATATGAGTGTGCCGATTTGTTTCTGGTCTTGTTTTGGTTGGGCGCCCTTTTTTCTCTGGAACAGTATCACTAACAACCCGTCCATCTTTTAAGCGAATGATTCGGTTCGAATATTGCATAGCTAAAATATCGTTATGCGTCACCATGATTACTAGATGCTCTTGGGAGAGCTTCTTTAAAATCTTCATGACTTGAATACTGGTCTTGCTATCAAGTGCGCCGGTTGGTTCATCGGCGAGGATAATTTTTGGATGGTTCACTAACGAACGGGCAATGGCCACTCGTTGCATTTGTCCGCCTGATAATTGATTAGGACGTTTCTTGGCTACACTTTCAAGCCCCACTAAACTAAGTGCGTACATTGCTCGGTCATAACGTTGCTTACGGTTAAAGCCCGCTAACGACATAGATAGTTCAACGTTTTCTAAAACCGATAAATGCGGAACTAGATTATAGCTTTGGAAAATAAAACCAATGCGACGATTACGGTAAGCATCCCAATCGGCATCGGTAAAATTCTTGGTGGATTTTCGGTCGATAATTAAATCGCCGGATGAATATTGATCAAGTCCACCGATAATATTTAAAAGTGTCGACTTGCCACATCCAGACGGACCAAGGACTGAGACTAATCCTTTGTCACCAAAAACTAGATTCACATCCGTTAAAGCCGGAAAGTGACGTTTGTCGACCAAATAATGCTTATAAATGTTCTTAAGCTCAAGCATAAATAACTACTAAGTTAAATAACTTAGAAGTTAATAATAAAATAACTCAATAAAAATGTAAATGCGAATTATTTAAATAAAAATGTTCTAAATTCTACGTTTTCTTTGTTTTTGGAAGAACTGTTGTAAAAGTTTTTGACTCTCTTTAGCGAGCACTCCGCCAACTACTATAGGTGGCTTGTTGTTGGTTTTGTGACAATATAATTTAGCGCCACTATCGATTGCCCCATTATGTGGATCAATTAATCCGTAGACTACTTTTTTAATACGGGCTTGGGCTAATGCCGAAGCACACATCGCACATGGTTCTAAAGTGACATACATAACACAATCAAGTAAACGCCAATTATGGAGTTTTTTACTCGCTTTTTGGATGGCGATAATTTCCGCGTGAGCAACCACATCCATGCGTTTTTCTTTTTGGTTGTGGGCTCTTGCGATGACTTGATGATTTTTGACAATCACCGCACCAATTGGAACCTCGCCCAAAGCGTAAGCTTTCTTTGCTTCCTTTAAGGCTAATTCCATGTATTTAATATCTTCACTCATAATAACAAAACCGCCATACATTAAGAGGTCTACTTATGGCTGCTATATTTCTATCCTGACCAGGTTCATAGTTCTTAATTATGACGGCGTAGTAATAATATCACTTATTTGCTTTTTGGCGAAATTTTCGTCTTCCCGCCCATGAATGGTCTTAAGACTTCAGGGATGATGACACTGCCATCGGGTTGTTGGAATTGTTCAATGATCGCTGGGAATAAACGTGAAGTAGCTAAGCCCGAAGCGTTAAGTGTATGACAGAAATGAGTCTTACCATCTTTGGCTTTATAACGCGCCATTGTCCGGCGGGCTTGGTAGTCGCGAGCGTTTGATGCACTACTAACTTCTTTATAAATGTTCATACTTGGTAAATAAACTTCAATGTCATAAGTTCGTGCCATGGAGTGAGAACAATCCGCCGCAGCTAATTTAGAAAGTCTAAAGTGTAAGCCGAGTTTTTCTACTAGCCCCGCAGCAATATTAACCATTTCTTCAAAAGCCGCATCGCTCCCTGTATCAGTGGTGTATTGGACAATCTCCACTTTGTTAAATTGATAACCACGAATCATGCCTCTTTCTTCAGTCCGATAACTGCCCGCTTCTTGGCGGTAACACGGCGTATAGGCAAAATATTTCTTCGGTAAATCTTCTTCTTTTAAAATCTCGTTGCGGTGGAAATTTACTAACGCAGTTTCAGCGGTTGGAAGTAAGAAACGGTCCATTCCTTCAACGTGGAAAACGGCGTTCCGGAATTTCGGGAATTGACCCGCGCCATAACCAGACGCTTCGTTTAACATATGGGGTGGCAAAATAAAACGGTAGCCGTTCTTTAAATGTTCGCTAATAAAATAGTTAATTAATGCCCATTCAAGTTCCGCACCTTCACCAGTATAAATCCAGGTCCCTTCACCACTAATTTTGGCAGCGCGTTCATAATCAACTAGACCTAGTAATTTAGCTAGTTCAACGTGATCGCGCACTTTAAAATTAAAGATGGGTTTTGGATTAACAACTTTAATGACTTTATTATTTTCTTTCCCGCCGGAAACCACGTCTTCATCGGGTAAATTTGGTAATTCACTAATAATGTCATTAATCTCTTTTTCAATCTTTTTGAGTTCAACTTCTTTGTCTTTATTTTTCGCCGCCAAGGCTTTCACTTGGGTAAAAATTTCTTTTGGATCTTTCCCGGCTTTTTTATATTGTGGCACTTGAGCAGATAATTTATTTTGTTCCGCTTTATTCGCTTCAGTTTCTAAAATTAAACTCTTCCGTTTTTGGCTAAGAGTGATGACCGTTTGTGGATCAAAATCCCACGCCTTCTTTTTTAGTGCCGCTTGCACATAATCTGGTTTTTCTACAATGAGTTTTAGATCAATCATACTAATCTCCTTATTTTAAAAGTCCTTCGTAAAGTTTGACTAATTGTTTACCACTTGTTTCCAAGTTGTAATTATCTTTAACAAATTGATAAGCTTTCGTAATCGTGGGTTTAAGTCGACCCTTTAAATATTTTTCAATCAAGGTCGCGACATCATAGGTCCCACGCGCAATATAACAATTGATTTTATCCTTTAAATACGAGGTTTTTCCGCGCTTATCATTAAATAAAATTACTTGGGTTTTGGCCGCCATCGCTTCCATCACGTGGATGGTTTCAATTCGCCGCGAGTCAAGGAGCAAAAAGATTTTGCTATGCATTAAGGTCGAACGGAAAATTTGTTCGGGAATAAGTGAGGAAAAGATAATATTATCTGGCCCTTCGGTAATATATTTACGCCGCAAGACATTACTATAATTAGCGCCAATAAAATAAAATTGGGTGAACGAACAAAGTTCGGCAATTTCTAAGAGATTTTGCATCTCCACTTTATTTTTATAATCACCAACGCAAAGGATGAATGGATCTTGATTACTTTGCTCAAAATAGGCTTTAAATAACGGAGCAATTTTCTTGCGCGTTTCATCGCTAAATCGTTTGAAATTCACGGGCGAAGGGAATACTTTAATCGGACTTTTTACGCCTGATTTTTCTAAAAATTCTTTCGCGTGAATGCCCGGCACTAAGACTAAGTTAGCGGCGTTTAAGCAACGCCGATACTTGCCTTTTAAGACTTGCCGATTTTCGGTGAGATGCACCATTTGTGATTGCTTTTCAGTCTCGCAATATAGGGCACTCACCACCGCTGGATAACCAGCGAATTTAACTTCATTCACCTTATTAAGATCTTCGTCATTAACAAAGTGCACTAAATCAAAGTCAGCGAAAACGCTCGTTTCATAAGGAACGTTAACGGCTTCGAGGGCCCCTTTGATGGACTTACGAAGACGGTTTTCTTCATAAGCCTCATCATTATGCGAATTCTTCTTCGCGTAAATAAGCGGCTTCATGAATTTTAGTCGGCGATAT
Organism: Bacilli bacterium; assembly: GCA_024408655.1. Lineage (GTDB taxonomy): Bacteria > Bacillota_I > Bacilli_A > RFN20 > CAG-826 > UB1719. Next base: position 26,230 of record JAKSUV010000001.1, read on the forward strand.
CATCAGGCGATACCGCTGGTCCTGTTGCTCCTTCTGTTTGTTCTTCCGCGGGCGCTTCTTCGCTCGTGGCATCTTCTTCACTTTGTAAATCGTGAGGAAGGATTGTGAGACTAGAAACTTTATGTTTTTCTTCTAGACGAATGACCCGGACACCTTGTGTGTTCCGACCACTAATCTTAATTTGGTTAATTGGTACACGGATGACGATGCCACCACTAGTAATCACCATTAAATCTTCGTCGCCTTTTACCGCTTTCGTCGCAATTAAACGACCATTCTTTTGGGTAGTATTTAAGGTTAAGACACCTTTGGTGCCACGTTTCGTTAAACGATATTCGGCGGCTTCCGTCATCTTGCCATAACCGTTAGAGGTAATCGCTAAAATGATGTTGCCTTCAAGTGAGGTGGAGGCACTCACAACCGAGGCGCCACTTGGATTCATACCTTTCACGCCCGTCGCAGTCCGACCCATTGGGCGAACATCGGTTTCGTTAAAGGTCACCATCTTACCTTTTGCGCTACTCATGGCAATTAAACATTTGCCGTCCGTGTGTTTCACTTCTAAGAGTTGATCGCCTTCACGGAGACCAATTGCAATTTTACCGTTTTGACGGATTGAGAGATATTCTTCAATCGCCGTCCGCTTCACTAAGCCGTTCTTGGTAAAGAAGGTTAAGAAGCCAGTTTGTCCTAAGCCATCCTCTAAATCAATGATGGACATAATGCGTTCATCTTTTTCAAGGTTCAGAAGGTTTTGGACTGGGATACCTTTTGAGATACGGCCACCTTCTGGCACTTTATAACCACGGGTCCGATACACTTTTCCTTTATTGGAGAAGAAGAGTAAATCGGTATGCGTTTTGGTGTGGAGTAATAATTTAATTAAATCGATATCCGCGACCGTCGCACCCTTAACACCACGTCCACCACGATTTTGGGTTCTAAAGGTGTTGGTGGTCATTCTCTTCACATAACCGTTTTGGGTTAACACCACCACGATATCTTGTTCCGGAATGAGTGATTCATCATCAATGTTACCCAAGGTATCAGAGATTTCGGTCCGGCGTTCATCCGCGAATTTGGCTTTCACTTCTTCGAGTTCTTTAATCACAACTTCGATTTCGTTGCCACGGCTTTCGAGGATGTGTTGATACTTAGCAATGTTGGCTTCAAGTTCGGCTTTTTCATCATCTAACTTCTTCTTTTCTAGACCGGTTAAACGACGTAAAGTCATCGCCAAAATCGCTTGTGTTTGTGGTTCACTTAATTCGTATTTATTCATTAAAGTCGCGGTCGCTTCTTCAGGCGTAGCGCTCTTTTTAATGTCTTCAACGATATCGTCAATATTATCGATAGCCTTGAGTAAGCCTAAAACAATATGCCGACGATCTTCGTCTTTCTTTAATAAGAATTTAGTCCGCCGCGTGACGACTTGAATTTGGTGTTCAAGGTAGTCTTTTAAAATCGCGTTGACGGGTAAAATCTTCGGTGCCGCGTTCTCTAAGCAAAGGAAGATAATCCCAAAACTAGTTTGTAATTGAGTGAGCTTATATAAGTGGTTAAGAATTACTTCAGGGATACAATCGTGGCGGACATCAATTACGACACGAATACCTTCTTTGTTAGATTCATCGTGGATGTTAGTGATGCCTTCCACAATTTTATCTTTACAAAGTTGTGCGATGCTTTCGATTAAGCGCGCTTTGTTCACACCATAAGGAATTTCTTCAATGATAATCCGCTTACGACCGCTCTTATCATCTTCTTCGACTCGGCATTTACTCCGAATCACAACACTACCAGAACCGGTTTCGTAAGCATCTTTAATGCCTTGGCGGCCTAAGATAATGCCGCCCGTCGGGAAGTCAGGACCTGGCATATATTGCATAATTTCTACCGGTGTTAAATTAGGATTCTTCGCTACCGCAATCGTTGCGTCAATTGCTTCACCTAAGTTATGCGTTGGAATATTGGTCGCCATACCAACCGCGATACCACTACTACCATTAACTAAAAGGTTCGGGAACCTCGCGGGTAAAACTGTTGGTTCTTGATCTACGCCATCGTAGTTATCCATAAAGTCAACAACATCACAATCAATATCGCGCACCATTTGGAGCGCTAATTTTGCTAACCGTGCTTCAGTATAACGATAAGCCGCAGGCTCATCACCATCGATTGAACCAAAGTTACCATGCCCATCGACTAAAGTATTCCGCATCGCAAAAGGTTGCGCAAGACGCACCACTGCGCCATAAATCGCCGCGTCGCCGTGTGGGTGGTATTTGCCCATCACATCACCAACGATACGTGCGCATTTTTTATGTGGTTTATCCGGAGTCGTTCCGCTTTCATACATAGAATAAATAATCCGGCGGTGAACTGGTTTCATACCATCCCGCACATCCGGAATTGCCCGCGCCACAATGACGCTCATCGCGTAGTCAAGGAATGCACCTTTAACTTGGTCGCTAATATCAACATCTTGTAGTCCAGGGACAATGCCAGCTTCGGCTGTTTCGACTTCTGTATCTTTTTTCTTTTCTTCGTTTGCCATACTGTCTCCCTCCTTATAAATCTAGGTTCTTGACGAACTTCGCGTTCTCGTGGATGAACTCTTTTCTTGGCATCACATCGTCACCCATGAGGTTGGTGAAGATGCGGTCGGCGTCCATCGCGTCTTTAATGGTGACCCGTAACATTTTCCGGGCTTTTGGATCCATGGTCGTTTCAAATAATTGTTCGGCGTCCATTTCACCAAGACCTTTATAACGTTGGAACGGATAACCCGCTTTGAGTTGAAGTTTCTTCTTGAGAATTTCTAGTTGTTCATCGTTATAGCAATAATAGGATTTGCCATGGTAATCCACCTTATAAAGTGGTGGTTGCGCAATATAGATATGACCTTCCGTAATTAAGCTCTTCATAAATCTAAAGAAGAAGGTTAATAAAAGGATACGGATGTGACTACCATCAACATCAGCATCGGTCATGATTACAATCTTGTCATAACGAATTTTGCTCACATCGAATTCTGGATCAACACCAGCGCCGATCGCCATAATCATGTTACCAATTTCGGCGTTTTCAAACGCGCGTTGTTGGTCCACTTTTTCGACGTTAAGAATTTTTCCTCTTAACGGTAAGATGGCTTGGGTTCTCCGGTCACGGCCGTTTTTAGCGGAACCACCTGCGGAGTTACCTTCGACGATATATAATTCACATTCTTTTGGATCGTGACTCTGACAGTCCGCAAGTTTACCAGGTAAGGTGGTAATATCTAGCCCATTCTTCCGCCGGACACTTTCTTGGGCTTTTCTTGCTGCGGCCCGGGCTTCAGCGGCGCTTGCCACTTTTGTTAAAATGAGTTTCGCCACTGGTGGATTTTCCATTAAGAAAGTCATTAAGTGTTCACCAACGATGCTACTCACAATCTTCCGTACTTCACTATTACCTAATTTGGTTTTAGTTTGTCCTTCGTATTGTGGATCAGGGTGTTTCACTGAGATGATAGCGGTTAAGCCTTCTTTAATATCATCAGTGGTAAAGTTTTCGTTATCGTCTTTTAAGAACTTGGTCTTCCGGGCGTAATCGTTGACTACCCGGTTAATCGCTAAACGGAAACCTTCTTCGTGGGTGCCACCTTCATGCGTGTTAATGTTATTACAGAAGCTAAAGATTGACGCGTTATAAGAAGTGTTATATTGCATAGCAATCTCGGCATAAATAATTGAAGTTTTGCCACTAGCGTACTCCACCTCTTCGCGACCCTCGCAATAAATCACGTCTTCCATGATTGGGCCTTTTGGTTTATTTAAGTATTGAACATACTCTTTAATACCGCCTTCGTAACAGAACTCTTCTTTCGTTTCTGGTGTGGTCCGTAAATCCTTAACAATGATTTTGACTCCCTTGTTAAGATAGGCCATTTGTCTTAAACGATCGCGCACAATTTCGTATTCAAAGTTTGTGGTTTCGGTGAAAATTGTGTTGTCAGGTTTAAAGGTGACGATTGTGCCAGTATCACTTGCTTCACCAACTTTCTTTAAATGGTCAAGTGGTTTACCACCTCGACCAAACTTCATATAGTAATCACCACCATCACGATGGACATTAACTTCAAGATATTCACTTAACGCGTTCACTACTGACGCACCAACGCCGTGTAAACCGCCTGACACTTTATAGCCGCCGCCTTCGCCGAATTTACCACCAGCGTGGAGAACAGTATAAACTGTTTCAACTGCGGAAACACCAGTCTTAGCAACCACATCTACTGGAATACCACGACCATTGTCGCTGACTGTACAAGTACCATCTTTATTTAATGTAACAGTGATTAAATTACAGAAACCCGCTAACGCTTCATCGATAGCGTTATCAACGATTTCCCAAATTAAATGGTGCAAACCAGGTGAGGCGGTTGTACCGATATACATACCTGGTCTTTTTCTAACCGCTTCTAGACCTTCCAATACTTGAATGTTTTCGGCTGTATAAATTTTATCGGCGTGTTCAAGTTCTTCGACGCTACCTGCATCGAGCTCTTTGTACTTCATTCCGTCATCTTTGTCTAAGACGGAATTGTCTTTTTTCTCTTCTTCTGCCATATTAGTTCCTCCTAATAATTTGATGTTTACTAATTTCGTAAATTGACGCTTGACCAATATTAATCTTGGTGGTGGTGATAAATACTTGATCTAATTTCCTTAAAAAGGCAATTAGTTTCCGTTGGTGGTTTATATCTAATTCACTCATAACATCGTCGAGCGCCACAATCGGATGTTTGCTTTTATCTTCCACTAAAAAGTAGGGTGAAAGTTTTAACGCAATCGCCATTAGTCGGTTTTCGCCTTGGGATCCTTTTAAAGCAATATTCTCTTGATTGAAGTTAAGAATAAAGTCTTCGCGATGGACACCCACGCTAGTCGCTTTATGCTTTAAGTCATTATCGAGACTATTTTGATAAGCGCGTTTAGCGTTTTCTAGATAGCCATCGAGTTTCACATAAGGGAAATACACTAATTGAACTTGGTTATTTTCCCCTGTTAAGGCTTTGGCGACCTTGCTAATTACTTGGTTAAGCTTTCGCACAAACTCTTGTCTCATTTTTATGACTTGTTCTTCTTCGTTGATGAGTTGGTCGGTTACGACTGCTAACTGCGTTTGATCAATTTGTTCCGCTTTTAGTAGTTCGTTTCGCTCTTTTAGAAGCGTATCCACTCTCGCCATCATCTCACTATATATAATGTTAAGCTTAGATATATTTATATCTAGATAGTTACGACGGTTTTTTGGCGAATCCTTAAAGATGTTTACATCTTTCGGTTCAAAGACAATGACATTAGTAATCTGATTCAAGGTTGAAAGTTTACTAATCCCCTTATCATTGATTTGGATTTTTTTGCCTTTTTCATCAATTAAGACATCAATTGTGGTTTTAATTGTGTTAGTCGCTACGCTAGCGTTAATCACTGCCTCTAACGCGCCATTTCTAATGAGCTTACTATCTTCCACTCCGCGAAAGGATTTAGCGAACGAAAGATAGTGAATGGCTTCAAGCAAGTTAGTCTTGCCACTAGCGTTTTCGCCAACAAACACATTAATACCGCTTTTAAAGTCTAATAATAATGAGTGATAACCACGGAAATTTTTTAGACGGATCTGAGTAATATGCATGATTCATTAATTCAGCATGATTTTCTCTGAACCAAAATCAATCACATCACCTTTATAGAGCTTACGACCTCTCCTTATATCCACTGTCCCGTTAATTTTAACGGAATTAGACGCTAGGAAGGCTTTAACCTCACCCCCGCTACCAACAACCCGGGTAAGCTTTAATAGTTGCCCTAATGTGATATATGGGGTTTTTAAAGTGATGGTTTGGTTTTTTATATTCATAAAAAAATCCCAATATCATTATACGCTTCTTTTTATAAAAGGGAAATATATATAATATATATTCCCTTAAGGTCTTTTTTAGATAACTTTAATTTGTGAACACTTCATCGCTAAAATAGCCGCATTATGATTTTTAGGGCTCGTTCCAGCGCAAAGTTTTTGTTCAACGATGATGGGAATTTCCGGGAAATATGTTTTTAGTAAAATCGCGTTAGAAATTACACAAATATCTGTGCATGTACCAACTAAGGTGATTGATTCGATTTTTTCTTTTTTATTTAATTTATTAAATAATTCTACTAATTTCTTACTACCGAAAGTTGGTTTTTGAATCGTATTATTTTTGTTAATAAATTTTTGTAACGGATCAACAATTTTCCATCCTTTACTACCTTTAATACAATGTTTAATCGGTAAGAGTTTTCCTTCCTGGGTTTTTAAATATGTTTTAGCGTCATGAGTGTCTTGGGTAAAGAAAATTTTACCTTTAAATTTAGATGCCCTATTTTCAATGTTTTTAACGATTTTGGCAGCCGAAACGTTTTTTAAAGCACCAGAGACAAAATCATTTTGCATGTCAATAATTAAAAGGATTTTCATATTTCGTGCCTTAAAACCACCTTTAAACGCGTTACGCGCGTACTGGGGTGATGAGTTGGATAATATTGTCGTTTTTCGTATCTTTAATTACAAATGGTTTAAATTCGCCGATAAATTGTAAAACAACATCTTCAGCGCGAAGGGCTTTAATCGCATCAATCACAAAACTCGAGTTGAAAAGAATTTCTAATCTCTCACCTTCGTAGTGGAAAGTATTAATTTTTTCTTTCGCACTGCCAACTTCGCTGGTGGTAGAAGAAACTTCAACATCATCTTGCGTAATTACTAAACGCACAGTGTTTTTATCATTAGTTAATAAAGAAACACGATCAATCGCTGATAAAAGCTCTTCAGCGTTAGCTTCTAAGAAATAATTAAATGATTTCGGAACGATGTTTTTAACATTTGGATATTCGCCATTTAAAAGATTAGAAGCAACGATAGTGTTATTAAATTTGAAGAACATCTTTCTTTCGTTAACCACAATGTTAATTGTTTCTGCTTCTTCAAACATCCGAATAATTTCGTTGATAGTTTTAGCAGGGATGTTAGCGACAAATTCTACTTCTTCATTAATTGCGATTTCTTTTTTTGCATAACGAGCAGCGTCTAATGCGATTGCTGTAAGTTTTTTATTTTCCGCAGTTAAATTTAGCGCGGTTAACATTGGGCGATTTTCTTTATTTGCCGCCGCAAAAGAAGTTTGTTCTACTAAAGCGATAAATTCTTTAGTATTAACATTAAATTCTTTACCATCTTCATTGAAATCGTATTCTGGATATTCTTCAGCTTGAGCGCTGTTTAATTGGAAATTAGATTTTTCATCACTGATCTCTACCACTGCGTTATCCATTACATCGAAAGTTAATTCTTTACCAGATAGCTTACGAACGATTTCAACTAAATAGCGACCTTGAACAAGAATTGCACCATTTTTCGCGTTACGAATGATTTCTTGATCGTTTTTCGCAAATGGGATTAAGGTTGAAATAGCAATCGTTTCGTTACTACCAATTAAATTAAGGCCACGATCATCTAATACTAATTTAACGAAAATTAAACTGGCGACAAAGGATTTAGATGGGATTGGTTTACTAACAACATTTAATGCTTTTAGGAATTCTTCTCGATTGATGGTAAATCTCATATTTATTTCTCCTTATTTTTAATAATATTTATTTAATAATAATAATTTGGTGTGGAATTGTGGACAACTCACTTTTTCTTTGCTTATCTACTATACCACAACCCTCAATATTTTGTTAATTTTTATTAATATAATAAAACTTTATATTTTTAACTGACTTCTAATCTCATTAATTACTGTTTGTAAAGATGGATTAGTTTTCAACCCTTTCTCCACATTTTTACACGCGCTCATAACAGTAGAGTGATCTTTACCGCCAAAGATTTTTCCAATTCCATCAAATGGTGTATCTAAAATATCTCTAATTAAAAACATTGCGATATGACGAGCGGCAGCAATTTGGCCTGTCCGCATGTTACCAGTTAGTTGAGTTGGTGTTAATGAATAATAATTACTTACCACATCAATAATCTTAATTTCGTTAAGTTTTTTATTTGATTCACTAACTTTTAAATAATCACCAACCGCTTCAATCGCGTTCGCTAAAGTGATGTGATCAACTTTCTTAATATTAATTGTGTAGAAAAGTAATTTATTAATCGCACCTCTTAATTCGCGAATATTCTTTGAAAACTTTTCTGCGAAGAAAGGAAATACATCTTGATCAATCCGCGTAATATCCATTCCTGAAGCAGTGACATAAAGCTTAATAATTTCAATACTAGTGTTTAAATCAGGCGGATTAATCGCGATGTCTAAACCACCAGAAAATCTCGAGATTAAGCGGTTTTCCATCCCTTTTAATTCGTTAGGATGCTTATCACTAGTTACTACCACTTGGCGGTCAGAATTAATTAAAGAAGAGAAGACGGTAAAGAATAATTTTTCACATTCTTTTTTACCACCAAAAAATTGAATATCATCAATTAATAACACATCAATATTTCTAAAATAATCTAACATCTGTTGTTCAACGCGGTCATGTTTTAAAATATGCACAAATTCATTAAAGAATTCTTCTGCAGTTGTGTATAAAACGCGCTTATTAGGTGAGTTTTCTTTAATCGCATTACCAATCGCGTTTAATAAATGAGTCTTGCCTAAACCAGACGCGCTATAAAGGAAAATTGGATTAGGATTCCATAATTTATTTTTATTACTCGCGACTAGTAAAGCAGCTTGATAAGCCTCTTTATTTGAATCACCAACCACAAAATTATCGAAGGTCATATCATTCTTTAATTTTGATTCCGAGAATAAAGGAATAAGACCACTTTCCATTTTCTCTTCTTTGATAATTTCATCTTTTAATAAGAAGGTAACCTGATAGTTACTTTCTAAGATATCTTGGATAGTGGAAGTAATTAAATCGTAATATTCTTTGCTTGATAAAACCTGCTTCGCTAAGCGGGAATTAACCACTACCGAGATAACATTATTGTTAATATTTTTAATTTCTGAATCACTTAAGAACGAGTTAAAAATACGATCATCCCCGAGACGGACCCGCACTTCGTTTAGGATTCTTTCCCAGAGGTGAACAATTTCTTCGACTTGTGATTTCATAGTGAGATGATTATATAACAATTAACATTAATATATAGACAAAAAATATAAAATTTTTATTTCTCCACAATTAGAAACAAAAAAAGAGCATAAAATACACCAAAAACGATAAATCCACATAATACAATTGTGGAAAACTTGTGGAAAACTTTTCAACATTTTGAATTTTCAACAATTCCCACAAAACGATTTTTTCTCCACACCTTATTTCATTAGTATTTATCGCATATGTAAGCGTTATCTCCACTAAAGATTTTTTCTTTCTCCACTCCACATGTGGACGATTTTTTGTAGTTAACCGGTTATTTTTATGGTGGAAAACGGCTTTTATATAATAAAAGTTTGCAAAAAGATTTTTTCAATAATATAATCTATTCACTTGTGTAGCAAAAGGAGAAGCGTATTATGGCAAGCCACAGAACTTATCAACCAAGTAAACGGAAACATAAAAACGTTCACGGTTTTCGTGCCAGAATGAGCAGTAAAAACGGACGGAAAGTTTTAGCTCGTCGTCGGGCGAAGGGTCGGAAGACTTTATCAGCCTAAGATGAAAAGAATCAATCGCATTCGGCGGAATCAAGACTTCAAGGCGATTATCGCGAAGCGGCACATTAATAAGTCAGACGAATACATCGTTTACACCGATCAAAATAACTTCGGTTATACAAGAATCGGTATCAGTGTCTCTTCTAAACTTGGTAACGCGATTGTCCGTAACAAAATTAAACGGCAAATTCGGGCGATGATTCACGATCTAATGAAATTAGATAAGAATGTTGATATAGTAATTATAGCGAGAGACGGCTTTAAGAAAAATTCATACGAAGCAAACAAAACCGCTCTCAAAAAGGTCTTAAAAATTAACTAACTATGACAAAGAAATCGATTAATAAACTCACTCTTCTCACCGCTGCCGGTTTAGGCGCAGTGGTTTTACTTGCGAGCTGCACCGCTAACTTTTGTACACCCAAAGATCGTTCGCGGATTCTTTACACATATGACACGGGAACTTTGCGTTTTACAACTAAGCAAGATGAATCTCCGGAATGCGAGATTTTAATAATTGATGGAGAGACAGCTGGTGGTTCAACACCGATTTACTATTATCAAAACCCAGATTACGCGGAGAAAGTCAATGACAAATATCCAAAGGATTATATTGAGGACGACTCAAAAACTTTGACTGATGTTATTACTGCAGCAAGTTCCGCTGGCATTATTTGTCCTAGCGATGAATATTGGGAAAGAATGGACTTAAGAACTGTTGATGGAGCATACACAGCGTGGTCCAAAGCCTTAAAAGATGACAAGGATCCGAGCACCAATCCCATACCTATTAGTAGCCTAACTCTCTCTGACATTATTGGAGAAAAAGATAAAGAAACGGAAGTTTTGACTAAACGTGGTTTCTTAGCGGACTATGGCTATGTCAAATTCTCAGAGAATGATGATATGTGGACTAACTGGGATAAATGGACAGATGAATTACGCAAAGAACCCGGAGAGGGTGGGTTAGGCGTTAATGCTTGTCCAAGCCCTGACTTCACTGCGCTTTATAAATCGTATCTACAAGGCAAGGTCAATAACGCCCGTTCATTTATTACAATCGGAAACGGTGGTATTTTTGGTAACTTTGGTTACAACCACAACAAGATTTTAATGGAAGGAATTAGTTGGGGCGATGCTTGGCACCATGGACTTATTGAAGGCTTATTAGTGTGGCCAATTGCGGCTTTAACTGAAAAACTATCTGCGGTTTTTGGCATGAATGGTATTGGTCAATTAGGCGCTATTTTACTTGTAACATTTATTGTTAGAACCTTCTTACTCTTAGTGTCTTTTAAGACCACATTAGGTCAACAAAAGATGCAGATGTTACAACCCGAAATGGCGAAGATTCAAGCGAAATATCCAAATGCGAATACTAACCAAGCGCAAAAACAAAGAATGTCGCAAGAACAGATGGCGTTATATAAGAAAAACAAGATTAATCCGATTGGATCATTGCTAGTGTTAATTGTTCAATTCCCAATCTTCATTGGTGTGTGGGGCGCGATGCAAGGCTCAGCCGCTTTGGCGTCGGATAAAGTAGGTAACTTATACCTTAGTGATTCTATCTGGACGACGTTATCACAAAACCCAGCTCTACCCACTAACGACGCTGGATTCTGGACCGCCTTTATCTTAATTATTGTGATGTCTGTTTCGCAGTTTGTGTCGATGAAATTACCACAATGGATGCAAAAACATCGTGATAAGAAACATCCACAACCAAAACTTACTGCGAACCCAGCAGGTGATAAGACCCAAAAGCAAATGAAATGGTTTGGCTATATCATGCTTGTCTTTATTATTATCATGGGCTTTACGCTCCCGGCTGGCATGGGTGTATATTGGTTAGCGGGCGCGTTATTTAGTATTGTACAAACCGTTGTGTTCCAATTTGCAATGCACGGCACCTTCAAACGTCAAGGCATCGCGATTAAACGTTTATTTACGGTGAAAATCCCTGGTTTATTTAAAAAGAAAGATCCATCTCAACCAGAGACCATTGATGTCGATACGAGCAAAAAAGATGGCGAATAAAATTATTCATAAGGAGAAATAGATATGAAAACTTACGAGGCAAAAAGTATTGAAGAAGCAGTCGAAGCCGCTGCGACCGAAATGAACATCGCAAAAGAAAATGTTCATTACATTATCAAAGAAGAAAAGGGCGGCATTCTTGGTTTAGGTAAATCCGCCACCATCGAAGTTTATACGCTTGAAGATGTGTATAACTATGGTGCTGATTATCTTAAGAACGCGATTAAAGCCATTGGTATTGATGTGAATATCACTGCACAAATTAATGATGAAGGCATCATTCGGATGACGATTAATAGCGAACGTAATCCAATCTTAATTGGTCGGAATGGTCGCACGTTAAGAGCGTTAAATGATTTAGTTCGTTTAGCGGTCTCCAATCACTTTAAACGTCGGTATCGGGTGTTACTTGATGTCGGTGATTATAAGGATAAGAAGTATTCAAAAATCATCGGTATTGCGCGCCGTGTTGCTAAGGAAGTTAGCCATCAGCACATCGACGTTAAGCTTGATCCAATGACGAGCGACGAACGCCGGATGATTCACCAAGTCTTAACCGATTTCCACGATATTACAACGGAAAGCGAAGGTGAAGGCGAAAGACGCGCGGTAGTGATTAAATACACCGGACCAGAAGAGCACGCGTTCCAACAAAGCGAAGTCTATTACAAAGACATTATTCATGATCGCCCACGCCGGAGTCATGACCGTCGCCCACGGGAAATTCGTGGTGATTATCATCATGAAGAAAAGCCCGCTAATAGCAACTCGTTAAATGATTTACTTCACAATAGCGATTCTGATTTCTTAAAAGAAAAACCAGCGGAAACTGCTGCACCAGTCGCGGAAGAAAACCAAGCGAAAGAAGCGGATAAGAGCATTGATGATTTACCTAGTGCGTCAATCACTTCCCCCATTATTGATACTTCTAAATTAAACGATTTAGAGGATAAACCAGCGGAAGAAAAACCGGCTGAAACAAAACCAGAAGAAAATAAATAAGTTAGGTTAATAAGAAACGCTCCTACATAGTAGGGGCGTTTTTTTACTTGCTTTCTTTTGTATTTACTCACATACTATACTTAAAGATTAAGGAGTTAACTATGGAATTATTAGTTAAAAATAAACTATTCTCAATTACCGGTGCAAGCCGTGTTTTTAACGAGAAGAAAGAACAAGTCTACATCGTTAAAGGTAGTTGGGCGAGCAATACTTTCTCAAAGAAGTATAAGAAAACCATTATGGATATGAACAAGAAGGTTTATTACAAAGTGTGCAATAAACGCATTCATGGTTTAAAACGTTCTTGCTTCATTTATGACGCTAACGATAAAGAAGTTGCCCATGTTAAAGTTGGCAAATTACTTTCGTTTGGCATGGACTACGAAGTAGAAGGTGTTACCGAGCCATTAACCATTAAAGGTGTCATCTATAGTGATGCGGGCGCCCAAATTAAATTGGGTAATAAAGTGATCGGCAGCATTGTCCCAGCGCATTTAAAAAGAGTGGCTGGCGGCGCAATGGTCTCAACTGGTATTAGCGTATCAACTCAATTTAAGGTTATCTTTGAGGATCCGGCAGACGCTCCATTCTTAGTGGCGCTTGTCATTGCAATTGATAATATTCATGACGCCGAAAATCGGGCCATGAGAAACCACACGGTTAACCGTATATAGTTATTCATACTGATATTTATTAACTGGTTGTTTTCGCATCCTTTATATTTTTAATATAAAATAATAACGGTTAATTTATGAAACCGGTTATTGCTTTAGCGACTGCGCCAATTAAAAGCGCACTGCACATTATTCGTATTAGTGGTGATAATTGTTTTTCGATTGTTAGTCGTTTCTTTAGTGTTAATCTAACCAAAGACAAAAAGAAAAGTATTCATTTTGGCTATTTAACCTATCAACATAAAACCATTGATCAAGTCGTGGTGTTAACTTATCCCCACCCCCACTCTTTTACCGGCGAAGATGTGGTTGAAATTATTACGCACGGCAATCTTTTAATTGACCAACAAATTATTGATCTAATGCTCGCAAACGGCATGCGGATGGCTACGAATGGCGAGTTCTCTTCGCGCGCTTACCTTAATCATAAGATTGATTTAGTCCAAGCAGAAGCAATCAACGATTTAATTAATGCGACGAGTAAAGAGAGCCAAGAAATTATTAGCTACGCCTTAAAAGGCGAAACATCAAAACTCTTACTACCTATTAAGAAATCATTATTAGATTTAATTGCGAATCTTGAAGTAAATATTGATTATCCTGAATACCAAGACATCGAAGTGGTAAACCGGAAAAAGATTAAACAAGTCTTAAGTAAATGTCAGAACACCATTCGTCAATTAATTAAAGACGGAAGTGAAGGACTAATCATTAAAGACGGTTTAAAAGTGGCGATTATTGGTAAGCCTAATGTTGGTAAATCTACCCTACTAAATGCTTTATTAAAGGAAGATAAAGCGATTGTGACTAATATTCCAGGAACTACTCGTGACATCGTTGAAGGCGATGTTAATCTAGACGGCATTACGCTTCATTTATTAGATACCGCGGGGATTCGTGTCAGTAAAAATAAAATTGAAACTATCGGCGTAAAGAAAACCTTCAAAGCGATTAAAGAAGCGGATTTAGTGGTGTATTTAAAAGACCGTGTTACTGATGAGCGTTTAGTTAATCTACCAAAACAAAAAGTAATTGAGGTGATTAATAAAGCGGATCTGATCAAGAAGAAAGATTCTAAGCATTTATATATATCAGCGAAGAAAGGGAATATAACGCCACTAATTAAAGCGATTAAACGTTTGGCTGGTGTGAGTGACGCTACTTATCATCACCCATCATTCGCTAACGCACGAGAACTGGGTTTATTGAAGCGAGCGGATACCTTAATTAGTGAAATCCTAAACGAGAATAAAAAACAAACGCCAATGGATATTATGGCGGTGTTATTAAATGATTTATTGAATAACGTGCAAGAAATCTTTGGTGAAAAAGCTTCGTTAGACCTTACAAAAGAAATCTTTTCGCGTTTTTGCGTAGGAAAATAATTATGATCATTGATTCCCATTCGCATTTAAATCACGCTTCGTTTATTAAAAATGTCGATCAATATTTAGCAGAAGCAGCACAAGTTGGCGTAAACGCCTTTTTGTGTGTTGGCTGGGATTTAAAGAGTTCACTCGAAGCGGTTGAAATCGCGAGTAAGTATAGTAATGTTTATGCCGCGGTTGGTGTTCATCCTAGTGACGTTAAAACCATGAAACCAGACGATTTAAGCGCAATTGAAGGATTAATCAATAATCCTCGTGTTGTCGCAATTGGCGAGATTGGTTTAGATTTTGCTTATGAAAAAGATCACGCTGAACAAGCTAAACAAGTTGAATATTTTATTAAGTTTATCGATTTAGCGAATAAATATAACAAGCCGATTTGTGTGCATAGTCGTGATGCGATTGATTTAACTTATCAAACGCTTAAAGCCCATCCTGTTAAGCGCGGTGGAGTAATGCATTGCTACGCCGGTGGTCGTGATTATGTCGCACGTTATGTCGAAATGGGATTTTATTTTGGCGTTGGTGGAACAGTTACTTTTAAAAACGCCCCGAATGTAAAAGCGGCGGTAAGTGTTATGCCACTCGAACGCATTCTTGCTGAATCGGATGCGCCATATTTAACACCAGAACCATACCGTGGTCGACCGAATCACTCAAAATTCATTCCATTCACAATAGAAGAAGTTGCGAAAATACACCAAACAAGTGTAGAAAATGTGACCAAAAAAACGACCGAAAATTTTGTTAAATTATTTGGCGTGGAACATTTTTAATTTTCTTATTAATCTATTTTGCTTTTACTTATCGGTATATTTATATAGTAGTTCACGAGTTTATGCGCCTTTCAAAATACGCTAAATGTTTCACGTGGAACTATACACTATATATCTTTATATAATAAAAGATAGATAGGACCGAAGGAATTTTAGGAAAAATCAGTAAAAGTACGATAACTAAAAGCGTTTAGATGATTGAACAAAGAAAAGCGCCCATTTTATCGCGAAAATTTTGTTGTGAAACCTTTAGCGCACTCATTATAATTATTAGGTATGGACATTAACGCCTGCTACCAACAAATTAAGGCAATGGCTGAGTTTGCCAATAAAGAACTTGGGCAAAATTATTTAACTAATCCCAAAATTGCTGAGAAAATGGTGGAGTTGTTAGACATAAAACCAACCGATAATGTATTAGAGGTTGGGGCAGGGTTTGGTGCTCTTAGTGTTTTCTTATTAGATAGTCATTATAAAACCATAACCTTAAACGAAGTTGATCCACGTGCGGTATCTTATCTTGATGATTTAGTAGAACACGCCCGGCGTGCGTATGTCGTTAATAAGTCCGCGCTCAAGTTAGATGCAAAAAGCTACAATAAAGTCATCGGTAATTTGCCTTACTATATTACCAATGATTTATTAGAACATTTCTTTGCCAAATGTGACGCTGAGAGATACATATTTATGGTGCAAAAGGAAGTACTTAATCGTCTTGTTTGCCATGAAAATACCGCGGATTACGGTCCATTAGCGATTCTCGTTAATTATCTAGGTGAGATTAAAAAAGAATTCGATGTTGGGAAGGAAAATTTTTTGCCTACCCCACACATTGCGTCCACGGTTTTTTCACTCAATAAAAAAGCCAAACAAAAAATTGATAAATACCAATATCTCCAATTTTTAAAGCGGATGTTTTTACACCGGAGAAAAACTATTTATAACAATTTGTCACTCTATTTAATGAATAAAGAAAAAGCGAAAAAGATTTTGGATGATTTAAAAATTTCCATCTTAACGCGTCCTGAACAAATTACGCCAAAGACGTATTTAAGTATCTTCCGTTTAACTATTTGCTAAAATAGTTATGGTCCTATGTATTTAAAAGCGAACGCAAAAATTAATTTAGTGCTGAATGTTAAAGGCAAACGTCCCGATGGTTACCATGATTTAGACATGATTGTTTTACCAGTGGGGCTCAATGATGTCATTGCTGTTAGTCGCGTGTTCTCGAAGAAGAAGAAAGCGCGTGTGCTATTTGATGATGAAGAAAAACAAATTGCGAATAATATTTGCCAAAAAGTAATTGATATGATGATGACGCAGTTTAATATTAAGAAGCGTTACGAATTTTCAATTTATAAAAAGATTCCAATTGGTGCAGGTTTAGGTGGTGGTAGCAGTGACGCCGCCGCAATCTTTAATTTTTATCGCGATAAATTTAAATTAACATCTATCACCGATGATGATGCGATGGCAATGCTAAAAGATATTGGTTCGGATATTCCCTTCTTTGTGGTGAATCGTCCTGCACGGGTGTTTGGGCGTGGTGAAGATACGCGCGTAATCCAAGTGATGAAAGACTATTATGTGTTAATTGTAAAACCTCAAATGAATTTAAGTACTTCGGAAATCTATCACGATTTAGATGACACTAAAATTCCGGTGTATAACATTAATCAAGTCATCAAAGGCCTAGCGACAGGGAACGATAATCTCATTGCGGAAAATATTGGTAACGCTTTGGAAACTCCAGCGATTGCTAAATGTCCAAAGATTAAAGAAGTTAAAGATTATTTAAAACGTAACGGTTTCCCGATTACTTTAATGACAGGATCAGGCTCAGCGGTATTTAGCTTGTCCACTAATCGTCAACATATTGAACAAATGGCGACCACTTTGAAACAATTACATTATCAAGTGTTTGTTACCACCGTTTTACGAGGGGAGTAGAATAATAGAGTATGGCACATTTAACAGTTATTATCTTAGCGGCGGGGAAAGGTACCCGCATGAAGAGCGCGAGTAAACATTACTCGAAAGTGGCGTTCCCGATTTTAGGTGAACCAATTGTGAGTTATGTTCTTGACGCAGTTAAGGGCGTGAAGCCTCACACAATTGTCACCATTGTTGGTTTCGGTGGCGAAACTACCAAGAAAATCGTTCATGGCCAAAGCGAAATTGTCTGGCAAAAAGAACAAAAAGGCACTGGTCACGCGGTTTTACAAGCGAAGAAATATATTAAAAATAATAAAAACGATATGACTTTAGTATTGTGTGGCGATGCACCATTAATTCGGACGGAAACGCTTAAAAAATTAGTCGCCTTCCATACTAAAAATCATAACGACCAAACTTTATTAAGCGCAATCGTTCCTGATCCATTTGGGTATGGGCGAATCGTGCGTGACTCTTCGAAAAATTTAGTAAAAGTGGTGGAGCAAACTGACACAACTTTAGAAGAAGCGCGGATTAAGGAAGTGAATACTGGAGTAGTTATCTTTAATAACACTGCGTTACTTAAAGGTCTAAGTAAGTTAACTAACAAAAACGCTAAACAGGAATATTATCTTACTCAACTTATCTCTATCTTCTTACGTGACAAGAGGAAAGTGGGGGTAATGATTACTGATCACCCAGAAGAGATGGATGGAATTAATGATCGTTATCAATTAAGCGTTGCCCAAAGCAAAATCCAAGCGCGCATCAACCAGGCGCATATGTTTAATGGTGTTTCTGTTATGAGTTTGAATACAGTTTTTATTGGTCCGTATGTCAAAATTGGACCTGATACAGTGATTGAACCGAACGCAGTCATCCTTGGTCATACGACAATCGGCAAAGAGGCTCATATCGGTGCTAATTCATACATCGTAGACTCAAATATTAAGAGCGGTATGCGCGTGGAACCATCGTCTTATATTAAGAATAATAAGAAGGCAAAATAGGCCCGCACTTGCTTTTTTTGAACAAAAAAGTATAAAATATACTAGAAATAAGGAGAATTTATGAAAACAATTCCAACAAAATTAATTAGAAACATCGCTTGTTTAATCACTGGCGTTGTTGGCGTTGCCACAACGGTGGTTGCCATTTTACAGGTAGCAGGCGTCTCTGGTAGTCCTGCCGAGTCATTCCTTCAATACCTCATCGGTGCTGCTTTCTTAGTAACCGGTATTTCCTTCGTCGTGGTTGGCATTATGAAAAAGCCGGTCGACGGGACAGCGGGTATCCAAAACATCATGTTATCCACTCTTTGTCTTGGTGCTGGTATCTATTTCTGTATCCCAGGCAAAGACAGTGCATCATGGGCGTTAAATGGCATTGTCACTTTTGTCATTCCGCTATTTGTTGCCACGTTTGGCACAATCCTTTTAGTCCGTGCGCTCTGCGCAGCGGTTGCTAAAAAAGGTGCGAAGTCGGTTGCCTCTTATCTCGTTGCTGGTGCTATTGCGGTAGCTTTAGGTACTATCTTTGCGGTATTCAACTACAAAGAAAACGAAGTGACGATGGGCTTATCTTGGGCAGTTCTTGGTATTGTCATGATTACGATTGGCGTGGTCGCTGGTGTTCGTATGTATAAAGAACACGCTGCGAAGGCTGCTATTCCTGCTGAAGCTAAAGAAGAAAAGAAAGCGGAAAAGAAAGCACACAAAGACGAAAAGTAATTCGTTAAATAATTAAAAAAAGCGGTCGATTGGTCGACCGCTTTTATTTTGTAAATTTAATTACTTCTTCTTGCCTTTCTTTTTGGCAGGAGTTTTCTTAGCCACAGGTTTCTTTTTCGTAGGCGCTTTCTTAGCAGCAACTTTCTTTACAGAAGCCTTCTTCGCTACTGGCTTTTTGGTGGCTTTTTTAGCCACAGGTTTCTTTGCTATTGGCTTCTTGACTGTCGCTTTTTTTACGGTAGGTTGTTTTTTCACCACTGGTTTAGCAGCCGGCTTAACAGTCGCCGTAGGCGCTGCTTTCATCATAACTGGTGTTGGCTTTTTCACAGTTACGTGAAGCGCCTTACCATCACGATAAATGAAGCAGACTAAAATTATTTTTAATATTGCAAATACGAGTGGGAATAAAATAACAAAATTATTGAATTCATCTAAGTATTGCCACGCATCCGTTAAGACAAAAAGGATAAGAACGCAGGCCACCACAACAATAGTAGACGTGACTAGGCTTAACGCTAAATGGCGAGCCTTGTAATTACGAGCCCGATGTGCTTTTACACTAAAGATAATCTCGTCCATAATGATGAGAAGCAAAAGAACAACTAATGCGACAGTAAGTATTAGATATTTAACAAAGCTTTTTCGACTTGGATCAAGATCAAAGCCATATTCGTAAATGCCATAACCAGCAGCCGCCATGCATAGCACATTAGCGACATGAACAATAATTGACCTAATTAGTTTCATTGTTTTTCTCCTTTAATTACTTCTTCTTTTTCGCTTGGGCGCGTTTCGCCTTGATGGCGGCTTGCGCAGCAGCTAGTCTAGCGACAGGGACACGGAATGGTGAGCAGCTCACATAATCAAGTCCGACATTATGGAAGAACTCGATACTCACTGGATCGCCACCATGTTCGCCACACACACCGAAGTGCATAGTCTTATTAACCTTCTTACCGGCTTTAACGGCCATATCGATGAGTTTACCAACACCGTGTTGGTCAACGCTTGCGAATGGATCTTGTTCAAAGATCTTCGCGTCATAATAATCAGGTAAGAACTTACCAGCATCATCACGGCTAAAGCCATAAGTCATTTGGGTTAAGTCGTTGGTGCCAAAGCTGAAGAATTTACTTTCTTTTGCAATTTCATCAGCGAGTAAGGCGGCCCGTGGAATTTCAATCATGTTACCAATTTGGACATTGAGCTTTTGTCCACTCTTTTTGATGATTTCGTCGGCAGTGGATTTAATGATATCCCGGACTAATCTAAATTCTTTTACATCTAAGATTAACGGAATCATGATTTCGCAAGTTAATGGTTTCTTTAACTTCTTTTGTGCTTCTAAGGCCGCTTCAATAATCGCGGTGGCTTGCATCTTACCAATTTCGGGATAAGAGACGTCAAGCCGGCAGCCACGGTGACCCATCATAGGGTTAAATTCGTGGAGAGCATCGATGCGTGACTTGATTTGACCAACTGATAAATTAAGAGCCTTCGCTAATTCTTCAATCTTTTCTTCCTCTTGTGGTAAGAATTCATGAAGTGGTGGGTCTAAAAGACGGATATTAACATTCTTGCCATTCATCGCAAGGTAGAGTTCATAGAAGTCTTTCTTTTGGAAAGGTAATAAACTCGCGAGCGCTTCTCTACGCGCTTCGTGGTTATCACTTAAAATCATCTTCCGCATATGGAAGATTCGATCTTCGGCAAAGAACATATGCTCAGTTCGGCATAGACCGATACCTTCAGCACCAAACTTCGCCGCTTGAATCGCGTCGCGTGGCGTATCCGCGTTCGCTCTAACTTTTAAAGTCCGCGCTTTGTCTGCCCATTCCATTAAGCGACCAAAGTAGCCACTTAAACTTGGTTCAACGGTTTTAATCGCGCCGATATAGACGTTACCAGTGGAGCCATCAACGGAGATGGTATCCTTATCGGTATATTTTTGACCATTAATCGTGACGGTCCGTTTTTCTTCATCAATTTTGGCACCGCTACAACCAGCAACGCAGCATTTACCCATACCACGAGCAACAACCGCCGCATGGCTTGTCATACCACCGCGCATGGTAAGAATCGCTTCTGAACTCACCATACCGACGATATCTTCGGGTGAAGTTTCTGCACGGCAAAGGACGACTTTCTCGCCTTTCTTATGACGGGCTTCAGCTTCTTCAGCGGTGAAACAGATCTTACCAGTACCAGCACCAGGAGAAGCCGGTAAACCAACGACGGCTGGTGTTAATTTCTTTAACGCGGCTTGATCAAAGCCGGGGTGTAATAAGGTATTAAGCGCGTTAGGTTCAACACGTAACACCGCTTCTTCTTTTGAGATAACGCCTTCATCGACTAAGTCACAGGCAATCTTTAAAGCCGCACCGGCGGTTCTCTTACCGTTCCGGGTTTGTAAGAAGTAGAGTTTACCATCTTCGACGGTAAATTCCATATCTTGCATGTCTTTATAGTGGGCTTCCATCTTCTTGATGGTGTCCATGAATTGTTTATAGACGCCAGGCATTCTCGCTTTTAATTCTTCGATATGAAGTGGTGTACGAATACCGGCAACCACGTCTTCACCTTGAGCGTTTGGTAAATATTCCGCGAACACTTTCTTTTCACCAGTCGCAGGCGAACGGGAGAAAGCAACGCCAGTACCAGAAGTGTCACCTTTGTTACCAAAGGCCATGGATTGGACGTTCACCGCGGTACCCCATTCATAAGGAATATTATTCATCTTACGGTAGACGTTCGCTCTTGGGTTATCCCAGCTTCTAAAGACCGCCGCGATGGCTTCAATGAGTTGTACTTTAGGATCAGCGGGGAAGCTCTCGTGGAAGACTTCTTTATAATAAAGTTTATATTGAACAATTAATTGACGGAGTTCTTCAGCGGTCACTTCCGTATCTAACCGATAGCCTCTCTTTTCTTTTAATTCATCAAGCATCTTGTCCATTTCGGTTCTCGGATGACCTTTGGCGATGTTAGTGAACATTAAGATAAACCGACGATAGCAGTCATAAGCGAAACGGTCATTACCGGTTTCGTCAGCTAACGCTGTTACGGTGTTATCATTTAAACCTAAGTTTAAGATGGTATCCATCATCCCAGGCATACTTTGCCGTGCGCCACTCCGAACACTCACAAGTAGTGGATTATGGTCGCCACCAAATTGTTTTCCGGTTTCTTTTTCAAGCCGTGCGATATTCGCAAAAATATCTTTGACTAAGAATTCAGGAATCTTTTTCTTTGATTCGTAGTAAAGGGTGCACGCTTCAGTGGTAATCGTAAATCCTTGTGGGATAGGAATACCAACGTGGGTCATTTCGGCAAGACCCGCACCCTTGCCGCCTAAAAGTTCTTTACCTAAACCATAGGCTTCTTTGAAGTTATAGACATAACGTTTGTTAGCCATCTTTTTTTCTCCTTAAAAAAATATTTGTGACATCAGTCACCGTGTTATTAGGATAACATAACTTAGCGATAATTAAAAATGTTTTTTCGATTTCTTATATAATATATAAGAGACAAATATTATTGCTAAACTATTTATGAGTGAAAAATTAATTCTCGCGATCGATATTGGTTCGCAATCGGCTCGGGCGGGCTTAGTAAACGCCCAAGGCCAAATCGTTGGTCTAGAAAAAGAAAAATATAATCCACCATATATTTCTGAACATAAAGGCGAAGCGGTCCAAGACCCGGACTATTATTTCGCTTGTATTAAGAAGGTATTAACTCGTTTACATCAACATAAAGGCTCACTTTTTAAACATATCGCTGGTGTCACACTGGATACGGTTCGTGATACCTCGGTAATCTTAGATGAACATTATCGTCCGCTCCATAAAACCATTCTTTGGATGGATCAACGTTTAGCAAGCGGTTCCATGGATCACCGTCCGAAGTGGCACCGAACAGTTTTTCGTCTTTTAGGCATGGCGCCAACCATGAAACTAAATTTACGGAAGAGCATATCACTTTGGTACCGTGAAAATTGTCCTGATTTATGGGCCAAAATGAAACACTATGGCAATATTTCTTCTTATTTAACTTATAAATTAACGGGTGAGTGGGCGGATTCTCCCGCGAGCATTATTGGTCACTACCCACTTGATTTCCCGCGCTGTGCTTATTATAAAAGTGATAAAGCGATTAAGAATTTCTTTGGCATTCCCTTATCCGCTCTACCGCGTTTAGTCCCCCAAGGCGAAGTGATTGGTAAAATCACCAACGCTTTAGCTAAAGAAGTTGGTCTACCATTAGGTTTACCATTATTCTCTTGTGCTTCGGATAAAGCATGCGAAACATTAGGTGTTGGCGCTTTAACGAAAGACATTGCCGCGATTTCGTGTGGAACCGCGTCAACGGTGGAAGTAACCGTACCTCGCTATAAAGAATCTCAACCATTTTTACCGGCCTACCCGTTCGCGATTAAAGACTACTTTAATATGGATGTCCAGATATATCGCGGTTATTGGATGCTCAATTGGTTTGTTGAATACTTCTGTCGCTTTGATATTAAGACGGATGAGCAACTATTAGAAATCCTTGATTCATTCAATAAACAAATGATGAAGATTCCAGCCGGTAGTGATGGCTTAATCTTACAAGCCTATTGGCAACCCGGCTTAGATCGTCCATTTGCGCGTGGAGCGATTATTGGCTTCTCGGATTTACACACGAGTGTTCATTTCTATCGCGCGATTATTGAAGGCATTGCGTTTGCCTTAAGGGAAGCGCTTGAATCTTTTGAAAGACGTAATCACCGCAAAGTGAAAGAAATACGGATTTCAGGTGGTGGTTCTCAATCGGATGAAATTTGCCAAATTACCGCGGATATGTTCGGTGTGCCAGTCGCCCGTGTTCAAACATTTGAAACAAGTTTATTAGGCGCAGGTGTTGTTGGTTTCTTAGCGATTAAAGAATTCGCGAATCCAAAAGAGGCGGTCGCCGCGATGGTGCATAAATCCACGGTATTTAAGCCCCGTGCCCATGAACATAAAATCTATGACTCAATCTTCTATAACGGTTATTTAAAGATTTATCCACGCTTAAAACCGATTCACCGTAATTCGGATAAATTTATTGATCACGATTCCCAAAAAGAAATTCGTTAGCGAAGATATTGTTCAAGCATTTTAATTTGCTCTTCTTTTAATTCGTAATATTCACCTGGTTGGCAGTTTTGAATTGTTAAATTAGCGAACTCATCCCGGTGCAAAGCAATAACTTCGTAATGAAAAGCGCGCATCATTCTTTTCACTTGATGGTATTTACCTTCGGTTAATTCAAGCGTTGCTTCTCGTGCATTTTTAATAATTAATTTAGCGGGACGACAAACTTCATTATTTTCGAGTTTGACACCTTGCTTAAAGGCTTCCACTAATGAGGCATCTAGATCTTTATCAACGGTAAGTGAATAAACTTTTTTCACATTCGATTTTGGACTAATGAGAAAGTGAGCGAGTTTACCATTGTTGGTAATTAATAGTACACCGGTGGTATCTTTATCTAAACGACCAACATGGGTGAGACCTTTAATATTTAAGTCTTCAAAGAAACTTAACACCGTGGGATATCTTTCGTCCGTATTAGCGCTCACATAACCTTGTGGTTTATTGATGACGAAATAGTAAAAGTCCTTATATTTCATGGTTTTCCCATCGACTTTGACAACATCTACATAAGGATTAATTTGGTGTTTAGCTTCGGTTATAACAACGTCATTAACTTGAACGCGATGATCTTTTAAAATACGTTTTGTTTCACTTCGTGAAGCTAAGCCAATGTTACTTAAATATTTATCGATGCGCATGCTTTCGACCGTATAAAGAGAGGGCGTAGCTACCAACAAAGGCAAGGATTAATAAAACAAAGCCAAGTATCCATTCCCACATCGCAATACCTTTTTCGTAATAGGCCATCATATCGTGGTTATAGAAGAGCGAGAAAATTGATCCCGCGACTAAACCAATAAGCCAAATATAAGTTTGGGTGGGCACTTTCGAGAATAAATATTTCATTAAGCGCGAAAAACAAATCATCCCCAGAATAACACCGATAGCCATACACACTAAAACGCCTAATGCCGGGCCAAACGCTTTGCCTTCACCAAACATCCCAAGGATTTGGGTATAGAAACCTAAGACGAGTAGCATCATTGAACCAGAGATACCCGGTACAACAATACCCGCGGCCGCTAAAAAGCCAATTGGAATGATGATTAAATAAACTGGCCACTTAATCGTGGGGTTAAAGAGCGAACTAACATCTAAACCACAATGATAAGAGAGTAAGCCAAAGCTCATTCCACCTAAAATCGCGAGTAATAAATAAATAATGTAACGCTTTTTTAAGGGTTGATGGCGGACATTATCAGTGACTTCAGGAAGACTACCAATCATACTCCCAGCGAAGAGACAAACGATTGCAAAGAGAACATGCTGTGTTGCTAATTTAAGGGGAACCCACATGGCGACAATCGCGATGGCAACACCAATACCAATTGGAATAAGAGCTTTAAAAGAGGGCCAAAACTTTTTCGCTAACGAAGAGACATTAGTAATGAGTTTATCGTAAACTTTGGTGACAAAAGCAATCGTCGCGGCACTCACACCAGGAATTAAAAGTGCGGTCCCAATTAAGAATCCCTTCAGGGCATCAATCAGTGTATCTTTAAATTTCATTACAAAAATAATATACTATTTTTGAGCATTATGAAAACGGTAATTTACTACTATTCAAAGACCGGTCACACGAAAGCCTATGCCTTCTCCTTATCACAACGATTAGAAAACGTTGATGTGTTTAAAGTGAAACAAATGAGACGAAGAGTGATGAAACAATACGACACAATTATTTTTATGTCACCAGTACATGGTAACCGCATTAAATATGTCGAAAAGTTTTTAAAACATTACCCCAAAATTAAAGAGAAGAATTTGTTTATTGTCGCAGTGGGGATGCAACCCGCTACTAGTGAAAGACGCGAAACCTTAATTACCGTGAATTTATTAGATGAATATCATATTCGTCTTTATGAATTAATGGGTGGATTTGATATTAATAAATTACCCTGGATTCTGCGGAAATTAATGAAGATTGGCCTTAAGGCGGCAATGAGTAAAGATGATTCTTTAAAAGCCCAACAAGACCAAGTTAATAGCTTTCTCAAATTCCCTTTCGAGTATAATGATATTAATGGTATTGAACGGATATTAAATAAACTGCATGAATTAGATCGAGCGAGTAAAGTAATATGAAATTAATTGTTGGATTAGGTAACCCCGGTAAAGAATATGAACATACACGTCATAACATGGGTTTTGATACGCTAGATTTATTAAATAAGACTTTAAAGATTGATCTAAATAAAGAAGGCTTCAAAGGCTTATATGGTAAAGGTAAATATCACGACGAAGATATTGTGTTATTAAAACCATTAACTTTAATGAATCTGAGTGGTGAAGCGGTGCAAGCGTTAATGGCATTCTTTAAAATTAAACAAGATGATTTATTAGTGATTAGTGATGATATGGCGTTACCGCCTGGCAAGATTCGTTTAAGAGAAAACGGTAGTAGCGGTGGCCATAAGGGCATTCAAAACATTATCGATAATCTTAGTAGTAACGAATTTAAACGTTTAAGAATCGGCATTGGTGAACCAAAATTCAATTCAATTAATTTTGTTTTATCTCGTCCAACGGGCGAAGAATTAAAACTAATTCAAGGGGCGATTCAAAAAGCGAGTGAAGCCATCCTTGATTATTTAGATCATAATTTCCACCACGCGATGAGCAAATTTAATTAACCTAATACCTATCAAGCAAAAGTGCTTATTTACTCCACGAAGGCTGTAGTTTTTTGTTTCTATAATAAGGTAAAATGATTATGTAACAGCCTATGACTATGATAGGTTGATACCACTTTAGGAGGTAGATATGAAACTTAAACATTTAATTATCTTTGCATTAGCAATGCCGTTAATCGGTTGTAACAAAAATGTTGATGTTATTGATGTTGCAAGTTATGTAGATACCTCTGGCCAACATGATTGTAGTGATAAAATCCAAGAATTAATCAATAATAATCCGCACCGTACTTTATATTTTAAAGACGGTATCTATTTACTTGATCATCAAATTTTAACACCAGGAAATCCCGCTAAATCGGTGGATTTACAATTATCTAATTATGCAATTTTGAAAGCGAGTGATAAATATCAAGTGGAGCGTACTGGTGATTGGGAAGAATGGCAAGATCAATATTTATATATGGTATCATTAGGTGGTTTGGACCGTGACAATGATGTACTTACTCCCGGCAGTGTTTATTCATTAACGGGTGGAATTATTGATGGCAGTGGAAGAGCAGCTGGAGTTGAAATCGCCGGTGGGCGCGAAACGCGTGTCCAAAACGTTTCGATGAAGGGCGTCCAAGTTGGTTTAAGGATTGCGAAAGGAGTTAATAGCGGTTCTAGTGACGCTGACATTCGTGATATAAGTATTATTTGTAATGATGATAAAGAATCATATGGTTTAATTCTTCAAGGTAGTGATAACACCGCCACAAATATTCGAATTGGCCATGTTACTCACGGGGTATACACGAATGGTGGAAGCAATCTATTAAGTTATGTTCATCCACTACATAATGGTAATTGCTTAACAGAAAACTACGATGAGTCGGTCGGCTTTGAAATTGATAATTATACGCAACTAAACAATTGTTATAGTGATAATTTTAGAATTGCATACAAGATGCACGACTCCCACGCTTTCTTAACCGATTGCATTGCGTGGTGGTTTAATCCGAAGAGTGGCGATAACGCCCAATACGCAATTTATAAGGCGGAAAGTGAATTTAACGCAACGTTTAATAATTTTGCAATTGGTTGTAAAGAAGTCGAAGACATTCTAGAAGAAAAATATCCACATATTATGTTTAAAGATAAAAGTATAACTACTGACACGGGTATTGGTACTATTCATAATGTTCATGCTAGAAACAGAAGTTATATTAAAGATATCAAAAGTGAAGGGGCAGATTACATTCCTGAGCCAGATTCTCTTCTTGCAAAATACGCCAAAGGTGAAACTATTTACGATTATAAATAATCTAGGTCTTTTGTAGATCGGTTTGATTAAAACACTATGTCAAGGGTTTTTGTTTAAAAAGTTGCCTGTTTTTAATATTTATACTAATGAGATTCTTTAAGTAAAAACAGGCAAAGAAAATAAATAAAAGAAAGTTCGCTTTTTTGGACATAAATGGGTTTATGATATAGGTGAAGAAATTAGGAGGAAAAATTATGGCAAAAATTAAATGTCCCAAATGCGGTCATGTTTGGGAAGAAAACGCAGTGGATTTAAAACAATTCCAAGATGCAGTGAATCAAGCGGTGACTGAACGGAGCAAGATGATTGAAAAGAACACGGAGTTACTCATGCAGCAAAAATTTGAGAGACGAGTAACTGAATTACACGAGGAGATTGCTAAGTTATCAACCGAACTAATGAATAAAGAAAAAGATCATCGATTGGCGGTTCAACAAGCTACCCAAAAACGGGATGAAGAAATTCTTAAACTCAATAACGACTTAAAACTTAAATCGCAAGAAGCAGCGTTAAATATTAAAACCATCAAAGAACAATACCAAAACGAATTAAAAGGGAAGGACGCTGAAATTGCTTTCTTTAAGGATTTTAAAGCCCGTATGTCAACGAAACTAGTTGGCGAAACCTTAGAGCAACATTGCATGAATGAATTTAATAAACTTCGTACAAGCGCATTCCCTCATGCCTATTTTGAAAAAGATAATGATGTGAGTAAAACGAGCGGATCAAAAGGTGATTTTATTTTCCGTGATTCAGTTGATGGCCAAGAATACATTTCGATTATGTTTGAAATGAAAAACGAAAGTGATACGACCGCTACTAAACATAAAAACGAAGACTTCTTTAAGGAACTTGATAAAGACCGGAAAGAAAAACATTGTGAGTACGCTGTTTTAGTATCGATGCTAGAACCCGATAGTGAATTATATAACGCGGGAATTACTGATGTCTCTTACCGTTATCCTAAGATGTATGTGATTCGTCCTCAATGTTTCATTGCGATGATTACTTTACTCGCAAATGCCGCGAAGAACTCTTTAGAATATCAACGTCAATTAGTGGAAATCAAAAATCAAAATATTGATATCGCTAATTTTGAAGATCGCCTCTTAGATTTCCAAGAAAAATTCTCTTCAAATTATCAACGCGCTGGTGAAAAATTTGCGAAAGCGATTGAAGAAATCGATAAAACCATTGATCACCTCCAAAAAGTGAAAGAAGGCTTAATTAGTTCAGAACGGAATCTTCGTTTAGCCAACGATAAAGCCCAAGACATTACGATTCGGAAACTCACTCATAACAATCCGACGATGAAACAAAAGTTCGCGGAACTTGATAAAAAATAATATTTTTTAATTTATTAAAAATACGCTATACTTTTATTGATGAAAAAGCGTATTTTGGTTAGTGCTATATTCGCTCTAGTTGCAATTCCTTTATTGACGAATTGCAGCAACAATCGGCGGGTCACTAATCCTTGGGTATATGAAGTAACTGATAATGGGATAAGGTCGTATGACGCGCTAACTTCTTATAACTTTTTTGATAACTCATCCATCCCTTATAAAAGTGTCTCACTCTTCGTCGAGGAGTTTCTTGATTTTTCAAGTCAACCAGAATACGGAATTGCTTCTATATCGGTTGAAACGGTTGGTCACCAATCAATCTTTACAAATACAACTACTAAGGTGACCGCCGTTATGGATTATGATACACAAACCATCACTTATAAAGATGTGACTAAATACCTATGTGAGTCCAGTGATTCGAGGATACCACCTGGATGCGATATGGGAGGTAATCAATTTTTTAACCAACCAATATCAGAACGGGGCACCCCATCGGAATACACAATCAACCTAAAAAAATACAGCTTACGTGGTTATTTAGTTGATGGAGAAGGCTATTTGCCAGAAGCGGTGATGATGAACACATTAGCGCCTTATCCATATTTAGGCATTATTTATAACGGCAAAGGCTGTTATTTAACGCCTGGTAGCGGTGCTAAAGAAGGTTTTTATCGGGCGATGAAAAGAATTGCTGATGAAGCCGTGATTTTTGATGATGAATTTATGGAATATAATTACAATATTTTAGCTTTAATGCTAGATTTTCGATTTGGGTTAGCTGGTGGTACACGTGAGTGTCGTAACCCTAATTGCTATGAAGAAACACACACATTCTTTAAAAACGCCTACGATGTATTAAAGGAATATAAGAAAGACATATGTTCTAAGGAACCTAATGTCTCGGCTGCCGCTATAACTGATTTTAAAATTAACGAATTAGATGATGGTGGTCATAGTTTTTATCGCGCCTCCAATGTATTTACATCCTCTTATAATAAATCTCGCGAAATGTATACTCGTGAAAAAACCGGCGCTTCCACTAAACGCGATAAAGGATTAGATGAATATTCGCTTACGCTCGCCACGTTGAATAATCTTGAAGCGGCCAGAGCGGATACCGACTATAATCCAACTAAAATGACTGGTGATGAGAATGCTGATGCCGCATTTGCCATTTATCCTAATGAAGCAGAAACAAAACATGTTGCTTATATTACTTTCGATAGTTTTACTGCTGCGGAAAGCGCAGGTACAGCAGATCCTGATGACATTACTGATGCAAATTATTATCAAAATATGGTCTCACTCATTTATTATGCTAATAAAAAAATTCAAGAAGATGATGAAATACACGATATATTAATCAATTTATCATGTAACGGTGGAGGGGCGGTTTACGTAGGCGAATTTATTACTTCCTGGCTATGCGAATCTTCTACATTAACCTTATATAATCGTCTTGATAAATCGAGACGAACGTCCACAAGAAAAGCAGATGTCAATCTAAATGGTCATATTGATGCGGAAGATTACTTAAATAACGGCAAAGATGATCAAGATAAATATAATGTCTATTTTATAATCTCAAACGGTTCTTTCTCTTGTGGCAACTTATTGCCGTGCCTAATGAAGGATTATTACCCAGAAGATAAACTTCATTTTATTGGAACACGCACTGGCGGTGGTTGTTGCGCGGTCGATAGCGGTAATTTCGATGCCATTGGCGATAATTTCACTTTATCGAGTTTATATACTTTATGTTGGAAGGATAGCAATGAAACGGTTGAAGACGGTGTTTTTGCCGACGAGGAATTTAAATTAGACGAGCCTGCTGAGTTCTTTGATATACCAACGATTATTGAGAAAATAACAGCCTAATAAGATTAAAAAACCGCTTTCATACAAAATCAGTTTTTTATTCTTTGAATAAAGAATATAATAAAACTACTGCTAAGGAGTGTTTCTATGAAACGAAGAGTGAAGATTATTAGTTTAACCGCTAACTTAGAATTAGCGAAAAGTATTTCCCGTCGTTTAAATGTACCAATTCTTGATACAAAAGTGTCACATTTCGCTGACGGGGAGATTCTCTTCGAATGTAATGAAACCTTCCGGGGCGATGATGTCTATATTATTCAATCAACTTGCTGCCCAGTCACTGAGCGCTTAATGGAACTCCTAATTTGTATTGATGCGCTAAAAAGAGCTAGTGCGAAAAGCGTAAACGTTGTTATTCCTTACTTTGGTTATGCCCGACAAGAAAGAAAAGCAAAACCACGGCAACCAATTACCGCTAAGTTAGTGGCAAACTTAATTATGACCGCGGGTGCAGACCGGGTCATTTGTATGGATCTTCACGCTGCCGCTATTCAAGGTTTCTTTGATATTCCAGTGGATGATATTAGTGCGATTAACATCTTCTCTTCTTATTTTGAGAAAATGAAACTTAAGAAAATTGCTTGTGTCTCGCCTGACCATGGTGGTGTGTTAAGAGCATCGCGTTTAGCGGAAAAACTAAATGCTTCACTAGTCATTATCGATAAGCGGCGGACTAGACCTAATGTCTCGGAAATTGTCGCTATCGTTGGTAATGTTCGTGGCAAGAACTGCATTATTGTGGATGATATCGCGGATACCGCTGGTACCTTATGCCACGCGGCGGATAAATTAAAAGAATTAGGGGCAAAGAAAGTCTTCGCGGTTATTACCCACGGTATCCTTTCGGGCAATGCGATTAATAATATTAATAACTCTGGTTTAGACCAAATGGTGATCACTGATACCATTCCATTATCAAAAGAGAAAGCACAAGCGTGCAAGAAGATTAAAGTCTTATCTGTGGCCACCTTACTTTCGGATGTCATTAAGGCTATTAGTGAAGGCACAAGCTTATCCTTTACCCTTCATGATTTCTCCCGCACTGTTCGCGGCAAAAAGAACTAATGATCGATTTTAATAGTAATATCGCGTAGCGGATTTTTTAAGACTATGCTATAGTACTTGCTAAGTAAGGAGGATTCTTACGGAAACTAACTTACTAGCATTACTAAAAAAGAGTAAAGCGATACCCCCCCTAAAAGAGAAAGCGGGGCTTTTTGTCGTGGATGATACTTTAGGTACCGCCTTACTAATTGCGACCTATTTTAGTAGCTATCACGAGAATATCTTGCTCTTAGCAAGTAATCTATATAACGCTCAACGCTTACATAGTCTTTTATCTTCTTTAGTTAGTAGTGAAGAAGTAATCCTATATCCAAGTGATGAATTATTTCGTGCGGAAAATCTTGCGAGTAGTAAAGAACTTTTAGCCCAACGCCTTTTTGCTTTATCTAATATCGCTATGCCGAATAAAAAAATTGTCATTGCTCATCCTAGTAGTGTGCTTCGTTATCTACCATCACCTGACTTGTTTAAATCTTTGACTATTAAGCTAAAAGTCGGGGAGAAGATTGATGTCGAACATCTTATTTATTTATTAACGCGCAGCGGTTATCTCCGCGTTAATAAAATTGATCGTTCATTAGAATTCGCGAAACGGGGTGACATTCTTGATATCTATTCGATTAATTATGAAATACCGATTCGAATATCGCTATTTGATAACGAAATCGAGTCACTCGCTTTCTTTAATGTTGGGACACAAGAAAGCCAAACAAAGGTCAAAGAAGTCACTATTATCCCAGCGAGTGACATCTTATTTAGCGAAGAAGAACGAAGCGCGATTAAAGAAAAATTAGAAGCGCGTCTTCAAGAGGATAGTAAGCATAATCAACAAGATTTATTAACTGACAAAATCCATGAAGATATCGAACGTTTAGAGCATTTTACTTACGCGGAAAATCTTTATAAATATTATGGTTATTTACAAAATCATCACTATTCATTCTTTGATTATTTTAAGGCGGATTTAATCTTCTTTTCTTCTAGTGAACAATTCCGCACTAACGCTGATTTACTTAATAAAGAAGCAATGGATTATCTTAATGAACTAGTGATGAAAGGATTAGGTCTAACTCATTTAGAACTCTTCCAAAAAATTGAACGCGTACTACCAAAACAACACGTTATTCACACTAAAAAGTATCAGGAGCATCGTAGTGACATTGTTTTTAATGTTCGTCCGATTGTGAGTGAAGGGACAAGCGTGAATAGTGTGATGAGTACAATCACTTCATATTTAAAAACTAACCAAAAAGTTATTATCGCGTTAAGCAATTTAGCGCAGAAAGAAAATATTGAAAGTCTTTTAACTGACGCACACATTACCTACGAAGAAACGGATGATTTAAATTTACCCAAAGGTCAAGTGGGGATTACTATCTTTTCTTTATATGAAGGCTTTGAAATTTGCGATGAGCAAATTGCCGTCTTAACCGCGCGAGAACTATTTAATTATCGGGCGAGTAACGCCCGCTTTATGGCGCGCTTTAAAGAAGCCCAAATCCTTCATTCTTACGAAGATTTAAAGCCAGGCGATTATGTTGTTCACGAATATAACGGGATTGGTAAATTTATTGATGTCGAAACTTTATTAGTCGATGGTGTTCACCGTGATTTTCTGCATCTAGAATACCAGGGCGGCGATAAGTTATATGTCCCGTTAAATCAATTCCGTTTAGTCAGAAAATACGCTGGTCGCGAAGGGGTTGTACCGAAGTTATCAAGTCTTAATAGTAAGACATGGAGTAAGACCAAGGAAAAGATTCGTGAACGAATTAACGAATTAACTGAACGCCTTACTTCTTTATACCAAGCCCGGGCGAAAATCGCTGGTTACGCTTTCCCCAAAGATGATGAATACCAAGAAAAATTTAACCAGGAGTTCGCTCACCAATTAACCGATGATCAAGCACAAGCGTA
Organism: Bacilli bacterium; assembly: GCA_024408655.1. Classification (GTDB taxonomy): domain Bacteria; phylum Bacillota_I; class Bacilli_A; order RFN20; family CAG-826; genus UB1719. The sequence goes on from JAKSUV010000001.1 coordinate 60,809, forward strand.
TCGCGAAATTCGTGACGATATGGAAAAGAGTTATCCAATGGATCGACTATTATGCGGTGACGTTGGGTTTGGAAAAACGGAGGTTGCGTTCCGCGCAATCTTTAAATGTATTAACGCTGGTAAACAAGCGGCGCTCCTTTGCCCAACCACTCTCCTTTGCCGCCAACACTATGAACTAGCGAAGACTCGTTTTATGAGTTTTGGTATTCGTATCGCGGTCTTCTCTAGACTTATTCCAATGCGCGAACAACGACAATATATCAAAGATATTCAAGAAGGAAAAATCCATCTAGTCATTGGTACCCATCGTCTTTTAAGTAAGGATATTACCTTTAATAACTTAGGTTTATTGGTGGTGGATGAAGAACAACGTTTTGGGGTTGAGCAAAAAGAACGCATTAAAGAAATTAAACAGGATGTTGACGTTTTAAGCTTAAGCGCCACTCCGATTCCTCGAACCTTACAAATGTCATTAGTGGGGGTACGTCAACTAAGTCAAATTAATACCGCTCCAAGCAGCCGTACGGCGATTCAAACTTACGTTACACCACAAAATGATGGAGTGATTAAAGAACTCATTGAACGCGAATTATCGCGTGATGGTCAAGTGTTCTATGTTCATAATAATGTTTATTCTATTCATACAACTGCGGCGCATTTAAAACAAATGGTGCCACTAGCCAATATTGGTGTCGTGCATGGACAAATGAGCCGCGAAGAGATTGAAGATGTGATGCTTCATTTCTACGCGGGCGATATTAATTTATTAGTTGCGACTTCGATTATTGAAAACGGCTTAGATGTTCCGAACGCTAACTTAATGATTGTCGAAAACGCTGATTTATTTGGTCTTTCGCAGTTATACCAAATTAAAGGACGTGTCGGACGGGGCGACCGAATTGCTTATGCATATTTACTTTATAACGAGCGCAAAGTGATGAACGAAGATGCGAGTAAACGGCTACGCGCGATTCAAGAATTTGCGGAATTAGGAAGTGGTTATAAAATTGCCCAACGCGATTTAATGATTCGTGGTGCGGGTGACATGTTAGGGCGTGAACAAGCCGGTTTTATTGATAGCATTGGCATTGATTTATACATTAAATTATTAAACGAAGCGGCGCATAAAGAAGACGCAACATTAATCACTGATCACGCGCCGACTCGCTTATTTTCTCTTGATGCCTATATCCCCAATGAATATATGAATAAAGGTGAAAAAGTCGGTGTTTATCAAGAGATTGAAAACGCGCGTAATCTAACCGAAGTTAATAAGATTAAGAAGAAGCTGCGTGATATTTATGGACGAATTCCTTATGAAGTGAATAACCTCATCTTGAAACGGAAGATTGATTTAATCACTGCGTCCGAAGAATTTAAAAGCGTTCGCGAGGCAAGCGATAAAATCATTATGGTTCTTTCTAGTAGCTTCTGCGCCAAAAACGGCATCGCGATTAAATTGTTCGATATCTTATACGATTATATGGATCGCTTAAAAATTTCCTATATTAAAAAGGAACTCAAAGTGGAATTAGCGAAGGAAGGGTTATGGCTAAATGCACTTGAGGCTATCACTCAACATATTCATAAGCTATACTTAAGTGAACGGTAATATGCGGTTAGATAAATATTTGAAATTAACTCGGCTAGTGAAGCGGAGGGGAGTCGCCAAAGTTTTAATTAACGAAGGCTCTATTCGCGTAAACGAAAAGATGGTTAAACCTGCTTATGAAGTGAAACCAAGCGATCAAATCAATTTAAAACTGGGCCGGCGGATTTTAACTATTAAAATTAATGTAGTTAAAGAGGTGTATGGTAAGGAAAATGCCACCTCACTATATACAATCATCAAAGATGAACTAACTACATTGGAATAAATAATTAAAATGTAGTTAAAAATTAACGTGAAATAATTTTCTCCTTAATTTTCTTTAAAAAGAAAAAATATTTAGGGTGAAGAAAATAATGATATACTATCATTACCACATTTGAGGAGATTTTTTATGCCGAGAAACGTGATTAAAGTGAAAAATCCATTTGGGGATACTCTCTATGGATACGCCTGGACTTGTAATAAACCAAAAGCCAATGTTTTGATTTTTACTGGAATGCAAGAAACCGCGATCCGTTATGATGATTTCGCCAATTATTTAAACTCGCAACATTACGATGTCTATTGCTTAGACCACTATGGTCAAGGCTTAAACATTAACAAGGGCGAGAACTATGGTATCTGGCCCGCGAGTGGTTTCTCTAAGATGGTACAAAGCTTTGGTGAATTAGCGAACCAATTAAGTGCGACTGGCTTAGATAACTATGTCTTTGGTCACTCAATGGGTTCCTTCATGGTGCAAGAATATATTCAACGTTATAACCGTTATGTTGGTAAAGCCATCATCTGCGGTAGCGATTGCGCAAATCCAGTTTTAATGGGTTGTGCTTATCGCTTTGCTCGGATTATTACCCCCAAGTGGCGGTATGATTTTACGAGCAAATTTTTAGCCGGTCTAGTGACTGGTCCATTTGCCAAAGCGGTGCCAAACCGTCGGACCGACTTTGACTGGTTAAGCTATAACAAAGCGAATGTTGATAAATATATCGCTGATCCTTTATGTGGTTTTACAGCAACCGCTGGATTCTACACTGAGTTTTTAAAAGGGATGCGCCGGATTGGTCGGAAAAAATTCTTAAGAAAAGTCCATAAGACGATTCACTTACTCATTATCGCTGGAGCGGAAGATCCAGTTGGTCATATGGGTAAAGGTCCAACTAAGCTAGCAAATACTTATAAAGAATTCGGCATCCGCGATGTGAATTTAAAGATTTATCCAAAGATGCGTCACGAAATCTTAAACGAAGATAACCATCTCCAAGTTTATAAAGATGTGGTGGAGTTCTTGAACAAAAAATAATGGAAATCACTTATCAATTCTCACCGAAAAAACGCTATCTCTTAGCGTGCTCATTTGGCCCCGACTCGATGGCGCTTTTTGACATGCTCTACCAAGCGAAGTGTCACTTTACGGTGTGCTTTGTTAATTACCATAAACGAAAAGAAGCGGATGAAGAACAAAAAGCGATTACCGCGTATTGTAAGAAACTCCATGTCCCACTAGAAATCCTTGATACGAATCGCTTAAAAGTAGTGGGTAATTTCCAAGAATGGGCGCGTGAAGTTCGTTATGATTTCTTTTCTAAAGTTTATAAGAAGATTAATGCCTCAGCCGTCTTTGTTGCTCACCAACAAGATGATTTAATCGAAACTTATCTAATGCAAAAAATGCGGAAGGGCCATGTAAAAGAATATGGCTTAAACGAAATTTCCGTTTTGCGTGACATGATTGTGGTGCGGCCACTTCTTATGTACACCAAAGAAGATCTACTCAACTATTGCCGTGAACATCAAGTGCCTTATTCCATTGATATGTCTAACTTTGAAACGAAGTATCTGCGTAACCGGATTCGGAAAAACGTTATCGCCCATTTAAGCGAAATTGACCGCGAGAATATCTTGCGCGAAATTCGTGATCTTAACATGGAGCAAGCCGACTTCGTACGGAACGTCGAAAAGAAAATTACCATTGCGAAAGAACTCGAAATCCGGGAGCTCATTGCATTAGAGCAAGACGAATTTGCGGAAGTTTTAATCGAATTTATCCATACTGCACCACGGCATGTAGACCTCTCCGCAGGGCGGATTAAAGAGATCCGTAAGCTTTGCTTATCTTCGACACCTAATATTACTATGCCACTAGGCAAAGGCATTAATTTAGTGAAGGAATACGATATCCTCACTTTAGGGGTCGACGAAGAGAATAAATTCAAATCTTATTGCTATATTCTTAAAAAACCGGGTAAACTAAATACCCCGGAATTTGACTTAGATTTTTCGCGCGGCGCTCCCGAACGGAAAATTTATGACCGGCATTATCCGATTACAATTCGTTCACCACGACCCGATGATCAAGTCGAGATTGGTCATCACATCTGTGAGCTAAGACGAGTCTTCATTGATTGGAAGGTGCCCACTAAGTACCGGAGTGTCTGGCCGGTGTTCTGTGATAAGAACGGGAAAGTCATCTATGTCCCACGTTACCGCAAAACATTTGTCGATAACCATCAATCCAAATTTGTGATTAAATTTACAAATACAAAGGAGATCAAAAATGGAAGAAAATAACAATCAGAAACAACCACAGCAACAACCACAACCGCCGAAGCGTAGTGTTTTCGGTACCCTTCTTCCTTATATTCTCATCGCTCTAGCCGTTGGTGGTTTAATCGCTTTAATCACCACTAGATTAGTGAACCGTGTGACCGTGTGGGATCAAACTTATTTAGATGAAGAAGTCTTACCAATGACTGATGATACAGAGAAGCTTAGCAATTTTCTTATTAAAAATGCTGTGGTTGCTACTGCTGAACAATCCACTACTATTACTGGTGAAGTTTTTGAATCGGAAACCAATAAAACATATCGCTATCAAATAACAGTTGATAATGAAGAATTCCGTAATGACTTTGTAGTGCCGGAATACGGGGAAGATACTCCTAAATTCCCTTATTTTAAAGATACTGAGACTGGACTGGTGAAACACCATCCTTATCAGTCGTGTTTTAAAACAAAAATTTCCGAAGCGGAGGCTTCTGGCAAATTCGCAACTGAGGAAATTTATTACTTAACTTCGGATAAATTCGCGGTGTCGTGGTGGGATGTTTGGGGACCAACAATTATTATGTTGGTGGTCACTGCGATTATCGCCATCTTCTTATTCTCACGCTTATCAAAATCAATTGGTGGTGTTAATTCACAAGCTTTAAGCTTTAACCAAAGCCGGGCGCGTAGACAAGACAACGCGAAAGTACGCTTTGATGATGTCGCCGGTTGCGATGAAGAAAAAGCCGAAATGCAAGAAGTAGTTGAGTACTTAAAAGAACCAAGTAAGTTCTCTAAACTTGGTGCGAAATTACCAAAAGGTATCTTACTTGTTGGTCCACCAGGAACTGGTAAAACTTTATTAGCGAAAGCGTGTGCTGGTGAAGCAGGTGTTCCCTTCTATAGCATCTCTGGTTCGGACTTTGTCGAAATGTTCGTTGGTGTTGGCGCGGGCCGTGTCCGTGATATGTTTAGAAAAGCGAAACAAACCGCACCATGCTTAGTGTTTATTGATGAAATTGATGCCGTTGGTCGTCAACGGGGTGCTGGTTTAGGTGGTGGTAACGATGAACGTGAGCAAACCCTTAACCAATTATTAGTTGAAATGGATGGCTTTGAAGATAATTCTGGCATCATTGTGATTGCGGCCACTAACCGTGATGACGTTCTTGATCCAGCCTTATTAAGAGCGGGTCGTTTTGACCGGCAAATTACCGTGAGTTTACCAGACAAGAAAGGTCGTGAAGCGATCTTTAAAGTTCATTCACGGAACAAGAAGATTGGTCCATCAGTTGACTTTGCTGCATTAGCGAAACGGACCGTTGGTTTCTCCGGTGCCGATATTGAAAATATCATGAACGAAGCGGCGATTTTAGCCGTCCGGGCTAAGCGCGAAGAAATCACAATTAAAGATGTTGATGAAGCGATTGATCGTCGGATTGCGGGTCCAGCCAAGAAGTCACGTTCGATGACCGCAAAGGAAAGGAAGACCGTGGCCTATCACGAAGCGGGTCACGCGATTATTGGTTTAACTTTACCTGATTCCGATAAAGTCCAAAAGATTACGATTATCCCCCGTGGACAAACCGGTGGTCACGTCTTAATGACACCAGAAAACGACCGCTTTATTCTCACGAAGAAAGAACTCTTCGCCCGAATTGTCGGTTATCTTGGTGGACGGAGTAGTGAAGAAGTTTTCTTTAACGATATCTCAACTGGTGCGCATAATGATATTGAAGTTGCCACCCGTATCGCGCGCTTAATGGTGACTGAATACGGTATGAGTAAACTTGGTCCAATCCAATATGAACGCGACACTAGTAGCGTCTTCCTTGGCCGTGACTATACCAATAGCCAAAAGAATTTCTCATCGCAAGTCGCTAACGAAATTGATAAGGCGGTGCGAGAAATTATTGATGAAGCGCACGAAGAAGCTAAACGCATTATTAGTAAACGTAAAGACGATGTGACGTTAATCGCCAACACTCTTCTTGAACATGAATCAATTACTTCTGAACAAATTGACTCTTTATTAAAGACTGGTAAATTACCCGGCGAACAACCGGTGACAAAACCCGTGAAGAAAGTAGTCAAAGCGAAAAAGAAGTAATGTGGAAAATCGGCAACATTAAAATCTCTTCCCAAGTAGTGCTCGCCCCGATGGCGGGCATTACTTCTTTAAGCTACCGTGAATTTATGAAACCCTTTGGGGTTGGCTATTCAGTGAGTGAGATGATTTCGGATGCTGGTATTTCTTATCATAACGAAAAGACTTTGGAATACCTTGCTACTTCTAAACTAGACCGCCCGGTGGCGTTACAACTCTTTGGTAGTGATATTAAAAGGACTTTAAAAGCGTTAGACATTATTAATGATGAACTAAAGATTGATTACGATATCTTAGATTTAAACTTTGGTTGTCCTGTTCATAAAGTGACTAGTAATGGCGCTGGTAGCGCATGGCTCAAAGATAGTAAGAAACTTTATCAATATGTTAAGAGTGTGGTGGAGCATTCACCAAAACCTGTCACCGCCAAAATTCGTTTAGGTTATGATCAAAAACATATTTTAGCGTTTAAGAAAAATATCGCGGTTTTAGAAAAAGCGGGTGTTAAAGCCATTGCACTTCACGCCCGGACAAAAGAAGAGTTATATAGTGGGGAACCACACTACGATTTATTAAAAGACTTACAAAAGAAGATGCATGTTCCCTTAATTATTAGCGGCAATATCTTCTCGTTAGATGATGCGATTAAGGCGTTAAAAATTACTAAAGCGCAAGCGGTGATGGTAGCGCGTGGTGCGTTAGGAAACCCTTATTTAATTACCCAAATTGATAAATATTTATCAAAAAAGATAAAATTAAGTGACATCTCACCACGAGAAAATATAAAATATTGTCGTAAGCTCTCGCGTCAACTTATCCAAGAAAAGGGTGAGAAGACTGGGGTAAGTATCTTACGGAGTATTGCTCCTAAATTCATTGACGGGTTTAAAGGAGCAAAGACTTGGCGGAATAAGATTGCTCAAACCATTAAGAGCCAAGAAGATTTAGAAACAATACTCACACAAATTGAGAAGGAACTAAAACAATATGGAAGAAAAGAAAGTCGAAACTAGTCTCACCGATCAAGAAAAAGTTCGGCGGGAAAAATTACCCAAGTATCATGAATTAGGTGTTGATCCGTTTGGTCATCGGTTTGTTCGCACTCATTTGATTAGTGAAGCAAGAAGTCTTGCCCAAGGTAAAGATAACGCTGCGCTTGAACAAGCAAATATCATTGTGACTTTAGCGGGTCGAATTAATGCGTTAAGACGGATGGGCAAAGCCTCATTTATGAATATCCAAGATAAGACCGGGAAGATTCAAGCCTATGTCGGAATTGATATTATTGGTGAGAAACCATACGCCTTATTTAAATTAGCGGATATTGGTGATATTGTCGGGATTAAAGGTCGCTTAATGCTAACGCGAACTGGTGAATTAACCGTGCGGGTAACTGAATACACTCATTTAACTAAATCCTTAAAACCGTTCCCAGAGAAATATCATGGTTTAACCGATGTGGAAGAAAGATATCGTCACCGTTATGTTGATTTAATCGTGAACGAAAAGGCGAAACAAAACGCCATCATGAGACCCAAGATTATTCGTGCAATTCAAAAATATTGCGATGATTTAGGTTTTATTGAAGTGGAGACAAGTGTCCTGTCACCAATCCTTGGCGGGGCTAACGCTCGTCCTTTTGTAACGCATCATAATACTTTAGATAAAGATTTCTATTTGCGAATTGCAACGGAATTACCATTAAAGAAATTATTAGTCGGTGGATTAGAGAGAGTTTATGAGATTGGTCGACTCTTCCGTAACGAGGGAATGGATACAACTCATAATCCAGAATTTACCACGATTGAACTATATCAAGCCTACGGTGATTTAAGTGATATGCGCGCTTTTGCGGAAGGCTTATTCCGGACAGTTGCTAAGAACGTGACTGGTTCAACTTTGTTAAAATACGATGATAAAGAAATCGATGTGGGTAAACCCTTTAAATGGGTTTCAATGGCGGAACTAATTAAAGAGGCCACTGGTGTTGATTTTACGAAAGACATTAAGTTTGAAGAAGCAGTTAAACTTGCCAAGGAACATAAAGTTGAATACGATGCAAAACTAGTCACTTCAACGGGTCAAATTATGAATGCCTTCTTTGAACAATTCTGTGAGGCGAAACTTATTCAACCGACCTTTGTTCATACTTACCCAATTGAAGTCTCCCCACTGACCAAAAAGAGCCCCGATCCACGGTTTGTCGAACGCTTTGAACTTTATATTGATGGTCACGAAATGGCCAATGCTTACACTGAACTTAATGATCCAATTGACCAAAAAGAAAGATTTGTTGAACAATTAAAAGCGAAAGAAAGAGGCGATGAAGAAGCTAACGAAATGGACCATGATTTCTTAGAAGCCTTAGAGTATGGTATGCCACCCGCTGGTGGTATCGGGATTGGTATTGACCGCTTGGTCATGCTTATGTGTAACGAGAAGAGTATTCGCGAAGTCATTCTCTTCCCGACAATGAAAGATCGGAAATAAGTTATTCATGAAGAAGCCGATTATTCCCATTACTATTCTAGCTTGCTTTTCGATTTCTTCACTTTTAGGGTGCAAAGCACCAGCCAATGGTCCCGACCGTGATTATGATGGTATTATCAACGGACTAGATCCGGCACCAGATGACAATACATACTTCTTGTCATATTAGCTTATGGCTTTGATGCCGATGGTATTGTCGATGCTCATATCCAAGCTACTTCTTGCTTTATGGTTTATATGTATAATCAACAAAACAATCAGCGCTGATATTAATATAGCCAAATTAATTTATTAAATATCTTCTGTAGTTATACATAACTACATAGACAGTTTTATTAAAAAATGATATAGTCATTTCATATGGCACAAAACAAAAAAACTAAAAAAGTCAAAGTAGAAAAGACTAAAACAATTTCAAAGCCTAAAGTTAAACCGGAAGAAGCTCCAAAAATCGAGAAACCGGTGCAAAATGAATCACTAGCGATAGGGAAAATTTTAAATCACTCGAAAAAAGCGGAAGCGACTGAAACGCCACAAGATAAACCTGAACCCAAGGAAGAAGCAGCGGCGAAAGATAGCGATAAAGCCTCGCGCCGTAAACTTATTAATCGGAAGCCTTTCTTTAATTCGGCTGCTCATCGTTTAGCGCGGCAAATTCTTTTGTGCTTTATTTTTATCTTTAATATTATTTTCTTATTTGTGCCGTTAAAGATGGCAGATTTTGGCGGTAACGGCATATTAGTCGCTTTATTCTTATATCAATTTAACTCTGCTTTATTTGCTACCACCATTTTAATCGGTGGCACGATTGTAGCGTGTCTTTTGGCTTTGTACCAAACAATTAGGCAGCAAAGAACTAGATCCACCGCACCTTTTATTACACTAGTGGCTAATGCCTTAGTGTTCTGTTTTAACTCCACAAACGACGCCTTATCAACCGGCATGGTGGTTGTCAATGTATTATCTATGCTTTGTGCTTTATCTTTGATTGCTTTAAACATGATTACTTATATTGGCAACCGGGTCGATAAACCAGAAAAGAAGCATACATATTATTTTATTATAAACTGTCTCTCCTTCTTCATTACCTTGTTATTAATGTTTATTCCGTTTAATTTAGCTAATTCGTCAGGTCTTTTTGTTCCTTCTAACTGGATGCTTGGTTCCTTAATTTACGCTGACGGGACCTTTACCTTCTCCTTTGTTGGGGCCTTAGCCTTTACCTTTGCGTTAGTGATTAATCTCGTTTTTCTTGACGGCTGTTTCCGTTATTATTTAGAAAATCGCAATGGGTTTGTCAGGCGTTCACAAAACATGATTTCCTATAACCTCTTCTTAACTTTAGGCTTCCTAGTCTTTGCGGTTTTAAAAGTGATTGTGGAAAACATGACTGGACAAAATCATGATCCGTTTGTGACTGTCTTCTTTCTTCCTTTCTTATTGAACTCGATTTTAATGGTGGTGCAGAATTTTATTATTGGGCGGAAAGAAAAACCAATTATCCCCTCCTCAGCACGGCCAATTGAAAAGGCGGTCATTAACGCCGAAATTGAACATAACCGAAAGATTAATAACTACCGGGCCACCTTCTTAGTGACCCAATTCCTCCTCCTTGGTGCGTTAGTGGCGTGCTTTTTTGTGAAGTTCTTAATTGTTTCAGGTAGTAGTGCAGTAGGCGAAACTGCTTCTTATAGTTATACGGCTTATGAGTTAATGATGCAATTCGCTACGGGCGATGAAAGCTTCCGCATTGTGGGCTTTATTTTCCTTGTTGTGGCCATTACTAATGTTGTGCTTTATATTTTATCGGTTTGCGCGATGCTATCAAACAGTCGCTCTGCTGATAGTTTATGTTATGCCTCTGTCATTGCGTTATGTGGATCGGTTAGTTTAATTGGTATTTCCTCTTTATATTATTTAGCTTCTATCCGTTCTTCGCCCCAAATCATTGCCGCCTATTTCCCGCCAGAATTTGCGGAGAAAATTATTGAATGGCTCAAACAATTTACGGATGCAGTGAAGGTCAGTAACCAAACCCTTGGTCCATGTATAGCCGCAATTGTGGTTGCTTTACTTTTACTTATCGCAAAACCACTAACCGCAATTCAAAAGGAAAATGCTCGTTTTGCTTTAGCCCGGAGTGCAACCGCTTTAAGTGCGGGAGCGAATGGCTCAGCCGCGCCGAGCCAAGATCAAAAAGATGAGGATGCTTCGGAAAAAGTTTCACTGGTGGAAGATAACGCGGTTACTTTCGATGCATGCCCTTCCTTTACGGAACTTGATAACAAAAAAGCCGATTTTGATAAAGATGTCGCGTTACGTCGGCAAGGTCTATTCTTAAATCCATCTTTACAAAAACTTGTCACTTTCGTTGTGGATTACGCGCGTAATTCTCGTCTCCATTTGTCTTACCAAAAAGAAGATATTGCGACCTTTGTGGCTGGTTTAGGCGCAACCAAATTATCAATCCTCCAAGGTATGTCTGGAACCGGGAAAACCTCTTTGCCAAAGATTTTCCTCGAAGCCATTTGGGGGAATTGCGAGATTATCGAAATTGAATCTTCTTGGCGGGATAAAAATGAACTTTTAGGTTATTATAACGAGTTCTCGCATCTTTATTCGCCGAAGAAATTTACCCGGGCGTTATATAAATCCGCACTCAACCCTGACATTGTGACCTTCATCGTTCTAGATGAAATGAACTTAAGCCGCATTGAATACTATTTCTCGGATTTCCTTTCTTTAATGGAAAACGAAGAAGATAAACGCGAGATTCGTTTACTCAATAACCAAATCTTTAATACGTATGATAAGGCTTCCCATTCTTATCGCGCCTTAAAAGATAATCACACGATTGTGATTCCCCCGAACGTCTGGTTTGTGGGTACCGCTAACCGCGACGAATCAACATTTGAAATTTCGGATAAAGTGTATGACCGGGCTTATACGATGAACTTTGATCGTCGGGCACCCGCTATCACGAGTTATAAAGATCCAATGGATCGTCGTTTCTTAGACTACAAAACCTTTAGAAAACTTTTGTATCATGTTCCAGCGGTTAATTTCTCCATTGAAGAATCGCCGATTATTAAGGAAGTCGAAAAAGCGCTCGCGCCTTATAACATTTCCTTTGGTAACCGTATCTTACGGCAAATGGAAACCTTCATTAATATTTATTGCAACTGCTTCCCTAATCCTAACAGCAAGATTGATGAGGCGTTAGAAACTATCCTCTTAAGCAAAGTAGTACATAAACTTGAATACAAGAACGTGCGGAATAAAGAAGAATTACTCCATCTCTTTAAGAAATTAAAACTCAATAAGTGCGTTGAATTTGTTGGTCGTTTAACTGAGGAATTCTAATGCTTGATTACGCGAGCCAAGAAGAACTCCAAGACATTATTTCTGACTACGATTCTGTGACCGAGTTTGTGAGTCACAACAAGAACATTGCCTTCTATAAGTTCGACCATTATATCGCTCATAAATTGTCACTTTTTTTGGTGCACGAAACCATCGATTTAAAAGCGATTAAGGCAACCGTTGATTATATTAATCACACTATGCCTTACCTGGTATCAATTTTTACTAAGCCCATTATTCATTTAAAAGAAGTCGACGAAATTGTGCCAATTGAAATGGTCCACAAAATTGGTAATGACACGATGACCTACGCGGGGGTCCATACTGAACTCTGGGACAATTTTACGGCACTAGGTGTCCAACCACGCAAATTACTGACGCAACTCTGCGATAACAATTATCGGATTTACGAAAACCAAATTTTTGCCCAAACAGTTGACGATGTCTTGCATTATCTTCGTTGCCGGTTACGCGAAATCCGTAACTTATTATTTGTGTCGGGTAATTTCAATATCAATATTTTAGAGAAATTAGATCATCCCAATTATTACACGGCAGTAGGTAAACTCCATTCCGGTTATATCCGGAATTTTAATGATTTTTATACGGCTTTGCCGTTAAACATTGATATCGCACAAATTTTAGCGGAGATACAAGGCTATCTAAAATTTAATGTTTATAAATATAACGCCCGGCGGAAAAAGCGATTGCAGTTAAAACTCACTAATATATTAAAGATGCAAAAGAACTATCACGCGATTTATTTATTAGCCAAAAAGCTTAATTTGATGCGACCGAAGAAGAAACAATTCGCCCCCCAAACTTTGCAAAAATTTGAACGGGCTTATTTTCATTATTGCATCATCCTCTTGTTATTTACTTTATCCCATTTCGACTTTAACACTACGGATGCGACGAAAGTTAATTTCCGGGGTGTCAACGCTGAATTTACCAACCAAGGTTGGCATGTTCAAGTCAAACAAGTGACTTCCAATCAACAAAGTGCGATTTTATTAAGTGTCAAAAAAGATCGGCAATATAAGATATTATTAGTGCCGCAAAATATTACTAGCGACACATCCTTTGTTTATGACAAACGGTTACGGTGTCAAGAGATTGTTTATTTATCCCCGTTTTCCTCTAACAAAACTAGTTTATATGTTTCCATTACCGACTTTGATTCATTCTTGCGACTTCAACAATTGATTTTTAAGGCCATGGTCTATGCCGACAGTAAACATAAGAAATGTCCTTTCTGTGGTCGTGAATTAGTGGCCGATAAAACTACTAAAAACGTTTGGACGTGTCCAGTTTGCCGCACCCGAATTCAAAAATGTAAATGTCCCGAGACAAACAAATACTATTACACCACCGCGATTGATGGACTTCATCTTGAACCCTCCCTCCGTAGTGAATATCTTGATCGTTACGGGCGTTCGAAGAACATGCATTATCGTAACATTACTGATATCACCGCCTATGGCGAAGCTATTTGTCCAGCGTGCGATAAAATCCATGGATGATAGTCAAGAGTTTAATTAGTGTATAATTAAATTACGAAAATACCTATGAAAAAGCTAACGTATCTTCTCTTACCCCTCATGACTGCATCATTTTTAATTGGCTGTGATGGTAGTAGAAGTGATCCACCGCAATTTGATACTTATCCAGTGATGTTTAACGGCAATGGTGGTACTTTAGTTACGGGTGAAGAGTTCCAATTAGTTCATAATCCGGAAGAAATTGTTCCACCCACTTATACAAACGAACCTTATCATTTTATGGGTTGGGATGTTGATCCTATGTATGCGATTACCATTATGATGATTACGGCCCAATGGAATACGGGCGAAGAATATATTGTGTATTTTAACGGCAATGGCGGGACTTTAGTTGAAGGCGAAGAAAAACAAACAGTGACTAAACCTGAGGACTTAAAACCACCGAAATACGAAAAACCCGGCTATGTATTTATCGGATGGGACCGCGATCTTACGAATATTTATAGTCCGACCACCATTAAGGCTTTATGGGTCGAAGATAACAAGTATATTGTGTATTTTGATTGCAATGCACCCGATGCTAAATTAGAAGGTGAAGCGCTCCAAATCGTTGATGATCTTAGCGAAATAGAATATCCAGAAAGCGTAGTAAGAGAAGGGTACAAATTTGCTGGTTGGAAGGAAGAAGTCATTACCGAACGGCAAATAATTTATAGAGCACAATGGGTTAAAGACGACACCGAATATAATATTACGTGGAAATGGGAAACCGCTGATGGTCCGCAAGAGGAAATCATTGGTGTAAAATACGGCGATACTCCTACGCCTCCTGAAGGTTCAGAAGCTAGTTTTGATATTCCTCCAACTCGCTATACTTTCGCGGGCTGGGATAGCGAAATAGTGGAGGTTACAGGTGAAAAAACTTATACGGCTAAATATAATGAATCAACCATTAAATATAAGATTAAGTGGAACTGGGAAAACGATAAAGGTCCTCAAACACAAGAAAGCGAAGTGATTCATGGTAATATGCCAGAACCACCAGCTGAGTCAACAAAGGATCTTGTCAAACTACAAAATACATATAAATTTATTGGTTGGGATAGTGAGATAGTCGAAGCTACTGGCGATAAAACATATACGGCTGAGTATGATAGGAACAACCCGACTAAAACTACTTATACTGTATCTTGGTATAACGATGACAAGAAACTTTTAGATACTAATACAGCCGCTTATGGTGAGACGCCTATTTACACCGGGACAACTACTCCGACAAAAGCGCAAGACGAAACCCACACATATGTATTTAATGGTCAATGGCATGATGACAAAAAGCAACCACTTGGGCCAATTGAGCCCACATCCATCAATCAAACATATGCTTACTATCCAGAGTTTGAAGAATACGATATCTCGCATTGTACATTTGAATTAAACCAAGCGCAAAGTGGTTATGTTCTTACGAGTTTTAACGGGGATGAAACCACCTTTAAAATTTCACCTATTTATAACAATATGCCCGTCGTTGAAATTGGCACAGCCGCTTTTGCATTGGCACCTAATCTAGAAGCCGTAATTATACCTAGTAGCGTTACCACTATTAATAATTACGCTTTTATTGGGCAGACCGCTTTATCTTCGATTACAGTATTAGCCAATAATCCTCCTATACTAAAGACGCGTGTTTTCCTTGATTGTGAGAATCTTTCTAGCATTTATGTTCCTAGTGAAGCTGTGGAAGTTTATCAAGAAGCAGATGGTTGGAAAGAACACGCCGATATAATCAAAAGTATAATATAGTTTGTGATTTTAAGATTAAATATCACTCCGTAAGGGGTGTTGTTTTGTATACCTCCCCCAAATTTGAGTTCACGAATTGTAAACATTAATTATATTATTTTCAGGGAATGCTTAACTAAGATTTTGAATTATATGCCACAATTCTTGATTTTTTTTAAATTTGTGGCACTATATTGGTATAGATGAATTAGATTATGTATATAAAAAGAGAAAAATATTTGAGCAAAATTAGGCCATTCTACAACGTTGATCTAATAAAGGTTCTAACAGGTGTTAGGAGGTCTGGAAAATCTATTCTTTTAGAGCAAATAAAAGATGAATTTATCCGTAACGGATTTGATAGCAAACATATTATATTTATCAACTTTGAAGATTTAAAATTTGAAAAAATTAGAACAATTAATAAATTAAATGATTATGTAATGTCGCTAATAAAGGACAAGAACAAATACGTAATTTTTTTAGATGAAATACAGCACGTTCGTAATTTTGAAAAAGCATTAGCATCATTTCGTGTTGCGATTAACTGTTCTATTTTTGTAACTGGTAGTAATTCAAAGCTTTTATCTGGTAAACTAGCTACTTTACTTGTCGGGAGATGCATTGAATTTAAAATAATGCCTTTTTCGTTCTTAGAAAGTTATCAATTTCAACGAGTTCTTGGCAATAATGTTAATCCTGATGAATTTATGAATGATTACTTGAAATGGGGTGGTTTTCCATTGCGTTTCTCTTTTTCTAAGGAAAGCGAAATCAAGCGTTATCTTAAACAAACATATAATGGGATACTAGATAAAGACATCATAACTTCTAATTCCAAAATCAATCGTCAAAATTTTGAAGTTGTTGCATCTTACATAATGGCTAATTCTGGTAATGAATTTTCAAGTACCAATATTGAAAATTATTTTAAAAGTAAAAATAAAATTGCTTTAGATAGGAAGACTGTTTATCGATACCTAGATAAAATGGAAAAAGCTTGTTTAATTAATAGAGTTAAACGCTTTAACATAGTTGGTAAACAAGCAATGTCATATATTGAAAAACAATATGCAGTTGATATAGGCTTCAGAATGATAAATACCAACTTGATTAATTATAGTGATTCGTTCTTCTTGGAAAACATTATTTATAATGAATTAATACAAAGAGATTACGAAGTGTTTGTCGGTAAAACATATAAAGGCGAGATTGATTTTGTTGTCATAAAAGAAAATAAAAAGTGTTTTATTCAAGTTGCGTATTATCTTTCAAATGACGATACAATTGACAGAGAATTTGATGCCTTTAAACCAATAAAAGATGCTTCGCCGAAATATGTTATGTCACTAGATCGCCCAGCGAGGTATTCAAAAGACGGAATAACTCATATTAATATCGTTGATTTTCTATTGAATAAAGTAGATATTAATTTATCATAGTCTAAGCGATTCGTAATATTTGACTTTTATTGTCGATTTGTTAAATTATAAATATAAGGATTGGCCTTCTGGCAGATGGATGCTGGATGTGCGGTAAACGTGGGACCAATCTTTTTATTTTATAAATTTGCTTTTATTTAACATAGTGTATAATGTATATCACTCCGCAAGGGGTATTGTTCTTTAGATTACCGCCAAACTTTTGGGGGTAAGTCCATTGTGGGGTCGTCCTGGTTTCGACAGGATGAGTCCGGATAAGAAATACAGTAGCCTGGTAAACTTAAATACCAAACAGAAAATAACTGGCAAAAATTATTCATTTGTGAATGCTCGTACGAGCAATGCACAACTTGCTCTTGCTTAATTTAGCCCTTAATTATTAGGCCGAACCCAGTTCGGAGAGCACGCTCCCTAAGGTTTGTAGAACCTCACGCTTAGGATCAGTGTCATAACAAGGTTTTGTAGGGTGGGTGATGATTATAAATCTATCCCGAAGCTAAATAATCTAGCCTAGATTGATTCCGCTAGTAGATAGGTCTAGGTAAAGTAAGTGCTAGATAAACTGGACATGTTCTTATGTGGTCCTTCTTGGACAGGGGTTCAACTCCCCTCGACTCCACCAATTTACTAATGATGGCTAATGTGCTATTATAGACATAGGAGGAGCGCTATGACTGAATACAAAAAAGATGGCGGAGTCATTCTCATTACTAAGAGTAATTTATAGGATTTCGCTTCTAGTCTACTAACTACTTAGTGTAGTTTGTCAGCGAATTATCTAATTGAAGAGCCGTTTTATAGCGGCTCTTTTTTATTTATATTTATGCTGTTTGTTCTAAAAACAAAGTATAATGAAGCTATGAAGAAGATAATTCATTATTGTCCATCACTACTCATCGTATTAACTTTATCTAGTTGCGCTCCTCGTGCAACCACTTATCAAGAAGCTCTTCAATATGTAAAAGATCACCATGTAAGTGACGAGGTACTAGCATTTAAATCCACATGGCATTTTGATGGTAGTAAATGCCAATTTATTAATGATGAACAAAAGGAACGTTATCGGCAGCAAGTTTTAACTAACACCGAAACTATGGGAATTACCGTTGATCCCTTCGCGGATGCTGATTACGACATTGCTAATGAAAACTTACCAATGTTCTTCCAGAATAAAGGGCAACCGATTGCGTCTATTGAGGACGCTCCACATACTAGTTATCATATTGATTCTGATGGCTTAACAGTGACTCAAGATTTATCTTATTCACAACCTGATGGATCGACTTGGCTTTATATTAACCATTATAGCACAATGGATTACGCTACCTATCGGACCTGGGAGATTAGTTACACTAAAGAAACTGCCAAAAAGCACCCCGACAAGGTTCTCTTTTACGGAGTCTTAGTAGAATCCGCTCTTTATAATTACGATATTTAATTGGCGATTTCTTCACCAAAAGGTTTTTCTAATAATTGTGGGTTTTCTAAATATTTTTTCATTACATCAACGGAATGAATGAAATAAAAACCATCCGCGATTCTTTCGTCGAAGGTGGATGTGATATCTACTACATAACGCTTTTGATTATCGATTATGGTTTCTTTGATGGTGCCGATGGTAAGCATCATAGAACAAGAACCATAGTTATTTAAATGGTGATAGACTGAATTGGCTTTAATGCTCCCGAGATTAGCAACCATTGCGGTGCTAAAGGAAGGATCTTCTTTTAAAACATCGGCTGGTAATTTGCCACCATGTCGATCCAAGAAACGTAAAGTGCGAGCAACAAAACGGAAAAGCCAGTGGGGTAGCTTCTCTAATGATTCCATAGAATGGTTATCCGCTTTTTCGGCGGCAATTTTTTCGGGATCACGGCAATCTTTCACTTGACCCAAAATAAATGAAGCGACATCATAAACATTATCAGTGGCCTTTGGAATATAAGAGATAATGGCTTCTTCGGCGTGATCAGAAAAGCCCCGTTTTGCGGTAAAAGAAATTTTGATTTCGTCTCGTTCATATAATTTGCCATTTTGGACAAAACGTAATAATAAACGCCGCTCGTTTAATACTCGAGTAAGAGCCGCAAGAAAACAATGGAAGAACTTAATGGGGCGATTAGGATCGCTTTGATTATGTTCTTTGACAAAATTCATGAGATTAGTGATATCAACATTAATTGTCGAACTCACTTCGTTGTCACAACGGTTAGGATAAAGCGTTGCCATCAGGCGGTTCATCACCGGAGCATCTTTCATTAAGTGGCCATCTTTGCGGTCACCGAATTTTCTTTTTCTTTTAGTTACAAAATTCATAGTTAAACACTGTTAAATATGGTAGCAAAAACTATGTTGTTTTTCAAAAATAATTATTACAAGATTGCCTCATAATTTGTTATAATCAAAAAAATAAAGGTTTTATGTATGAAAAGGTTACAATATTGTTTAGTGCCGTTAATGGCAATGTCTTTTTTAGTTAATTGTGGTGGCGGAGATAAACCCACTCAGACTTATACAATTAGGATTAACGAAACAACAAATCATTTTACCCCTGAACAATCTACATTTACATTTAAGGAAAACGTGTTTGATCCTATCGAAGTATCTTATACCACTGATGAAGGTTATATAGTGACTAAAACTAAAGCAACTATTGAAAAAAGTTACTGCGATTTTAACACCGATGAGAAGAAATTAATTATTTATCCTAAAGTCAACCAAAATTTTGAAATTAATGTATCTGTTACGCATCTTGACCAAGTGCACTACATTAAGATTGTTGATCCGCTATCTTCACATTTGACGATTAAAAAAAGAACAATACCTTTTCGAAAAGATGATTTTGATGAAGTTTATTTTCCTTTTGAAATTGATGGTTATTGTTCAGTTAAAGCAACCCCCAAAAGCGAAACAGGCCAATGTGAAGTAAAAGTGGAAGATAAAAAAATAGTTGTTACTCCCAAAGAGAATGCCAATATTGACATAGAAACAAGTGTGACCGAGGAATATAAAACAATTACCTTTAATGTTGTTGAAGATGGCGCAAAATTAGGTGATGAAGCAAAAACCACGATTATAATGCCTTACGGTAAGACTTGGGGTGAATGTGTAGATAAAACCAAACAAGTAGCGATTTTTGGCGAACGTGATTTTAAAGGTTGGTCATTTAATAACGTTGTCCCCAACACCGGAATTATTAGAAATGATTATAAGATAGATGAGTCTACGAATGAAAATGTTTATGCAGTTTTCTATCATAAAATTGAATTAACTAGTAAATCAACCGAGATTGATCAACAAATCTATAGTCTTGACGATCATAAAATGTTTCTATACCTCGGGCTCAAGAATACTGGAAAATACGTTGTGCCTCAACAGCAAGATTTTACTATTCATGATTCATCGGGAATACCTATTACGTTTAGTTATTTCTATAGTGGCGGTACAATAACTATTACTTTTGAAAATTATGAAAATATTGAGCAAGACATAATTTATATATTTGTAAGGGATAAGCAGCCAGAGTTTACTTTTACTTCTAATCTCGACGAACATCTAACATGCGATTGCGACGGAGACGTTCCAATTAAAAAAGGTGAAAATGTTATTTTCACTCTTACAGCAATTAATCAAACAAACGATGTTGTCTATATTGCCCCTTATGAGGTTGACATCACAATCGGCGGTTCGCCAGTCAGTTCGAAATCTTACAGAATAAAAGATATCAGTAAGAATCAAGATCGGACTAAAGTTGAAGTTATGATATTTGGTAGTTATGTTCAGGGCGATGTTGTTGTTACTGCCAAGGCGGATACTACGGGTGGTTATCGTTATAAAGTTTTGGGATATAATGTTACAATTCAAGGAGAAACAAGCGGCACTACAACTTATACGAGTTCTTTGAATATTAAATTTGATGGTAGTGAAATACGTACTGAAAGGATTTTCATAAAGATAGACAACGCGAATTGGTATGCTTGTGATGCTTTACCTTCACCATATAATCAATTCATATCTTATGATCCAAATGCTAAAACAATAACGATTGCGGCAAGCGATCAAAACCAAATTGGTTCTATTGAATTTCACATTTTCGATGGTACATACATAGTTTTTGCTCACGAGAATTGGGATTTAATTGAAGAATTATCTTCTTTGCCTGCTGACTATGTTAATAGATTGTTTCAAGTAGGCGATTATAGACCGCAAGGTGTGAAGGACTTTCCATATGCATTGCGAATCGTTGATATGTATCACGACAATTTGGCAAATTCTAATCAAAAAGCTACACTTTCAATAGAATTTGAGAGCCTAATTACTGAAGAAAACGAAGCTTTAGTGAAACATTATTCTGATCGATCAGACTACGCTTGTTATAAAAACGGACCGCTAGACTGTTATCTTAAAACTGAATTTAAAGAAACATTCCCGCTTTCACTACAACTTGCAATCAAACCCGTTATAAAAACGGTTTGCTGCATGGACGAGGACCTGCCGTTTGATATCAATTATCCTATAGATGTTTTCGCCCCATCGATTAATGAACTTTATGAGGATGGCGATTTTTCTGATGGGAGTGTTTATCGATATCATAAAGAACATATTGGGTCAGTAAAAAAGCATCCTCTTGGATCTACGGATAATATTGACTATTGGTCGCGTTCGTGTTCTCACTCTCCTATCACTGCTACTGAAGGAATATGTGTTGACGATAATGGTGAAAGTCAGTATACACCAGCTCATTTCGATAAAGGTATTTTAGCAGCGTTCTGTATTTAATTGAGACGAGCAATATTTTGCTATAACTTGACGTTTTATTAAACTCGCTTTAGGCATTGATATAATTAATGGTGCTATTAGTTAGCATATGATAAAAACCTCTATTTAAATTAACTAAAATAATCATTTTTTTAATAAAAATATAAAAATTTTTATTCTCCTAAAACATCGATGATTACTGCTAAATTAGGATAATTTAGAATTATTTTAAAAAATTATTTAAAAAATAATTTGCATTATTTATATATAGTAGTAACATTATACATGCTCAGCAAAAAGGAGCTGCCTAAGACAAGATCTGGTGCTGAGGGTAGAAAGAGTTCCACGTTGACCCGTTGATAGATGAGTCAAAGCCATCTACTTATTATATAAATAGGTGAGAGCTAACAGTGGTTAGCGAAAACGCGAGAGAAGAGGGTTAAAAGCCTCACGAAACCTAGTGTGTCAGCTAGGTGGTAGCTAGTTTAAGAAGAAAACACCCGCGAAAAGCTACAAATATGTAGTGGAGTGGAGCAAGGAACCACAATAAAAAAGAGCTTGAGGTAGCAGTGTACTACCTAGTAAGCGGAGGATGTTGTAAGACCGCTAAGAACAATAACATCCATACATAATCAACTCGCCAATGAGCTAGCGAGTAACAAAAAGGCGCATGATCCTACCTGGCAGCATGGATAAGTTGCCACCGCCACCTAGAAGCGGGTAATAAGAAAACTAGGCGAAAGAGACCGCAACAAAATAAACCTATGTCAGCGTTGATTGCTGATATAGAGTGCGGGGAAGAAGATAGATAAGTAGCGAGAGTAATCTCGCTTTTTATTTTTCTCTTACATAAAATTTTATCGATAGTAGAATATAGATAGAATCAATAAGGAGATCTTATGAGAAAAGTAATTGGAAAAATTTTAATAATTGTTTCACTTGGTTGCGTGGCACTAGCGTTTGCCTCGCTCTTTTTGCCATTAAAAGTTAATTTCACTGTATTCGATGATCTAACCGACAAAGATATAATACTTGGTACGGGTACCGTCACATCTTTATTCACATGTCTATTATGTTTGCCTTGCAAGATTATTTGTAATTTAGATGCAAAATATGGCGGTGGACAAATAACTGATTCTTATCGTATGAATATACTAGGTAATAGAGCCTCGCTTCCGGGATTAATACAGTTTTTTGTTATTGCTGCATTGATTATCTGTGCAGTTATTGTACTTATTCTCCTTTTAGCAAATAAATTTAATGGCAAGAAGAAAGTGTTTTTATCAATTCTCTTTTTATTCTTCTTAGTGGTCACTACTGCTAGCATGTTGTTTGAAACAGCGATAGTTGATCTAAACGCTAAAGGGAATTTTGAACAAGAGGGTATACAATACATTAGAATGAAGGGCATCGCGACGGCACCAATTTGTTACATGCTATGCGGCGCTGCTGCACTTGTTATTAATGTCGTCGGTTTAATTCTTATTCGTGGTGATAAGAAAACGAAAGTCAAAGCTAATCCAGCAAATAAAAATAAGTAATTTATTTTAAACGAGCAACACCGGTATCAATCGCGGCTTTTGCCACCGCTTTTGCTACTGCCTCACCAACGCCTTGATCAAAGGCTTTTGGAAGAATATTATCTGCGCTTAATTGATTAGCGGGAACTAAATCGGCTAAGGCATGAGCAGCCGCCATTTTCATTTCTTCGTTAATCTCTTTAGCGCGCACTCTTAACGCGCCTTTAAAGATGCCCGGAAAGGCAAGAACATTATTTACTTGGTTAGGATAATCACTCCGTCCAGTACCAACAACTGCGGCGCCAGCGGCTTTCGCAACATCCGGCATAATCTCTGGAACGGGGTTCGCCATGGCAAAGACAATCGCGCCTGGATTCATTGATTTAATCATTTCCGGAGTCACAATGTTTGGTGCACTCACACCCACAAAGATATCAGCGCTTTTCATCGCGTCTGCTAGTTTACCTTGGAGATGATTCTTATTGGTTAATTTAGCAATCTCTTCGTTACCAACTGGGACATTACCACCTTCACAGATAATCCCGTGTACGTCTGACATAATGACGTTCTTTGGATTAAACTTCATTAAGAGTTTAGCAATCGCGGTACCAGCAGCACCCGCACCAGAAAAGACAATGGTGCAATCCTCCATCTTTTTCTTCACGACTTTTAAAGCGTTCATTACGCCCGCGGCAACAATAATCGCCGTGCCGTGTTGATCATCATGAAAGATTGGAATATCACAAACTTCTTTTAAACGCCGTTCCACTTCAAAGCAACGAGGAGCGCCAATATCTTCAAGGTTTACGCCACCAAAGCTACCCGAAATTAATTGGACAGTTTTCACAATATCATCAACGTTTTTACTCTTAATACAAATTGGGAAAGCATCTACATCACCAAACGCTTTAAATAAAGCGCATTTACCTTCCATGACGGGCATGCCTGCTTCTGGACCAATATCACCTAAACCTAACACAGCGGTACCATCAGTAACAACCGCTACTAGATTCCAACGACGAGTTAATTCATAAGATTTATTAATGTCTTTATTAATTTCTAAACACGCTTCGGCCACGCCAGGGGTATAGGCTAAAGATAATTCATCTTTATTAGTAACTGGCACTCTTGAAACGACTTCAATCTTGCCTTTCCATTCGTAATGTTTCTTTAATGATTCTTTCTTGTAATCCATAATGAATTCCTCTTATCCTTTTAATTATAACTAATATATCTTTCTTATAAAGAAAATAATAAAAAATATCGCCCAGTTACGAGCGATATTTGAAATACTAATTAACGCTTAGATTTTATTTGAACTTTTAGGAACACTTGCTTACGTTCTCTTCTAAATCAAGATAAATGTTGATGATACCTTCAACATATTGTCCAGGGATTTTAAAATTGGCTTTTTTGCTGCCGTCTTGCAATTTGTAAGTATATTCACCATCTTTAAGTTCTTTGTTGCCAGCTTCAACTTTAGTCAAAGCTTCAGGAAGTGTAGCCTCCACCCCTTCTGTAATTACTATTTCAGCAGAAAAGTCTTTTCCTTTAGCGGCTTCGTCTTTGGTGATGGTGACTCTATCAGTAATCATACCCCCACCTTCCATAACGAATACGCCAAACTTTATTGTTATTGCACAACTAGCGAGTAATGCTACTGACGCTAAAGGCGCCATTAATAAACTTAATTTCTTCATAAGTTCCTCCTTATTTGATGCCTATAGCATATAGACTTTTTTTTTCAAAAGCAAAGAAAAACTTTTATAGTCTGCAGCATTAAATAAGTATTTAATAAGGTAATTATTTTTCCCAAGGGAACTTATAGTTAAGCTTAAGTTGGTCGCGGACGGTATTCATTTCCGCTTGGACACCTTCGTTAATTGGAACACCTTTATCTTTCCGGTCTAACCACACGAGATGTTCTTTTTCGCCAGCGGTATAAATTCGTTCAGCACCAGGTGCTTTTTTACTCGCCCGAATCTTACGCATAATATCGCCCGCTTTCTTCCGGCAAAGTTCTTCGCCTAAGAAATGGTTCGTGTCAATGGCGATAAAGAAGTGACCGATTTTTGGATGAGTTGCTTTCCCATCTTTATCTTTGCCGTTTAAATCTTTTAAGTTCACATTATCTTGAAGAGCGCTACAAAGGAGTTCAACGACCATCGCAAAGCCAAAACCCTTATAACCCGCTAAAGATTCACCAATACCACCTAAGGTACATAATGCAGCGGTTCCACCGCGAATTGCTTTAAGCGCCGCTGCCGCATCACCTTCTACCGCTTTACCATTTATATCGATAATGGTACCACTAGGAACTGGATGACCAATCCGAGCGTAGTATTCAACTTTACCATTTTGGATGGTAGAAGTCGCACCATCAAAGTTAAAATCAAAATCTTCATCGGTCGGAACACCAATCGTGAAGGGGTTAGTACCAAACATCCCTTCGACACCCCAAGTAGGCGCGACACTTGGACGAGCGTTTGTCCCAGTCATACCAATACAACCAGCTTTCGTTGCCATCGTGGTGTAATAACCCGCAATACCATAATGGGTAGAATTTCTCACGACAACCATACCCATACCGTGTTCTTTTGCTTTCTTAATCGCGAGGCTCATGGCTTTGTAGCCAATGACTTGCCCCATACCATGGTGACCATCAACGACCGCAGTCGTTTCGGTTTCTTTAATAATTTCAAAATTCGTTTTTGGATATTGGACACCCGCATTAATCCGGTCAATATACATTGGTTTAAAACGATTGCAACCGTGGGATTCAATTCCCCGGCGATCGCTTTCTAATAAAACATCGACGACAATCTTTGCGTCATCTTCGGGCACGCCGACTCCTTTAAATGCATCACGCATAAAATTAGTCGCAGTGTTCCAATCTAATATTACCTTTGGCATATAATAATCTCCTTATATATCCCTATTATGATATATTATAATTCATTTTTAGATATGATAAAATGTGAAAGAGGTCTAATTATGAAACATTTTAGAAAAATATTTATGGCCGCTACTATGGTCTTAACTTTAGGCGCAACTATAAGTTGTAACAAGAGTGAGCCTTTTAAAGCGGGAACGCCATACACAATCGTAGCGTTTGATAACGTACAAGGTGATGTGAAGTTTGATTGCGAAGGTGAACCGACTGTTTATTGGAATAATTTAGAGGAAGCTAGTTCTGAAAAGTCTCATTATTTTAATGAAATAACTGATGCTTATGTTGTCATCGGAGGAAAAATCAGTAAATTATGGTTTTGTAATCAAGATGGCGAACCGTTGGCGCTAGCTAACGAAAAAATGATAGCGATAACGTTGTCAAATACCATCACTAGCATTCCGAAAAAAGCCTTTAGTAATATTGATTTACATACGGCGTATATTCCGTCTAGTGTAAAACAAGTTGGCGAAAATGCATTTTTCCCACTCACTCCATCTGCATTTTATTGTGAGGCGGCATCTCGCCCTAATGGTTGGGCAGATAATTGGTGCACAGTTAAAGACTTTAGTAATCTAGTTAATTGGGGCTTTAGTTATTATGTTACAGAGGATGGAATGCTTTTTACCTTATCTAATGATAAGAATGCCTATTATGAAGGAAATCTTTATTTTGAAACGCCCAGCGTACCTACTATCGAAATACCTGAAACCATTAATGTCAATAACACTATATTTCGAGTCGTTGGTATTCAAAGCGCTGGCTATATTGTAAATGACGTTATTGAAAAAATAACCCTCCCTAAGACTATTACCTATATTTCGTCATCAGCCTTTGATGGTTGTAGAGAATTAAAGGAGATTAAGTTTGCCGATAAGTATAATAATTTACACATAGGTAGTGAGGTCTTTGATGGTTGTGAGAATCTTGAAAGTGTGACTTTACCGGAAGGGCTAACAAAAATTTCGTCGAATTTATTTTATAATTGCGCGAGAATAAAATTCGTTAAAATTCCTAGCAGTGTTAAAACAGTTGGTGAGGATATCTTTAAATTTTCTTGTGCCTATGTAGAACAGGGGCTAACAGTTGATCTTACTGCTTACACAGACGCTAACAGTATTGCTAATTGTGACCAAAATGTTCTTAGCGCGTGTCTTGCTAGCAACGACAGTGGTGGAGTAATTTTTAAAATTGATTCTAACTTGGAAGAAAAAAATTTCACTGATAAAGGATGGCCAGAAACTTTTGACCCAGGGGTAGAACCTTCTCCAATAAAGGTTACTTGGGTAGAAGTGCCAAAGCCAGAAGATATCAAAGATAGTTTTGACAAAAACGCAAAATAATGTAATATAAAGTTAACTACAAGTAACGGAGGTTATTGTATGAAAAAGAAAAATTTGAAAAAAATTAGCCTTGCGTGTGCCGTTTTGGTTGCTCCTGGTATTTTAGCGGGTTGTAAGTCTAGCGTGAGCGCCAAAGCGCCTGTTGTTAACATAGTTGACAATGGCAACGAAGACTATGAATTAGCAAAAGAATTTTATAATAGTCAAATTGCTCTTTTAACTGATGATTGCGCTTTAAGTACCATTAAAGTGGTTGAGGGAAACCTTGAGGCGTTTAAAGATCGTTGCCCTGGTGCGGCCAAAAAATTAATTGGTCCACTCAATTTACAGATGGCGTTAGACCACGCTAATGCCCTTTTCTTAGAAGATGTAGCAAATGCTAGTGAGATTGCTAAAAAATATCGCGTGGATGGATTTGAAAAACAAATTACAAATCAGGATGCTTTTAACAATAAATTTAACAATCTTATGGAATTTTATAACGAATATAAAGCAAATGTTCGTACTAAAAAATTATTATCGAGAGAAGGCTTTGATAATTATAATGTTCCAGAGGTTGATAATTTCTGGAGTGCAGCCAAAGCGTTAGTATTAAAATACGATACGGAAGCAACAACCAACGCTAATAATTTTATCAAGTTTGCAAGCCAAATTAATGCTGACAATTTTGACTATAATAATCAAAGGCAGTGTCAAATTTTATCATCGCTTAAGCATTGGCTAGATTTACACACCTTTGGGCGTTGTTCTCGACACGCACATCCGCTTTATGTTATTGATGTTGAAACAACAAAAAAGATTGATGAAATGTATTCTCTTTATGGTGGCAAATTAAAATATAATTTAACCTTAGCGCCATATTTTTCAAATGACGCAACAGATTTAGCTGAACATGATGATAGCAAAGTTTATCTAAACGATGTAAATGGGTTACCATTTTTAGGCATCAAAGGAAAAACGGTAACAGGACTTCCTACTAATTACTATGTTACGCTTCTTACCATTACTGGCGATGAATTTAAAAAGATATGGAATCCTGATATATATACATCAATAGACTTTACTGTACACCCACATGAGATTGCTCCGCTCATATATGATGCCTGCAGCATTCTTCTTAAGAAACGCAACGCTAAGACAGGTGAGTGGGATGATGCATTATTATATGCTGGGATGGCTGAAAAATGGTACTCATTAACTTTAGATGCGAATTTCCTTAGCAATTGCGATGGCATTTCAATATGTTCACCATCAAGTTACAGGCCTGAAGTACCACTAAACGTTGAAATTGGTGCCATCTTCTCTAGACGTAAGTAATAACTCTAGCAAAATAATAAAACCGGAAGCCCATAACTTCCGGTTTTTTAAATCGCAAGACTCATTGCTTTATAGTCAACCACTTGGCCAACCATTAACCATCGCAGTTGTTGGAACATCGCTGATGATTTCAATTTAGTTTTAGGATATTGAACATCCGAGTTAAGCCGATCAATATACATCAGTTTAAGTGATTACAACCGTGGTGGGATTCAATTCCCCGGTGATCACTTTCTAATAAAACATCGGCGACAATCTTCGCGTCGTCTTCAGGAACACCGACTATCGCGCATAAAGTTAGTGTGGTTTCCCAATCTAATATCATTTTAGGTATAACTCATCCTCCAAGTTATCGTTGATATTGTAAACTAAATATAAGTATGATTTATCTAAAAGATAAAAAATACGATATAATTATTATATATGAAGATCGCACGACTCTTAGCCTTAGCAAGTGTTGGTCTATTTTCCTTATCGAGTTGCGCCCATCATACCCATTATGAGGTTAAGGATTATTACATTGATTTAGATTGGGAAAATACAAGTGAGCCGTTTAACATTTTGCAGCTTTCCGACTTGCACATATCAAGTCTTACTGATAACGAAAAAGAATATAAATTTATTAAAGAAACAGTTGATCAAGCTAGAAAAAAATTTAACAATCAAATCGATTTAATTGTCATTACGGGTGATTTATTTACTTTCGCTAGTAAGCAAGTGGCGCGCGACACTTTTGCCTTCTTCGATAGTCTTAAGATTCCTTGGGCACCCACTTGGGGAAACCACGATGAACAAAATTATTATTCCGTCGATTGGCTAACTGGTTATCTTAATGATTTAAATAAGAAACGGAAAACTGATGGTAGTTCTTATTGTGTCTTCCGTGATTTACAAGATGATGATATGTACGGAAATGCGAATTATGTCATTAACTTGGAACGTATGGGTTCGGTTGCCGCTCAATTATTTATCTTTGATAGTAATCGTTATAACTACGGTGAATATTTTGGCTATGACTATATTCATAGTGACCAAGTCGATTGGTATGAACGCATTGCGATGCAAGAAAACATTAGTCGAGGTTATTACCTCCCTTCGTTAGCTTTCTTTCACATTCCTTTCCCAGAGTTCGAAGAGGCTTACCAATTCGCTAAAAAAGGCGAACAGCCACAAGATTGTGAATTTATCACTGATGCAAGTGGAGTAGTGCGTGATAAACACGATTCCCCAACTTCGACCGGCGATCCTAAACTTAACACTCATTTATTTAATAAGATGCGCCATTATAACACACAAGGTGTTTTTGTTGGGCATAATCACACAAGTAATTATTGTGTAGAGATCTCTACTGAGGCAGATTTTGCTGATTCCCAAGATGCTGATAACTCTATTCAATTGTGTTTTGGTTACAAAGGAACTGATAGTGTTTACTATGATCCGGATATGCTCGGTGGGCAAGTAATTAGTATCACATTGGAGGACGGTGATAAGGAAAATCTTAACATCGATATTACTTCTATCTTGCATCAATTCCCTAGTAAGGAGAGCGTATGAAAAGTCGTTTAAAAACTCTCCTTATTCTTGTAGGTATAGCGCTAGTGGGTTCATTTATTAACTTCTACGGGGTTAATTTAGTGATGAACGCGATTGCCAACAAAGAGACGGAACATTTCTTCCTTGGTTTCTTTACGGCTTTCCCAATGTTTTTTGCTGCTTTAAGTTTTGTTCTAGCCACAATTTATGTCTTAAGACTATATCTACACCCAACACATAAAAAGAAACAAACCATGGTGTATGGCATTATCCTAGCGAGTTTCTCTTTCTTAGGCATTCTCTTTGTGATTTTATCAGGCACAGTGGTCTACCACAGTATGGTTAAACCTTATCCTTTTGCTGGCTACCACATTCTTTGTTTAATTTGGCATATCCTAACTTTAGCGTTAGGTCTATTAATGATTTTCTATATTCCTAAGAAGATTAAAGACCCCGATATTATTCTTAGTCATTTAGATATTAAACGGACATTAATCTCAATTTTATTAGCCTTTACTATTTTCTACGCTTATAACCGTTTTGGCGCTTTCTTATGGTCGCCAACCTATATCTCTTGGCTAACTTTAAGCGATACTTATCCGTTCTATCTATCCTTACTCTTATTAATTGGATTATTGTTACACATGCTCTTCTATACCCTTAATTATTATAAGGAACACTCAATTGGCGGAATTGCTATTTCAAGTGCTTTAATTGTTTTATCTTTATTCTTCTTTGTCCAAATCATCGTGCGGGGGCAAGAAGATCCCGCTTTTGTGGCAGCGATTTCGCCCGCCGTCCCAATCGAAAGACTTTTAGCGTTCCCTTACGATACGATTCTTAACGCGGTGATGGTCATTGCCTTAGGTGCGTTTACTTTAAATCACTCCATCCTCTTCAAACGGTTAAAAGACGAAGAAGTGAGAAAATATTCTTAATCCATAAAAGCAAAAACTTGGACACTGTCTAAAGAAAAAATGCGATAACATCGCAAATGTAAAAAATTTTCAGAAAATCGTGAGCATTTTTGACACGCGTAAAGATAAACATAAGGTAAAATGTAAAAACCCAAATAAGGAGGAATTATTCATGGACAAAATCTTAAAATGTAAACGCCGGGATGGCGAAATTGTTGCCTTCAAGATTAAAAAGATTGGAGATGCGATTACCAAAGCCTTTGATGCAACTAACACGACTTATAACGATGACATTATCAATATGCTTGCCCTTCGGGCAACCAGTAACTTCAACAAGAAGGTGAAGAATGGTGTCATCGCGGTTGAAGATATTCAAGACGCGGTTGAAGTTGCCTTAATTCAATCGGGTTATGTTGATGTCGCAAGAGCCTATATTAAATACCGGGGTCGCCACGAGACGATGCGGCAAATTGATGCGACCACTTTAGACTACGCTTCAACGGTTGATCAATATTTAAAAATTAATGACTGGCGCGTGAAAGAAAATAGCACTGTAACTTATAGTGTTGGTGGTTTAATTCTTTCTAATTCAGGCGCGGTGACCGCGAACTACTGGTTAACCCAAGTTTATGATAAGGAAATTGGTGATGCGCATAAGAACGCCGATATCCATATCCACGACTTAAGTATGTTAACTGGCTATTGTGCAGGTTGGTCACTTAAACAATTAATCCAAGAAGGTTTAGGTGGTATCGGTGGTAAGATTACCTCTTCCCCAGCGAATCACTTATCGACCTTATGTAACCAAATGGTGAACTTCTTAGGTATCATGCAAAACGAATGGGCGGGCGCTCAAGCGTTTAGTAGTTTTGATACTTATCTCGCTCCGTTTGTGAAAGTTGATAACTTAAACTATAAACAGGTAAAACAATGTATTCAAAGCTTTATCTATGGCGTCAATACGCCGAGTAGATGGGGGACCCAAGCACCTTTCACTAACGTTACCCTTGACTGGGTTGTGCCAAACGATATGGCAGAATTAAATGCCTTAGTGGGTGGTAAAGAGATGCCCTTTAAATATAAGGATTGTAAGAAAGAGATGGCGATGGTCAACAAAGCCTTCATGGAAATTATGATTGAAGGTGATGCGAATGGCCGTGGTTTCCAATACCCAATTCCAACCTATTCGATTACGAAGAACTTTGATTGGTCGGAAACCGAGAATAATAAACTCTTATTTGAAATGACCGCTAAATACGGGATTCCTTATTTCTCTAACTATATTAATAGTGATATGGAACCAACCGATGTAAGAAGTATGTGCTGTCGCTTACGGCTTGACTTAAGAGAGTTAAGAAAGAAGAGTGGTGGCTACTTTGGTAGCGGTGAATCCACCGGTTCAATCGGTGTTGTGACTATCAATATGCCACGGATTGCTTTCTTAGCGACCGATGAAAAAGACTTCTATCAACGCTTAACCCACATTATGGATTTAAGTGCGAGAAGCTTAAAAGTGAAACGGGAATTTATTACTCGTTGCTTAAATGGTGGTCTATATCCATACACCAAACGTTACTTAGGTACCTTCAGTAATCACTTCTCCACTATTGGTTTAGTGGGTATGAACGAAGCGTGCTTAAACGCCCGTTGGATTAAAGCGGATTTAACCCACAAAGAAGCTCAAGACTTTACCATTAACGTCTTAAACTTCATGCGGGAAAAATTAAGTGACTATCAAGAAAAGTATGGTGACTTATATAACCTTGAAGCCACACCCGCGGAATCCACTTGCTACCGCTTAGCAAAACACGATAAAGAAATTTATCCGGATATTATTACCGCGGCGGATAAGAGCAATATGCCTTATTACACTAATAGTAGCCATTTACCAGTTGGTTATACCGAAGATATCTTTAAAGCCCTTGATACCGAGGACCGTTTCCAAACCTTATATACTTCAGGAACCGTCTTCCATAGTTTCTTAGGTCAAAAGATGCCAAGTTGGAAGAGCTGCATGAATTTAGTCAGAAAGATTGCCGAAAACTATCGCTTACCTTATTACACAATTAGTCCAACTTATTCTGTGTGCCCAGATCATGGTTACATCGAAGGCGAGAAGTTTAAGTGTCCAAAGTGTGGTAAAGCGACGGAAGTCTATTCCCGGATTACTGGTTACTATCGCCCCGTCCAAAACTGGAATGCTGGTAAGGTGGCCGAATTCCATTGCCGGAAGACCTACGATATTCCTAACTCCAAGCTTACTCATACTGGTCCATTAGCGGAATCTGATCGCGCCTTTAAAGGGATTAGCACAGCTAACCAACCATTAAAAGAATTACTCTTATTTACTTCACCGACTTGTCCAAACTGCAAGATGGCGAAGATGCTCCTTGATAAAGCGGGAGTGAAATATAAGAACATTGACGCGATGAAGAATAAAGATCAAACGACCGCGATGGGTGTTTATAAAGCCCCCACCTTATTAGTGCCGAATAAGAAAGGTGCCTACGATCGTTACGATAACGCTTCCTTAATTAAGAAATACATAGAAGATAACAAATAATGTTTGACACAATAATTATTGGTGGCGGACCAGGCGGTCTATCGGCAGCCCTAAACTTAAGACGGGCAGGAAGAAGTGTTTTAATCATCGAAAAAGAAGTTTTCGGTGGGCAAATCGCCAATTCCCCTCGGGTGGAGAATCTCCCCAGCATTAAAGAGATTAGTGGGGCGGATTTTGCTTCTCAGTTCTTTGATCAAGTCACCGCTTTAGGCGCGGAGTTTGAACTCGAAGAAGTGCTTAAGGTGGAAAAAGATGGTAAGAACTTTAAAGTCAAAACGAATTATAACGAGTATGAGGCTCGTAGTATTGTAATTGCTACAGGTGTCAAACACCGGAAGTTTAATATTCCTAACGAAGATGAATTAACCGGAAAAGGTATTAGCTTCTGTGCGGTGTGCGATGGCGCGTTTTATAAGGGCGAAGATGTGTGTTTAATTGGGGATGCGAATACCGCGCTTCAATACGCATTATTACTCGCTAATGATTGTAAGACTGTTTATCTATACACGCTCTTTGATAAATTCTTTGCCGATAAAATTTTGGTAGATCGAATTTTAGAGAGAAAGAATATTGTGATTAAACATTGCTTATCACTCAAAGAGATTGTGGGGAAGGATAAACTTGAGAAGTTAATCTTTACTAACACCAAAACTAAACAAGACGAAGAATTAGTGGTCAAAGGTTGCTTCATCGCGATTGGCCAAGTACCTTGTAGCGATGCCTTTAAAGACTTAGTCAAAATGAATAAAGGCTTTGTGACAGTTAACGAAATGATGGAGACTTCCACTCCTGGCGTTTACGCAGTCGGCGATTGTACCGATAAAAAAATGCGACAAGTTGTTACCGCGGTAAACGATGGTAGCATTGCCGCATATTGTATTAATAACTATCTTGGCTAGTAGCCACGGATCATGACATTCGTGCCCGGGAGTAATTCCTGGGCTTTTTTAACGAAAGTAGTGATTTCTTCCTCACTAATCTCGTGGAAACCATGCTCGATACACCCTTCACGGTCTTTATAATGTTGAAAAACGTATTTTGGGCAGCCTTTAATGTGTTTAGCGATGTCGATAATATCGTTTAAGGTGTGAAATTCCTTAATTATCGTGGTTCTAAACTCATAAGGGAAGGAATGGCTCAGTAGATAACTAATTGAGGTGTTCAGTGCCTCTAACGCGACGTTTTTAACACCGGCGGTCTCCGCGTACTTATCCCAGGAGTTTTTAATATCAATCGCGACATAATCAATCAATTTATCTTCGATAAGGCTAATTAAGAGTTTAGGATTCGTTCCGTTGGTGTCTAATTTCACTAAATAGCCCATCGCTTTAATTTCTTTAATCTTTTCGACAATATCTGGGTGGATTAAAGGCTCACCACCAGTAATGACAACCGCGTCAATCTTCTTTTGGTGGTCTTTTAAGATTTGTTTAATCTCTTCCCAAGGGATAATGGGGTTTGCTTGATTTAATACGAGTGAAGCGTTGTGACAAAACGGACAACGAAAATTACAACCTTCGGTAAATAAAACGATGCTTAAGTAATCATCAAAGTCCACAAGGGACATTTTATCAATGCCAACGAAATCCATTGTTACTTCGAAAGGTGTTCGCTATTACGACCAAGTTGAGTGTCGTTGTTGCCATCACTTGATTTAAAGATATCAAGATAAGTTCTTGGGTCGTTATAGTCCGCTACCCAACCATGACGAGCATAAGCATAGTCGCCAGAGCGTCTAGTCGCAGTGTAAGATTGCCACTCTTGGGTTTGAATCGACATATCAATGCCCCATAAGCTGTAATAGGCCTGCATTCTTTCACAGATATCCTCAATACCGGTACCGGTGTTTGTGGATAGAGTAATCGATGGGAAGTTCTCAAATTGGCCAGTCTGCTTGTTATAACAGAAACCAGATTTCTTCACATTTTCGTTTTTCTCTAACTCTTCAGCAATTTTGATTGCACGTTTAATGTTGGAATTCATAGAATCTTTTTCTTTTTGTTGATCAGTGGTGGTCACACAACTATAGAAACCAGATTTTTCAGGATCATCACGCTGAGTTTCGTCATCACGTGTAGTAAACCAATGGTCTTTATAGTCACCATCTTCCCAATGATTAAACATATCACGATTGCGTTCGTGCCAATCTTTGGTCATTAATTCATGGTCTTCACCATTTATGTATTCTTCATACTGAGCCTGGGTTGTTGGTGGATCAAGTGGCACAAGTTTGCCTTCACTATCATCCCATTTGCCACGTTGCGCGATAATGCATGGCGTGCCATCTATGGTCACTGATATTGGTATAGCTTTTTCAGTAATTTCTGTTGATACTGTGCCATTCGCGGCCTCACAGCCAGTCTTAACAATGTTTTGGACTAAATCATTCCGGTTAATTAACAAATTAAGAATCTCTCTAAATTGCTCCCGAATGCGTTCGCCTTCTCCTTGTTGAGTTGGATCGTCAGTTACATTGTTATAGAAATCGAATGTATTATCATTGACGTTAAAAATAAAGAAGAAGAGTCCGATTTGCGGAGCGATATGCCAACGATTTTGTTTACTTGTAGGATCAGCTCTTTCTTTGTCAATCAAACTAGAAGGAACGACATCCGTCATCTGAATTGCGCCACTATTAAATTGGTCATATGCTGAACCATCTTTATCAATGAATTTTAATGTTAATTTTTCGACATTCTCGGAATCGGCAGTGTTACTCTTTCCATTTTTCACTAATGTAATTTTGCCACCATCGTTATTATCAATTGGGCCATCAATTGCTAATGGACCATTAGTATAATGGAGACCATCTTTTCCACCTTTATTCATATACCAAGCTGGTTTTTCAGTTGATATCGCATCGGTTTCATCTACCTTTTTACCGCTTTCATCTTCGCGAGGTACACGAATTTCGTCCTTTCTAACTGGCATCCACGCTGGGAAGGCCAATAATTCTTCGAAGTATTCACTATCGTTAATTAGTTGGACGGTCATTTCATTATTGCCTGTTTTCATAACACCTGCCATGCCACCCATTGCTCCTGATGGTTGAGTCAAAGTAGCAACACCACGATAGTTTTGACTCCATTGCAAGATATCTTCTTTAGTTAAAGGTGTTAAGTAAGAACGTCCGCTCTCGGCATCTTTTAAGTTTAATGCTGCTTCCCAATCTTTAGCATCGCCGGCTTTTAAATCTATGTTAACCACGGCGTAAGGGGCGTCTGTTTCTACACCTTCTGGGGCTCTAATGACGTTATTAAAGGTTTGCTCCTCGTCATATTTTTGCGGTTTAGTTGCTGCAAAATTTTCGTCTGGATTAAATTGAGCAAATTGTTCTTCTGGTTGCGAAAGTGTTTTATCAATACCTTCTTGTTGTCCTACAGTATTCCAAACACTATAGCCG
Source organism: Bacilli bacterium (assembly GCA_024408655.1). Taxonomy (GTDB): domain Bacteria; phylum Bacillota_I; class Bacilli_A; order RFN20; family CAG-826; genus UB1719. The sequence goes on from JAKSUV010000001.1 coordinate 97,955, forward strand.
CGCACCATATCAAAAAGTGAGCACCACATACCCATTGGTGAGTTATTGTAAATAGCACTTGAAGTTCTTGACCAAGCATAAATAAAATCATCAACGCTAACAGGTTTGCCATCGTTCCAACGATATTGCGACTGTGTAGTAATTACGTAACGAGCGGTGCCAACATATTTATCTATAATCGCTTGTTGTTCTGCCTGCGGATATAACTCAATTTCTTCCATTAAGTCAGGGCATGTTTCGATACCAACGGTGCCGCTTTCATCATCATATCCGCTGTCACTGTCTATGACTAAATATTTTTTAACTGTGCAAATTCCATCTGCAAGCGAAGCGGTATTGGCCTGGTTATTTCTAGCAGGGTCATGCGGATCGGGGGCTGGACCATCGCGCCCGTCATTTCGCCAATATTTGGCTCCACGATAGATATGTAATATAACGTTAGCGGTTGAAGCGTCGGTATTAACGGCGGGGTCAAAGGTATCTGCCTTGGTGCCAAAACTCATTGTATAGGTACCACCAGGGATCCCCTTGGCGTCTTTAATTTCGTCTAAGAATTTATAACCTAATGGGCTGGCATAAAGATTAGAAAGTTCGGGACTAAGTAGATAAGGATCAGCGTAGTTATATAACGGAGTAACTGCATTAGTGTGCATCAACATTTCTTCAGCTTGATGTAATAATTCATAACGCGCTAATGAAGTGCGTTTTGGTTCATCATCTTTAACCTGCAAATCGTTAGCAAATTGGTTTAATTTATGCATCTCATTTGCATCATCTAGAATTTTGTCGTAGGTGTCTGCCCAAGCGTGATTTTTTTCGTCGCTACCGATTGTTCCATCGTGATTAAGGTCAGCAGAATAAGCATAGTTTTTATGGCTAGGAGTGTGTTTAAAGCCGCGGCTACCACAACTAGTGGTGGCAAAGATAGCGACTAATGATAAGCCAAGGATAAATTTATTTCTTTGCATGTTTCTTACCTCCTAAGGCCGTTAATAAAGCGATGCCACTCTTATTGGTTTCGGGGTGATAGCAGGCCACAAAGTGACCAGGTTTTAATTCCTTAAGTGGTGGTAATGTCTTCGCGCATTCCGCGGTAGCCTTTGGGCATCTAGTTCTAAATGGACAGCCACTTGGCGCATTTAATGGTGAAGGAATATCACCTTCAGGGATAATCCGTTTATGGGTTTTCGCGATATCAGGATCAGGAACAGGAATCGCACTTAATAAACTTAAAGTATATGGGTGCATTGTGTGTTCAAACAATTCTTCGGTTTCCGCGAGTTCAACGATATGGCCTAAATACATAACGGCGATACGATCAGCGATATGTTTAACCACAAGTAAGTTATGGGTAACAAAGATATAGGTTAAACCTAACTTCTCTTGGAGTTCCGCAAATTTATTAATGACTTGGGCTTGAATCGAAACGTCAAGCGCGCTCACTGGTTCATCGCAAACGACGAATTCAGGGTTAAGGGCTAAGGCCCGCGCAATGCCAATCCGCTGTCTTTGACCGCCCGAGAATTCGTGAGCGTAACGAGTCGCTTGTTCAGGACTCATTCCCACCATGCGCATTAATTCCAATACGCGAGCGTGTCTTTCTTCTTTATTCTTATACGATTTATGGATATCCATTGGTTCGGCAATAATATCTTCAACCGTCATTCTTGGGTCAAGACTTGAATAAGGGTCTTGGAAAACGATTTGTGATCTTTGCCGGAAATGTCTTAAAGATTCTTTACCTAAGATTTCTTCACCATTAAAGACGATGGTGCCAGAAGTTGGCTTATATAAGTGGAGAATAGTACGACCTAATGTGGTTTTACCACAACCTGACTCACCGACTAAACCTAAAGTCTCACCCCGGTGGATATCAAAGGTTACATCATCAACCGCTTTTAAAGGTTTACTTCTAAACCAACCGGTGTTGATTTTAAAGTACATCTTTAAATGTTCAACGTGTAAGATAACGTCAGTTGGACGTTCCTCAATGTGAGGATTATCATACATTACTTGCGATACTAACTTAGCTTTGGAAGTAATTGAATTAAGTTTTTGTTTCATCTTACTTACCTCCCTTAATCTTCGCTAAGTCGCGTTCGTAACGGTTCCGCGCATTTAAATGCTTAATCGCATAGATAAAGGCGGGACGACGATATTTATAGAAACGGTTAATTGAAATATCACTGTGGTTAAAGAGGAAGCGACATTGTAGTTCGTTGATTTGTTTTAAGTTCTCGCGGATTTCTTTTGGATCATTGCGGTAGTGGAGACGACGAATCTTCGCTACTTCACGGTAGAAACGACGGCGGAGTTTCCGGTCATCTTCTTTACTCGCCCGGGTATTTAAGTCCCAGTTCGCGACATAGAAATTGTCTAAATAGTTTTTCATTTCTTCGTCGGATAACACTAATTTATGTTTCTTAAATTCCATGTAGCCGTTTCTAAAGTTTTCGCGAATGACGCGTTTTACGCGACGGGTATTAATATCCACTAATTGTTTCTTCGTTTTTAATAGATAATAGCTGACGCGACGAGCCCGTCTTAATTTATCTTGGGCGTCTTCGTAGTTACGTTTCGCGTTATCGTATTGGCATAAGAGTTGGACTTGGGCCAAACGATCCTTATCTTTCTTATCACGATATTTGAGTTTATCTTTGACTTCTAAGTACTTGATGTGGGCCTGACGGACGTTTTCATCGTTATAGTATAAGTCCACCGGGAAAGAAGTAATGCTTAAGTTCGAGATGTAATCATATAGTGACTGTTTAGTGACTTTTTCATCTTTACAATAACGGATAATCTTTTTGGCGTCTTTGATCTTTTTGGCCATATCACCCCGTTCAGTGGATGGACGTTCTTTCCGGGCAAACGCACGGTTACGTTCAGCGATTCTAAAGTCTGATTTTGTCCGTTGGTAGTTGGTTTTGCTTTCACTTGCTTTAAACGCTAATTGTTCAAGATCTTCGGGTGCAGTTTTGCCTTTCTTCTTCGCTGTTTCATAACGTCTTTGGGCGATTTGGTAATCGTTTAAAGAATCAAGAATATCTAAACGTGAAATGGGCTTAAAGCTTGCGGTACCAGCGTTAGAATAATAAAGAATTTGTTTTAATTGTTGATAGTTTAATTCGTGTTTCTTATACGCTTCAATAACGTATTTAAAGCAACTCGTCGCGTGGTGTTCAGTAATAGCGACCCGGGTTGGATATTTCTTTAAACAAATCTTCATGCAGCTCGCGCAACGGGGAGCGAAGGAACAACCCTTTGGTAAACAGAAAACGTCAACGGGGTTACCTTCAATCGGGATTAATTTATCTTTCGTCACTACTTGCGGAATCGATTTAATTAAACCTTTGGTGTATTCATGTTGTGGATCATAGAAGATTTCTTCCGCGGTTCCTCTTTCAACAATTCTCCCAGCGTACATGACGTCAATTTCATCACAAATTTGTGCCACAACACCTAAGTCGTGAGTAATGATAATGATGGACATACCCATCTTCTTTTGGATGCTCTTTAAGAGTTCAAGGATTTGGGCTTGGATAGTCACATCTAGCGCGGTGGTTGGTTCATCAGCGATTAATAAGTCAGGTTCACAGACTAGACTCATCGCAATCATAATTCTTTGTAACATACCGCCCGAGAATTCAAATGGGTATTGTTTTAAACGTTTTTCGGGTTCATTAATGCCAACGAGTTTCATCATCTCTAAGGCGCGTTGATGTGGGTAATCCGCTTTAGCGAACTTCGCGTGTTTTAAAGCGTCTTTGGCGGCTTTAATCGCGTCCGGTTTATTACTTTGTTTGGCTTTTTCTAAGGTTTTCTTGGCTTCATCAATCTTAACATCGAATTCCGCCATCATTTTCTTATTGGGGTGGATGCGAATGGCTTCCATGATTTGGTTACCAATCGTATACACGGGGTTAAGTGAACTCATGGGGTCTTGGAAAATAATTGAAATCTTTTCGCCCCGAATCTTTTCTAATTGCGAATCAGGTAAGCCAACTAATTCTTTTCCTTTAAAACGAATAGAACCCGAAACAATCCGACCAGGATGTTGTAAGATTTGCATGATGCTATAAGCGGTCACGCTCTTACCAGAACCAGATTCACCAACAATACCAAGGATGCGCCCTTGTTTTAAAGCAAAAGAAACACCGTTTACCGAACGGACTTCGCCCGCGGGAATATTAAAAGAAGTATAGAGGTCGTTTACTTCAAGGATGTTGTTATATTTAACCGCTTCCACAACCTACTCCTTTACTTCTGTTTTGGGTCAAACGCATCGCGGAGACCATCACCAATTAAGTTCAAACAAAGAACAATCACAAAGATGAAGATCGATGGGATAAGCATTAACCATGGATATAAGGTCAACGCGTCACGGCCCGCACTTGCTAAGCTACCTAAGGATGGCATTGGTTTAGCAACCCCTAAGCCTAAGAATGATAGATAAGATTCAGTAAAGATCGCACTGGGGATTTGTAAGGCGGCACTGACGATAATAACGCTCATGCAGTTTGGAATTAAGTGCTTCCGGATGATGTGCGCGTTACTCGCACCCATACTTCTTGCCGCTAAGATAAATTCTTGTTTCTTAATGGATAAGATTTGACCACGAACAAGTCGCGCCATACCAACCCAATATAGAATGGCAAACACGATAAAGATAGAAATAACGTTTGCGCCTAAGGTCTTCACTAACGGATTATCTTGGACAAAGCCAAAAGCTTCGTTAAGAATAACACTTAATAAAATAATGATAACCATGTCAGGTAACGAGTAGATAACGTCAACAATTCTCATCATGATTAAGTCGGTCTTACCACCTCTTAAACCTGAGATTGAACCATAAATGGTTCCAATCACTAAGACGACAAGAGCGGCAAAGACACCAACTAATAATGAGATACGTGTACCCACAATGACCCGGATGAAGTAGTCTCGACCATGAGGATCAGTGCCAAAGATGTGGGGGAAGATAAATTCGCCCGCTTTCATTCGCGCGATTTCGGTTGTGCCATATTGGAAGGGCGCTAAGTTAGAATAGCTCGCGTCAGTATAATCTTTATGAACACCGAGCATTTCATCATAAGAATAAGGCCAGAAGAACGGTAAAATAATAATCATTAAGATTAAGACCGCGATGATAATGGAGCAAACAACCGCAACCCGGTTCTTTCTAAATCTCCGTAAACCATCCCGTAAGAATGAAGAGGCTGGACGAGAGATTTGTCCCGCATTCTTTTCGCCACGATTCGCTAACGAAAAAAGTCTTTGATCGTAATCAACTTGGAAGCTTAATGGATTCTTTTGTCCGAGTTTCATAGTCTTTTATCCTTAATCGAAGTCAACCCGTGGGTTCACAATCTTATATAAAATATCGCTGATTAACACCATAAATACCATTAAGAAGGTTAAGAACACAGTGGTACCCATAACTTGTGGGTAGTCACGTGCGCTGATGCCGTTAACAAATGAACGGCCTAAGCCTTTAATCGAGAAGAGTTGTTCAACGACGATACTACCAGTAATGATGTAGGCAATCATTGGGCCAGCATAAGTAATGACTGGTGTCACACTGTTACGTAACGCGTGTTTAAAAAGGATTTTTCTCTTGCTCACGCCTTTTGCTTTCGCAGTCCGGATATAATCAGAACCTAAAACATCAAGGGTTGAAGATCTAGTTAAACGAGTGATGTAGCACATTGGCGATAAGGAAATCGTTAAGACTGGGAGAATATAAGAAGCGACGGTTTCGCCTCCAACTTCCGCCCAACCCAAAGTGTTAACGAATAACCAAATGAGTAAGCTAGCAATAACAAAGCTTGGCATCGCAACACTGGCGGTAGATAGCACCATGATGACTCTATCAGCAGTTTTGTTGTGTTTTAAGGCAGCGGTACTACCTAAGACCACACCAAGGATAATAGCAATTGCGGCAGCGCATAAGCCAGTCGCTAAGGAATAGGGGAGGTTTTCGCCGATGATTTCCATAACCGCAGTGTTTTTCACTTTTAAAGAAACACCAAAGTTCCAAACAATCGCATTGCCTAGATAACGAACATATTGAATAAACAAGGGTTGATCTAAGCCATAAAGGGCATTTAATTTAATAATGATAGAGGGATCAACCGCTTTTTCAGTGTTAAATGGTCCGCCAGGAATGGCTTGCATGGCCCAGAAGGTCACGGTTACAACTACCACAACAGTTAACAACGCTAAAAGAAGTCTTTTAACGATGTAGAACATGGTTTTAGAGTTCATAAGTATTATTAATTGCTACGTGAGGGGTAAAAAAGTTATCCATCGCTAACAATTTCATATCAATATACCTTCTCTCTTCTTATTTGTCAAATAAATGTTTCTTGTTATTTCCATAGGAAAAGGCCAATTTTTGTGGTATATTTTTACTGGTTATTTTTGTTATGTACGATTATCACCTTGAATATCTTCGTTGGAAAAAAGCGGATCTAGAAGATCCGGATTTAACTAAGGAACTTAAATCGTTAAAGACAAAAGAGGATATTTTACATAATTTTCGGGAAGAATTAGCCTTTGGTACGGCAGGGATTAGAAGTAAGCTTGGAGTTGGCACCAAGCGTTTAAACATCCATGTGATCCGTCGGGCCACTTATGGCTTAGCGAAATATATTTTGTCGGCGTTTCCAAACGAACCACACAAAAGTGTTTCCATTTCTTATGACTCCCGGATTAAATCACGTTTATTTGCGGAAGAAGCAGCGCGGGTATTAGTTAAGTACGGGATTCACGTCTATATATATAAAGAGGTAATGCCTACACCCCTATGCTCGTGGGCGGTGCGTTATCATAAATCCCAAGCGGGCATTATGATTACGGCGAGTCATAACCCAAAAGAATATAACGGTTATAAAGTTTACGATAAACACGGTTGCCAAATGACCGATGCACCGGCGGCGATTGTTTATCGCTATATGAAGAAAGTCGGTTATTTTGATAAAGCTGTTCGTCCGAACTTAACTTTTAACGAAGGCATTAAGAAGAAATTTATTACTTATATTGCGAAAGCGTGCCTTGATCAATACTACGAATACATTGATTCCTTGATTATTAATAAGAGTAAGCTTCGGTTTGCAAAAATTGTTTACACGCCATTAAATGGCACCGGTTTAGTGCCGGTGATGCACGTTTTAAAAGATGCCGGCTTCCGTAATATTTATGTCGTGAAGGAACAAGAAAAACCCGATGGTACTTTCCCAACTTGTCCACAACCAAATCCGGAAAATCCGAGCGCCTTAACTTTAATGAATAAATATTTAGCGGATTTAAAATACGATATGGCATTAGCGACGGACCCTGATTGTGACCGGGTGGCCTTATCAGTTAGAACGAAACGTGGGCAAATTCGTACCTTTACTGGTAACGAAGTGGGTATTTTACTTTTCGACTACATTGTACGGGCAAGAATGGCAAATCAAACTTTACCGCGTGACCCCGTCGCGGTGAAAACGATTGTTTCAACGAACATGATTTTTGAAATTGCCCGGCGGTTTGGTATTCAAATCAAAGAAGTCTTAACTGGTTTTAAGTATATTGGCGATGTCATTCATAACTTAGAAAAAGAAAAACAAGCCAAACGTTTTATCTTTGGTTTTGAAGAAAGCATTGGTTATTTAACTGGCACCAAAGTGCGGGATAAAGACGCCGTGAACGCCGCTATCTTATTAGCGAGCATGTGTGATGAATATTTAAAGATGGGTTTCACGCTTGATGAACGGATGGAAGGTTTATACAACCTCTATGGTTATAGTAAAACCATTACTGATTCTTATGAGTTCAAGGCTATGGACGGGATGGTCCGGATGAAAAAGATTATGGAGATGTTCCGAAAACAATATGACTTTAAGACCTTAGAAGATCTTCATGCGAAACTTGATTGCCTAACGGGCATTAAAATGCACGCGGACGGTTATCCCGAAAAATATGATTTACCTAAATCGGATGTGTTAGCTTTCTATTTCCCGAATGGAAACAAAGTGAGTATTCGACCAAGTGGAACGGAACCAAAATTAAAAGTTTATTATTATCTAGTAGCAAAGAAGAAAAAAGATTTACCAATCCTTGAAAAGAAGTATCGCGGATTCTTTGATAGTAAAGTAAAAGCGTTTTTGTAATTGAGGTACACCGATGGCCATCATCCAACTAAAACGCAAAACCTACGAAGTGATTGAAACCTATCATAACCACAAAATGCATGTGAAACGGAAGGGCAAAGATTTTATTATCATTCCGTTTGCGTCCATGGAAGATTTTAAAACCTACCTCGCCAAGAAAAAGATTCTTCGCCGGAACAAAGTGAAGATGCCAAAACTTTGCCAAAAAGATAAGAAAGGGCTTTATATTCTTGAACAATATATTCCTGGTGAATCAGCGGTAAAGATTATCGCCGAGAATCGTTTAGATGCGACTTACTATAAAGAATTATTTCGGGTATACCGCCAAAACCGTTTCGCGGGGATTTCGATTTCTTATCGTCCTGAATATTTTATTTATCTTAAGAAGTGGTTCTATTACTTAGGTGACTATGTTGGTGATTATAAAAAAGACATAACATTTGAAAGTAGCGAAGATATTCTTTTGTGGATGAATACCGAGAACGCGGAACGTTATTGTAAGGCCCACGGTTATACTTATGTAACTCGTGAGACACTAAAACCTGGTGCCAATTTAAATAAACAATTAGCGTTACTTTGTGTACAGTATTGGTAAGATGGATAAAAAGTCATTAATCATTCGTCGAATTGCGAAAAACGCGATTGTTTTAGCTCTATATGTTGCTTTGACTTTTGCTTCCTATCCTTTATCCTGGGGTGCTTCGGGCGGCATTCAGTTACGTGTTAGTGAAATTTTATTAGTGCTTTGTTTCTTTAACCGTGAATATGTTGTTCCTTTAACGATTGGTTGTCTATTATGTAACATTGCTTCGTTTACGCCATGGGATATGTTAATTGGTACGGCGTCAACTGCCTTAACTGGACTCGCCCTTTCCTTTATTCCGTATTTAGGGATTGGGGTTTTAAGCGGTGTCATTATCCAATCGTTATTAATTGGGGTGGTATATTTATTTCCACCGCTTGAATTAAATTATTGGTTAGGGGTTGGTCTTGCTTCAATTGGCGAAGTTATTGCGTTAGGTGTTGGTTATGTTTTCGCGCTTGGTTTTTGTAAAAACGCAAAGGTACAAGATATAATCAACGCGAACCTTCATCGTGATTTTAAATGGTAAAAATATGCAAAAGAAATTTTTCTTAGAGATTAAACATATTGATAAACATACTGGAGCAAGGTATGGCATTTTACATACACCCCACGGGGATGTTGAAGTACCGATGTTTATGCCAGTCGGCACTCTAGCGACGGTAAAAACTTTATCGCCGGAGGAAGTAAAAAGCTTAGGGGCAGGAGTTATTTTAGCAAACACCTATCATCTCCATCTTCGACCTGGCGAAGACATTGTAAGTAAAGCAGGTGGATTACATAAGTTCATGAATTACAAAGGTCCAATGCTAACTGATTCTGGTGGATACCAAGTATTTTCGCTAGCGGAAAAAAGAAAGATTACTGAGAAGGGCGTTGAATTTCGCAATCACTTAAATGGCGATAAGGTTTTATTTACACCCGAAAGTGTTATAAAGATTGAAGAGAAATTAGGCGCCGATATTATTATGCCGCTTGATGAATGCATTGATTATCCAGCGAAGAAAGAATACGTTAAGGCCTCAACGGAACGGACAATTCGTTGGTTAAAGCGAGCAAAGAAAGCCCATAAGAGTAATCAAGCGTTATTCGCTATTGTGCAAGGCGGAGCGTTTAAAGACTTAAGAGAAAGTTGCGCGAAAGAAATGAAGAAACTTAATCTACCTGGATACGCGATTGGTGGAACTTCCATTGGCGAACCAAAAGATGTCTGCTTTAAGATGATTGATGATGCGGTGAGATATTTACCCAAAGATAAGCCTCGCTATTTAATGGGCGTTGGATCACTTGATTATATTTTAGGGGCGATTGAACGTGGGGTCGATATGTTTGATTGTGTTTTACCAACGAGACTCGCTCGTCATGGCGCTTTAATGACTAGCAAAGGGCGCGTGAATATTAAACAAGAAAAATATAAAAAGGATTTCACTACCTTAGATAAAAATTGTGATTGTTATACTTGTCAAAATTATTCCAAAGCTTATCTTCGTCATCTTTTTGTGGCGAACGAAGATTTTGGTAAACGCTTAATGAGCATTCATAATGTTCGCTTCTTAATTAAGATTGTAGAAGGGGCACGTGAAGCGATTAAAAAAGACCGGTTTAAAGAATACAAGGAACAAATTCTAAAACGATATGGCGACAAAAGAGGATTTTAGTGTATAATATTTTGCAATGTCTATCGTATTTCCTAGCCGTCATGGTTTTAGACCATATCACAAGTATTCATTAGACTTTTTTAATGTACTCCGTATTTTTGGCATCATTATGATTTCTTGTCTTTATCACGTTCGTAAAGACATTGATCTATTTGCCGGCAATTCTTTCGCTTTATTTTTTAAAGCTAATTCGACTATTTTTGTGTCGATGTTTTTCTTAATGTCGGGGATACTTTTTTATTATGTGTATTACCGGCGAATGCTATTAAATAAGGTGACATATAAGCAATTTCTTAAGCAACGGTTGGATAGATTTTTCCCAATTTGTTTACTTACTACCACTTTTGTATTTTTAGTGTGTTTTATTTGTTATAAGTGCGATAACCCAATTACGGATGATATTAGTTTTGTGCGTTATGTCTTTTCGATCCTTTTGCTTAATCCTTATTCCATTTCGACTGGTTTACCAACCGGATTTAATTTGCCGCTTTGGTATCTTTTAGTGCTCTTTATTCTCCATGTAGTCGCTTGCATTATAACTTACATTGTTTCAACAAAAGAGCATACGCAGCAATGGTTATGGTTATTTTTCATGCCGATTGTTGTTGGCGTTATCGGCTATGCGATTTTCCGGGGCGGGTTTACTTTCTGCTTTTGGAATGAAGACATTTCCATTGGCCTTATGACATTTTTCGTTGGATTCTATTTGGGTGTTTATTTTAATTACTTTATGTCATTTACCGCTAAGGAAAAGAACATTGTGCGGATAATTGCGCTTGTTCTTTTAGTCATCGCTTTATATTTCGCCATTGATACACTAGTAATTGAATATGCTCCCGAAGGTTATCCAATTCCTAACATCGATTTGGCGGTGATATTTGGTGTGTTTATTTTCCCACTCCTTTTTATCACCTTATTTGATGTTAAGTGGTTCAATAAGATATGTGGTATTAAGCCGATTCATTACTTTGCGGAAATTTCGATGTGGGCCTTTATCTTCAATTACCCGATTATTTATCTTTTTAAGGCGACCGGTGCATTTAATTATTTATCCACTATTAACGATTGGTGGGCGTTCTTATTACTAATCGCGGTGAGCTATGGAGTAGCGGCGATTTGTGAATTTGTTCGCCAATATCTTCGTAAAAAATTCCACGCCTAATGGATATCGAATTATTTAATTATCGTCTACCCGAAGAGTTAATCGCTCAATCCCCTGCGAATAAGCGTGATAATTCCCGTTTACTCGTGATTAATAAAAGTAAACAAACTTATGAAGATAAGCACTTTTATGACATTATTGATTACCTTCAACCGGGTGATGTGTTAGTAAGAAACAACACCAAGGTTTTGCCCGTTCGTTTATTCGCGAGTAAAGAAGACACGAACGCGCATGTTGAAGTTTTACTTTTAAAAGAAATTAAACCAGACACTTATGAATGCTTGTGTGGAAACGCGAAAGTGATTAAAGTTGGCACAATCCTTAATTTCTCCGCAAAGCTTAAAGGTGAATGTTTAGAAGTAAAAGATGAAGGGATTAGAATCATTCATTTTCTTTACCAGGGTATCTTTGTTGAAATTTTAGAAGCGATTGGTCATATGCCCTTACCACCTTATATTAAAAAACAATTAGTGGGTAATGATCGTTATCAAACTGTCTACGCGAAGAAAGCTGGAAGCGCAGCCGCACCAACCGCGGGTTTTCACTTTACCGAAGAACTCTTTCAAAAATTAAAAAAGAAAGGCGTCGAAATTCTTGATGTGACTTTACATATTGGTTTAGATACTTTTCGTCCGGTGAAAGTAAAAGACACGAAAGATCACCATATGCATAGTGAATACTATGAGATTAGCGAAGAAACCGCTAATGCTTTAAATAAAGCGAAGCAAGCATCCCGACGGATTATTGCTGTCGGAACGACTGCCACTCGTACCTTAGAAGCCAATATGAGTAAGTATGGTCGCTTTAAAGCCACTAAGGAAAACACTGATATCTTTATTTATCCTGGCTATACCTTTAAGGCAATTAACGCCTTGATTACTAACTTCCATTTGCCTAAATCAACCCTTGTAATGTTAGTCAGTGCGTTTATGGGTCGGGAATTCACTTTAGCCTGCTATGAGCATGCGGTCAAAGAGAAATATCGCTTTTTCTCTTTTGGCGACGCATGTTATATTTATTAGGTATGAAAGAAGTAAAAAAAGTTGAAACACCAACGATACGTTATAAAACTGGCATCATTGTTTTTGATGTTCTTATTGGTATTGCTTTCGTCGTTTTAATGATTTGTTTTATCTCGTTTATTGCTTTATTAGGTCGTAAAGACCCAAGCGCTCTCGCCTCAATCCTGATTCTTCCGGCTATGGCTATTTCCGGTGGTCTTACCGGTGCCTTTGGTGTAGTTCAAACCATTATCTCAGCTATGTCGCTGAAGAAAGGAACGAGTCATAAAGCTCTACCCATTATCTCGATGGTGATTGCCATTATTTTCGTTACTTTAGTGATGGCGGTTTTAATCGTTGCCTTCATTCGTAACGCTAATAAAGACGCGCTTTTATAGGCAAATTTATTTTTATCAGTATAAAATAATAACGAGTATAGGAGTTTTTCTATGGGAAGAGCACACGAAGTGAGAGCCAAATCGATGGCTGCGACTGCCGCTAAGCGGAGCGCTTTATTTATGCGTGCTAGTAAAGAAATTTACATGGCCGCCAAAAGCGGTGTTCCTGACCCCAATAGCAACCTTGCTTTAAGAAGCGCGATTGAAAAATGGAAATCCCAACAAGTGACTAAAGATGTTATCGAAAGAGCGATTCAAAAAGCCAAAGGCGGCAGTGGCGAACACTACGAAGCTGGTCGTTATGAATTCTTTGGTCCTGGTGGCAGTTTAGTTATTGTTGATACTTTAACGGATAATGTAAACCGGGCGTTAACGGATGTAAGAACCGCAGCGACTAAACACGGTGGTCGGATGGGCCAAGTCTCTTATAACTTTACCCAAGCGGGTGTTTTAGTTTTTAAAGGTAATGAACGCGATAAGATTGAAGAAGCATTAATCTTAGGCGATGTTGATGTTCGTGAAGTAAACGCTGATAACGGGATGATTGAAGTGATTGTAAATCCAACCTTCTTAGCGAAAGCCAAAGAAGTTTTAAAAGGTCTTAATGTAACGGAATTTGATACCTGCGAAATTACCATGATCGCTAACGAGACGATTAAGTTAATTAATCCCGAAGACCAACAAAAGTTCCAAGCGATGCTTGATGCGTTTGATGAAGTAACTGACGTTCAAGAAGTTTATCATAACGTTGATTTATAATTAAAACATGAAGAGATTGTTAGCTTACGCATTAACATTAGTTTCTTTAGCTTCTTTAAGTGCGTGCGCTAAACCAATCCCCGCTGAGCTAATCATTCTTAACGATGGAAGCAAAGGTGTTGTTACGATTGAGGGGAAATTAGAAGTTAATAGCACTGTTACGATTAGAGTTAAGCCGTCGCAGAATGATTATGTTTTTGATGAATGGTATGAAGTTGATGGTGATGAACGCTATCCATATGATTTCCATAACCCATTAGAATTTACTATCAAAACGTCAAAAGTCACCTTAGAAACAAGCTGGGTAAGTAAATATAGTGAGGGTCTCCATTTTGAGCCACAACAAGATCCGTTATCGATACACTATACATGGAAAGTATCTCAGTATGACCTTCCTGGCGAGACAAGTGTTATTATTCCACCTATTTATCACGCTCGTGCGGTCACCCACATTGCTAATGACCTCTTTAAAGGCAAGGCATCCGTTCAAGAAGTATTATTACCCGAAGGGATTACTGATATTGGTACGGAAGCTTTTGATGATACTAGTATTACAGAGATTACTATGCCATCGACCTTAGTTAATGCTGCTAACGCTTTCCAACATTGGACAAGTAATCAAATTATTTACATACATTCAGATAGTCTGACGGAAGATAAAACAGAAACCACTTGGGGATGGTCACTAACTGAGCAAAGTGGCTACTACACTAGTTCTGATACTGGCGAAGCACATATTGAAGTGGAAGATTAATTATTCTTTTGTAATTGGTTAGCGGTAATCTTATCGTTGATTTTTGTGTGTAATGTCTTACTACCTTTCGCAATTAAGTTAATGAAGATGATGGGTTCAAGACGACCAACAATCATTAAAATAATCGCAATCCACATTACACCAGGCGGAGAAGTTAAGGAAAGAATACCAGAGGTATAACCAGTGGTACTAATTAAACCCGTGGCCTCAAATAGCGCGTTATCAAATTCTTCACCAAAACAAGTGAAGGCGAATGAACCAAGTAAAATGGACGCTAAATAGATTAATAAGAAAGCGGTCGCGTTCTTTGTTTCAACTGGATCAATATTTTCTTTTTTGCCATACCGCACAATCGTGTGGGTAGGAATGACATGTTTATTATCAACTGTCGCGCGAATATCCCAATAAACTTGTTTAATAATCATCACGACCCGCATTTGTTTAACACCACCAGATGTCGATCCTGCTTGTCCACCCATCACCATACAAAAAACGGCAACAATGAATAGATAAGATGGTAGTGCCGTATAAACCGAAGGAGTGGACAGGACATCTTTTAAAACAAAGCCGCTTGAGGTGATAGTGGAAATAAAATAAAAGACCCCGTGTCCAATGCCAACACTAATATCACCATTATTTAAAGTCGTGAATGCCGAAGCATAAAGTGGTACACAAATGACGGCAACAATTAAGAAACAATATAATTCGGAATGGTAGAAGAAAGTTTTAAATTTACCCCGTAAAATCCGGAAATGAATCATGAAGTTAGTCGAACCTAAGAGCATTAAAATCGCGGTCACCGCTTGAACGGCAATTGGATTAGCGTAAGTATCTAACGCCATTTCTTTTGAGACTAGATAGCCACCGGTTGATATCGCGCTAATAGAAGTACAGAAGGCATCAAATAACGGCATGCCACAAAGTAAATAACCGCCCATCCCGAGGACAATAAAAATTGAGTAGATGATAAAAACAATTCGCGAAGATTTCACTAAGTTTGGTAAGAGGCGGTCGTTATGTCCTTCGAGACTATATAAGCTTAATCCGTTCGCATCACTAATTGCGCTGGTTAAAATTAAGGTTAAACCGATACCACCAACAAAAAGCATCCAACATCGATAAAATAGGAAAACATGGGTTTGTCCTGGTAAATGGTTAGACATAACAATTGAGGTAGTGGTAAAGCCACTCGTGGCTTCAAAAATCGCTTCGGTAAAACTATATTCGCCGGTTGATAAAAATGGGAAAGAGGCAATCAGGATTGTTAGCATCCAGATGGTAATTAATAAGATATACGATTGCCATTTCTGTAAGCGTGCTTTTCGGCGACGAAAAATACTCGCGTATAAAAGTATCCCTAAAGCGATACTAGAACAAGCCGGAGCGACAAAATAAGACCAGACATAAGTTTCGTCGTGATAAAAACATAACATTAATAATGGCGCTAATAAAATTAAGCCAATAAAGATTAAAAAGATACCGATGTAGCCAATAAAAAGGCGCACGCCTTTGGCTTCCCGACGATATTGACGACGCCGATACAACAGTTCAACCGGCATAATTATTCCGCCTTAATAAAATCGATAATCGCTTTTTGGCTTTTCGCCGTGGAACAAATAATAAGGTTATCGCCAACCATGAGAACTGTATCACCACGGGGGATAATGACATTAGGTGAACGATAAATACAAGAAATGTTCGCGGGTTCGGGGAAGGCAATGTCTTTAATTTGTTTTCCCGCCACTAGATACTCTTTTTGAATAGTAACTTCGGTAATGACAATATTATCGTTTTCTAGTGATAAGGTTTTCATTACGGAAGCAATATCCGAATCATTCATAATGCGTTGGGCTAATAGATAGGAGCTCGAAATTGGTGTATCAACACCAAGATCGCGGAAAATTGCAACGTTATCTGGATCATTCACCGTGCAAATTGCTTTCTTCACTTTACAATGCTTTTTTAATAAACTCACGATGATGTAATTTTTAATATCGTCTTGCTCTAACGCGACCACTAAATCGTAATTTTTGACATCGAGTTCTTGATAAGTGTGGAGTTTATTGGTCGCACTACAAAAGACATCAATATGGTTTTCTTGACTTAAGTATTTCGCCACTTCTGGATCTTCATTAACCACGACAAAAGGAATATGGTTTTTCGCAAAGGCTTTGACAATGAAGTTAGCGTTCCGGTCACCACCGACAATAATCGCGTGAATCATTTTTTATCTCCCTTATCCTCTTTTTCTTCGGTTCGGGCATGGTCAATAATGATGTAGTCATTTAGTGAAGAAATAAACGGATTAATGATTTGCATTTCGTAATGGAGCAATAAGTCGTGCTTACTCTCATCATCAATCCGCACGACAATATTAGTCTTATCAAATTTAACGTAAATTAAGTTCGCTAAGAAAATGTTTACGTCATCGTCATCAGTGACAATAACCACTTCTTGCGCGGACTTTACATTCGCTTCTAATAGGGTGGAAATTTTCGTCGCGTCACCACAAACAAACGAACCTAAAAAATCTTCGCCGAGTTTATTCGCCGCTTTTTTATCTTTATCAATTACGGTGACATACTTCCCTTCTTTCGCGTGTTTAATCGCAATCCGCGAGCCAAGACGCGAAGCACCGATAATGAGGTGAAGATGTCCTCGATTCATTTTCTTCTTTGCGGGTTTAGCCATGATAATTCATTATATAACTTTTTCTAAAAAAGTTAAAAAGAGCGCTATTTTAAGATAACTTCGTTGCTCGTTAATTTAAGGCGTTGATGGTCTACTTCGATATTTAACGAGTTATCCGGGTTAACATCGTATAGTGTTGCTAAAGACTTACGACCCTTGAGCATCACATACCCTTTTTTCCCGTAAAGATAATTATGTCCGTTCACGATTTTTAAATATTGTGAACGATGGTGGTGAAGTTTCGTGATTTCCATTTTTAGCTCACGTAAAAACATGTTCAAAACCTTTTCGACTTTAATGGTTTTATGTTTTTCGCGGTAATAAGAAGTGGCGTTTATTTCTTTTGAAAATGTTTGTTGGTTAAGATTAAGGCCGACGCCGATAATGACGGCTTGTAGTTTATCACCACTCGATTTACTCTCTAATAAAATGCCACAGATTTTGGCGTCATTAACATAAACATCATTCGGCCATTTAATCATGACATTTTTTAAGCCTAACTTAGTTAAAACGCGATAAATCACTACCCCAACTAAAAGCGAGAGTGAATCAATTACTTTAAACGTCTTCGAGTTTTTAATGAGGACGGAGCATAATAAATTTTCCCCCGGATGACTTTCCCAAGTACGCGCAAAACGACCGTGACCATGCTGTTGAAAGTCAGCAGTAACCACGGTCCAGTCGTTTAAAAAGGGATACTTAACTTTTAAATATGCGTTCGTGGAATCTAGACGAGTAAAATGTAGACGCGTCATTAGATAAGCGCTGCCGCTGAAGATGGACTATTACTAAATAAGAGGATTAACACACCGGCGGCGACGGCAGAGCCAATAACACCAGCAACGTTAGGTCCCATCGCGTGCATTAATAAGAAGTTTTCGGGATCTTCTTTTTGACCCATCTTGTGGACGACCCGCGCGGCCATTGGAACAGCACTTACGCCCGCTGCACCAATCATTGGGTTAACTTTGCCATGGGTTAAAGTGCACATGAGTTTTCCACCTAAGACACCACCCGCAGTCGCGGTCGCGAAAGCGAAGATACCTAACACAAAGATTTCAATCGTTTGTAAAGTTAAGAAAGTCGCGGCGGTTGCGGTCGCACCAACGCAAAGACCTAAGATAATGGTTACGGTGTAGAGTAAGCCATTACTTAAGGTATGAGTGATGTTTGGTACAACGCCTGACTCTTTAACGAGGTTACCAAGCATTAAGCAACCAATAAGTGGCGCGCAGCTTGGTACTAATAATACCGTCACCAGTGTAACAATAATCGGGAAAAGAATCTTTTCGCGTTTACTCACTGGTGCGACATCGCTATCCATTCTAATTAACCGTTCTTTCTTAGTGGTTAATAGTTTAATAATGGGTGGTTGAATCACTGGCACTAAGGCCATGTAGCTATAAGCCGCTACTGCGATAGAGGAGAGTAGATGTGGCGCTAAACGTTGGGTGACTAAGATTGCCGTTGGGCCATCCGCGCCACCGATAATACCAATCGCGCTCGCCTCTTGGGGGGTAAATTTTAATAAAATCGCTCCGATGAAGGTAATAAAGATACCGAGTTGTGCCGCGGCACCTAATAACATTGTTTTCTTATTGCCGATGAGTGGTCCAAAGTCCGTCGTGGCCCCAATACAAAGGAAAATTATACACGGGTAAATTTCGAATTTAACCCCGTAATATAGAAAACCTAATAGGCCAGAATAGGCGACTTCGCCAGTGCTAGGATCAATAACCTCTTTAAAGATTTGATCTTTCACAAACGGAAGGTTCACTAGTAACATTCCGAAGGAAATGGGGAGCAATAGATAGGGCTCGAAATCTTTTTTAATCGCTAAGTATAAGAGTACTAAAGCGATGATAATCATGATTAAATTTTTCCAGCCTTCTTGCTCGGTAAAGAAACCAGCAATTCCTGACTCTTTGAAGAACTCGACAATGGTGTCCCAGAATTGTTGCATAGTTATTTAATCTTTAATAATAATTGTTTACTAGTGACCATGCTCCCAGCGGTCGCAACGAGTTCACTAATCACTCCATCACAAGGTGCACAAACCTCGTTTTCTAATTTCATGGCTTCAATGAGTAAAAGGACATCGCCCTTCTTCACTTTGTCGCCGACTTTCACTTTGAATTTTAAAAGTTGGCCTTGGATTGGGGCTAAGACCGGTGTGCCATCACCAGTAGAAACTGGGGCAGCCGCCTTGGGGGCCTCTTTCTTTTTGCTAGCAACGGCAGTGGGAGCAGCACCAGCTGTCTTCACCTCTTCCATTGCTTGGAGTTCGACTTTGTAAGTCTTTCCGTTCACTTTGATTTTGTAGATTTTCATACTTTCTCCTTTTATTCATCTATCCTTTCAATACTGACTAATTCAGCATTCTTACCGGTTTCCTTGTGGAAATCGATGGTGGCGGTTAACGCCGCGACGACCGCGTCTTGGTCTTCGTCTAATAATTTATTCTCGGCTTTTGGGTTAATGTGAGCTAAGGAATCGGCTTTATCCGTTCCTAACTTCACCCCGTGGGTGACCAAAATAATAATGATTAAAACTAAGAAGACGAGAAGAATCGCAATTAAACTGACAAGTAATGAGTCTAAGAAGGTAAACTCACCTGCAGGCCAAATTCCTTGATACATACCTTTACGCCTTTAATTTAATCCTTGTCGGTTTTTTATCCGCTTTCCGTTGCTCAAAAAACTTCATCGCGACTTCGGGGAAGAGGGCTAAACTTAACACGTCTTCATCGGTCTTAGCGATGTGCTTATATTGCTTCTTGAGCTTTTCAAATTCGGGTTTTAAATCATCCGCTGGACGATAGGTAATGACCTTATCGTTACCGATGATCTTCTTTCTTATTTCTTCGTTTACGGGAGCAGGAGCTTGACCATATTGACCATGTAAATAAGCGTTGATCTCTTTCGGGACCATTTTATAACGTTCACCCGTAATGACATTCATCACCGCTTGCGTACCAACCATTTGTGAAAGTGGGGTAACAAGTGGTGGATAACCTAAATCTTTCCGGACATGAGGCACTTCTTTTAAGACCTCGTCTAATTTATCTTCTTTCCCTTGTTGCTTTAATTGGCTAATTAAATTAGAAAGCATACCACCGGGTACTTGATAAATTAAAATGTTGGGGTTAAAGCCTAACACTTTGGGATTTAGTAAACCGTTCGCGATATATTTTTGGCGCACGACTTGCATCTTCTTAGCAGCAGCGTTAAGCATCTCTACATTTAGTTTTGGATCATACTTCGTGCCTTGATAAGCGAAGTTAAACGCTTCGGTACAAGGTTGAGAAGTACCACTCGCTAATGGGGAAAGCGCGCAGTCAATAATATCAACGCCCGCTTCAATCGCTTTTTGGTAAGTCATCTCCATTAAGCCGCCAGTACAGTGACTATGTAATTCAATGGGCAACTTGACCGCTTTCTTTAATTCACTAATTAATTCATACGCGGTGGTGGGTAATAAAACGCCCGCCATATCCTTAATACATAAAGAATCCGCACCAAGTTTTTCAACTTTTTTCGCTAAGTCAACATAGTACTTAACGGTATGAACTGGGCTAGTGGTGTAGCTTAAAGCAATTTGGCATTCACCACCATATTTCTTGGTGGCTTTGACCGCTCTTTCTAAGTTACGGATATCATTTAAGGCATCAAACACCCGAATGATATCAATACCATTTTTAATCGATTTCTCGACAAACTTATCCACCACATCATCCGCGTAGTGACGGTACCCTAAGATGTTTTGGCCCCGGAATAACATTTGTAATTTTGTGTGTTTACAAATCTTCCGCGCCTTTCTTAATCTCTCCCACGGATCCTCGTTTAAGAAACGTAAGCAAGCATCAAAGGTTGCTCCGCCCCAAATTTCAATCGCGTGGTAACCGACTTTGTCAAGCTCGGGTAATGCGCTTAACACTTCATCGGTGTTCATTCGCGTGGCAAACAAAGATTGATGACCATCGCGTAGGCAAGTTTCGACAATTTTTACTCCCATAAATCCTCCTTATTAAATTTTTGGTCCAGCTTTCACTAATGCCTTGCCGGCATCATTAGTGGTGTATTTGTTAAAGTTTTTGACAAAGCGATTTGCTAAATCAATCGCCTTTTTATCCCAATCCGCTTTGTTCGCATAGGTGTCACGTGGATCAAGAATGTTAGTGTCAACACCTGGTAAAGCAGTTGGTACGGCTAAATTAAAGTAAGGAATCGTCTTCGTGGGTGCTTGGTTAATTGAACCATTTAAGATGGCATCAATAATGCCACGGGTATCCTTAATCGAAATCCGTTTACCAGTACCATTCCAGCCAGTATTAACTAGATAAGCTTTAGCGCCACTCTTTTGCATTCTCTTCACTAATTCTTCAGCGTATTTAGTGGGTGGTAATTCAAGGAAGGCTTGACCAAAACAGGCCGAGAAAGTCGGCGTTGGTTCAACAATTCCTCTTTCGGTACCAGCCAGTTTCGCCGTAAAGCCACTTAAGAAATAATATTGGGTTTGTTCAGGTGTTAAGATGCTCACGGGTGGTAAAACACCAAAAGCGTCGGCGCTTAAGAAGATGACATTCTTCGCGGCGGGAGCGCTACTAATTGGTTTCACAATCTTATCAATATGATTAATTGGATAGGACACGCGGGTATTTTCGGTAACGGACTTATCCGCGAAATTGATCTTTCCGTTTTGATCAACCGTGACGTTTTCTAATAACGCATTACGTTTAATGGCCCGGTAGATATCGGGTTCGCTATCTTTATCAAGATTAATGACTTTAGCGTAGCAACCACCTTCAAAGTTAAAGACGCCATTATCGTCCCAACCATGTTCATCATCACCAATGAGTAAACGTTTTGGATCAGTTGATAAGGTAGTTTTACCAGTACCAGATAGACCAAAGAAGATGGCAGTATCTTTACCATTAAGGTCAGTGTTCGCTGAGCAGTGCATACTCGCGATCCCTTTTAAAGGAAGATAATAGTTCATCATCGAGAACATGCCTTTCTTCATCTCGCCACCATACCAAGTATTAATAATGACTTGCTCGCGCGAAGAGATATTAAAGACCACCGCGGTTTCGCTATTTAGACCTAATTCTTTAAAGTTAGTAACCTTGGCTTTCGAAGCGTTATAGACCACAAAGTCAGGTTTAAAGTTAGCTAATTCTTCCTCGCTTGGTTGAATAAACATATTCTTAATAAAGTGAGCTTGCCAAGCCACTTCCATAATGAAGCGGACAGCCATTCTCGTATCTTTGTTAGCTCCACAATAGGCATCAACTACATATAATTTCTTGTTAGATAATTCTTCGACCGCGATCTTTTTCACGGCTTCCCACGCGGCTTGACTTGCGGGGTGGTTATCATTCTTATATTCAGGGGTGGTCCACCAAACGGTATCTTTGGAGCGATCATCCATCACGATAAATTTATCTTTGGGTGAACGGCCAGTATAAATACCAGTCATCACGTTGATAGCGTCTAATTCGGTTAACACGCCTTTTTCGTAACCGGTGAGTTCGGGTTTAGTTTCTTCGCTAAATAAAAACTCGTAAGAAGGGTTGCGAATAATTTCTGTGGCATTTTTAATGCCGTATTGAGACAAGTCAATTTTTTCCATAAATTGTTCCTTCTTTAAAAATTGATTTTCTTTAAATGAAAAATCTAAAGAAATTATAACACTAAATTTTATTTATATAAATAAAAATTAACCATTAATTTAGACAAATTGTTTAAGAAGACTTTTTATGTGGTGCTTGAGGGCAATTTAAATAATTAACCTATAACATAGTTGCAAAAATAGGTTAACTAATTTACAATAATGTTTATGAAGAGCGTGATTGACTTATATCGTGAATTAGAATCCCTGCCTAAAGGATATATTTCCAAGAAAAAAATTAAAGGCAAGACCTATTTTTATTTACAATTTGTTAAAAATAATAAAATTTACTCACGTTATATTAAAGCTAGTGAACTCAGCCAAATCATCTTTTTGTTAAAACGCCGCAAAAAAATTGAAAATGAGATTCGTCATTTAAGGAAAAGAAACTCATCTTTAACATTATCTAAAAACGCGGTTGCTTTAAACGGATTTGTCATGATGGGTGATGAGAAAGTTGCTCAATATCAAAACGGAAATTTGGTTGAAATTAATCGTAAGAAAGCCCCTCTATATTTAGTCAGAACTGGAAATATTGAAGAATATTTGAAAAGTCGTACCTTAGATTTAACACGCCCTAATGCGCGCATATTGTTGAAGACATTAAATATTCAAGATAAGGAAAAAATAATTGCTTTATACGCTCATGGGGCGACCATTAGTGATAATTATTGGTTTAAAGCTTTAGGTAGCAAATTAAAATATCATGATATTTATTTTTCTAATGATCAATATAGTGATTTAGCTTTAAAAGGGAAAATTATTCCGTTAAGGCAACTAGGTTCGCCATCACCAGAATTAACAGCCATTGGTAGTTTTGAAAAATGTTGGAAAATTATTAATAACGAGTGGTGGCTTTATAAAGCTGGGCAAGAAGATAATATATTTTCTGAGCTGTTTAGTGCTAAATTTGCTGAACTTTTGGGTATTCCATCGGCTATTTACGAATATGATAGTGGTTATATCAGAAGCAAAAACTTTGCGGATAAATTAAATTTTGAACCAATGTTTGCAATCTGTGGTGATAACGAAGAATATGATTTTGTTTTTGCAAAACTATTGGAGATTAGTCCTACGATTGCGCAAGCGTATATCAATTTATTGATTTTTGATGCAATCACTTACAATGTCGATCGTCATAATCAAAATTACGGATTGATGCGTAATAAAAAAACTGGTGAAATTATTTCATTGGCGCCTAATTTTGACAATAATATGTCTTTATTTGCGTATAACCATACACTTAATCAAGATGTAAAAAATGATGGTCTAATTAAATTGTTGGTGGCCTTCTTAACTAAAAATCCAAAAGCGCAGAAATTGTTTAAAAATATTAGATTGCCCGATATAACTAAAAAAGATTTATTGGCGATATTAAATGCGATCCCTATTAAAAGAGATAATACATTAATTATTTCGTTTATTTTAAATCGCTTATATTATTTTAAAAAAATGCAAGATAACCTATAACATAATTAAAAAAATAGGTTAACTGATACTGCTTTAATAATTTAGCATAAATTATCTATGATATAATATAGGCGTTTACAACGAATAAAAGACAAACAAATGAAAATTGAATTTGAATTGATACCATTAATCGCGTTAATTATTGGCGGGTTAGCCTTATTTTTATACGGCATTACTTCGCTATCAAATAGTTTAAAAGAATTAGCGAACGGTGACCGTTTTCGTCGGATGATCTCGAAGGCCACCAGTAATCCAATTAAAAGTTGTGCGATTGGAACAGGCTTTACCACGATTATTCAAAGTAGTGGTGGCACCTACGCTTTATCAATTGGCTTAGTGAAAGCCGGAGCACTTGAATACCGGAGTGCGATTGCTATTGTCATTGGTGCGAACCTTGGTACTTGTATTACTTCGTTCTTAATTTCGATTCCGGGTATTTCGCAATTCATGCCCTTTGTGGCTTTAATAGCGGCTTTTGTGATGATGGTAGTGCATAGCCGAAAAGCACAACAATGGAGCCAGATTGCTTTTAGCTTTAGCTTAATCTTCTTTGGCATTTGGCTCATGGAATTTTTCATTAAAAATGGGATCGCGACTCAAGATTGGTTTACCCACTTTATGGAATTTTTAAATAACTATCCATGGCTCGGCTTATTATTTGGCACAGCGGTCACTTTAATTTTCCAATCTTGTTCAGCGGTTATCGGTGTAATTCAAGGTGTCTTCGCCGCGGCCGT
This sequence comes from Bacilli bacterium, assembly GCA_024408655.1. Classification (GTDB taxonomy): domain Bacteria; phylum Bacillota_I; class Bacilli_A; order RFN20; family CAG-826; genus UB1719. The sequence continues at coordinate 122,994 of JAKSUV010000001.1, forward strand.
TTTAAGTGGAGCACCCATTACCTTATTTGGTATGCTACCAATTGTCATTGGCTCTAATATTGGGGCTATGATTCCTGCGGTTTTATCAGCGTTTGGCGGTAACGCGATGGGTAAACGTGTCGCGTTCGCTAATGGCTTTATGAAGGTAACGGCGGGTTTAGTGTTCATGGGTTTACTTTATGCGGTTCAACCATTCTTAAATTCGTTAGGAGTGACCGAAAACACCGCGCGGTTACAGATTGCTGTTTTCCATTTAATCTTTAACCTTACCTCAGTATTAGTTTTCTTGCCTTTACTCAATTTCCTCTGTTGGATGAGCGCAAAAGTATTTCCATCAAAGAAAAGTGTTGGCGAAAAAATTGCGTTCACCGAACTTGATCCGAAGGTGATGAAATCGTTCCCTTCTACTGGCTTATCATTAGCGAACGACTTATCAATCAAAATGTTTAATTATGTTGTTAAGATGTTTGAATGTTTAGGTAAATATATGCGCGAAAACGATGAAGAAGTGAAAGATTATATTTTGGAATTAGAGCGAGCGGTGGATAATATTGACCGCCATTTAGCGGACTTCTTGTTACACGCGGTGCCGGGCAGTTTATCTTATACTGACCAAGCTCGCTACGCGTACATCATGCGCGGTATTAAAGATATTGAACGGATTGGTGACTATGGAGAAAATTTATTAAATTTCTATTCTTCAATGTATGAGAAGAAAGAAAAATTTGATACTAACCAAAACACTGAATTAACAGAAGCGCATAAAGAAGCCATCGATATCATTATGCGGACGATGAAGATTTATGAAGCAGCGGATAAACAAGCCGCCCTCACGATCATCCAAGAAAGACGCGATTATGTTCAATTACTTGATAAATATCAGAACGCATATTTTACTCGCGAGATGAAGAAGAAAGGGGTCGAGAAGGCGAGTTATTTATCATTAGTTTATGTTGATATCTTAAACTGCTACGAAAGAGTGTATGCGCACTGCGCCAACATCGCTAAACTATTTAATAGCGATAAAGATCCAAATCGTTACGCGAAGAAAGACGAAACGCGGTTTTCGGCCATGGCTTCGCGTTACTAATATATAAATATATAAGGAGAAGAAATATGTATAAGTTAGTACTCATTCGACACGGTGAAAGTGAATGGAACAAATTAAATTTATTCACGGGTTGGACCGATGTTGATCTAAGCGCCAAAGGAATTGAAGAAGCCAAAACTGGCGGCCAACTTTTAAAAGATGGCGGCTATGATTTTGACCTTTGCTATACCTCTTATTTAAAACGCGCCCAACATACCCTGGCGTTAGTGCTTGAAGCGATGGGCAAAACCAATTTACCAATTGTGAAAGCTTGGCAATTAAATGAACGGCACTATGGTGCACTCCAAGGTTTAAACAAGAGTGAAACAGCGGAAAAATATGGTGAAGCGCAAGTAAAAATCTGGCGGAGAAGTTACGATGTACCACCACCCGCTTTAGCCCTTGATGATAAACGGGCGCCCGTTAATGATCCGCTTTATCATGATGTTGATAAGAGTCTTTTACCTTTAACTGAATCATTAAAAATTACTGTGGCGCGGGCCGTGCCTTATTGGGACAAAGTCATTAAACCAGAAGTGATGAAAGGGAAGAAAGTTTTAATTGCCGCGCATGGTAATTCGTTAAGAGCGTTAGTGAAATATTTTGACCAAATGAGCGATGAAGCGATTACCGAAGTCAATATCCCAACGGGTGTCCCGCTTGTCTATGAATTTGATGACAATTTCCGGGTAATAAAAAAATATTATCTCGGTGATCAAGAAGCTTTGAAAGCGAAAATGGCCGCAGTGGCTAACCAAGGCAAAGCGAAATAACTTTTAGCAGCTCGTCGTTTTATATTGTATAATATAAAGGATGAAAAATAAGAAACGTCTAAAGGCTCTTGGAATTACATTAGCTATTTTGGCTGTTCTTTTATTAGTTACTTGGGCAATCTTTGCTATTAAACAAGACTCACCCGATTCACCACCTCCACCGGAACAAGTGGTAGCGCTTGATAAAGTGCTCGCGATGTTTATTGGTCTATTTACCATCGCTTTACTTGGGCAACTACTTGGTTCCATTTCGATTAAAAATGTTTCGCTTGGTTCCGCTGGCGCCTTCTTAGTGGCTATTTTGTTTGGTTTCCTTTTCACGATGATTCCAGAGGATTTACCAATTCTTCGTTATTTTAGAATTGATCCGACCACGATTTCGACTGACCTTGGTAATATCGGTTATTGGTACGCGAACATCTTACAAAACTTTGGTTTAATTCTCTTTATTAGTGCGGTTGGCTTTATGGCTGGTCCGACCTTCTTTAAAAGCTTCCAACAAAACGCAAAGGCCTATATTGTCCTTGCGGTCGTGGTATCTTTAGCTGGTCAATTAATGGCGGCCGCGATTGCTCCAATCCCGGGTATTGGTGTAGGTTACGCGGCGGGTATTTTTGCCGGCGCTTTAACTTCCACTCCGGCTTATGCGGCAGCACTTAACGCCGCGAATTTAATATCACCGACTTTGGCTACTAATGTCACGGTTGGATATGCGATTACTTATCCATTCGGCGTCATTGGTGTCGTCTTATTTATTCAATTAATGCCGCGCATTCTCCATGCGGATATGGCAAAAGAAAGAGAAGCGATTAAGATCGATGTTTCAACTGACCGCACCGTTGGAACCATTGACATGAAGGCGCTTTATAAATTTGACCCCTATGGCTTGTTCCCAATGTTTATGGCGATCATCGCTGGTATTTTAGTTGGTTTAATTAGAATTCCGTTAACGATGCAAGGCTTTGCGGGTCCTTGCTTTAGTTTAGGGACGACCGGCGGCGTGCTCTTCTCTTGCTTATTAATGGGTCACTTCGGACACTTTGGTCGTGTCTCATTAGAAGTAAGTGATCAAACGAATAAGACTTTCCGTGAGCTGGGTTTATTAATCTTCTTAATCGGCGCTGGCGTTAATGGTGGCGCCCAAATTGTTCAAGGTATTTCCCAAAACGAACAAGGTCCATTAATCATTGTTTATATCTTTGTGCTCGGTGCGATTATTACAATTTTACCCGCTTTAATCGGTTTCATCATTGCGCAAAAGATTTTAAAATTGCCTTTATTAAATAACTTAGGTGCAATTACTGGTTCAATGACTTCGACACCATCTTTAGCGAGCTTAATTAACGCGGCGAAAACCGAAGATGTTGCTGCGGCGTACGCAATTGCCTTCCCGCTAGCGACTATCCTTACTACAATTACTAATAACCTATTTGTTAGTATATAAATTTATTGTGGTTTTTCACTGACCGGTTTAACCGCTTTAACTTCTTTAACTTCTTCTAAGAGGATAATTTCAATCCCATCTTTAATTGTATTATCAATAAAGGCGCAGCCTTCACAAGCACCAATCATTTTGATATAAACGGTGCCATCAATAAAAGAATCAAATTCCACGTCGCCGCCATCGCGTTGTAAAAAGGGACGCACTTTTTCTAGGGTGGCTTTAATAGCTTTAATTACTTCTTCATTCGCCATACGAAGATATTATACGCGGAATTTAATTATTGTTAATAATTATCCATCGGGATATAGTTATAGTAAAATATATGAGTATGCAAACAATAAAAGACATTTCAGAGCCCCGGCGTGCTTATGATCACGCGGCGGAGATTCACCACCAAAACGTGGTTGATTATTTTGATCAATTATTAAAGGACACAAAGACCGATGCGGGGGCCAATAAAGCCACTTGTGAAGATTATTATCATAAGTTAACCGAGATCGAAGCTTTAGAAAAGAAAGCCAGAAAGAAACAACGGAAGCGGAGTTTCTTTAAGTTCTTAATGATCGTCTCCTTTATTTTAATTATTCTTATTCCCGTTGGTGTTTTGCTCTACAAAAAAATTAAACACGGCATTGATGCGGAAATTAAAAAAATCCATGATGACATCGCTTTAGAAAATTCACACGCGGAAGAACTTAAGGGTCAAGCGATTGCTCAATTAGCAGCGTTAAATGACGCTTACTCTTGGAACCTTCCAGCGGAATTAGTTAGTAAGACCATTCCTTTAATGCAAGTTGATAACGTGTTTGATAACAAGCGTTATTATCAACTCCATGATAAATATGGTTATGGTGTCCATACGGGTAATGATATTTCTACTTTATATGTCCAATCTGGTTCAATCTTTGGTAATCCGTTCGTGATTGAAATGAATCGGGTGGAAGAAATGGTGCCACGGACTTATTTTGGCACTCTCACGGTCACTTACACAGTTTATACCACTGTGAATGGCCGGCGCGTTTCTACAACCCGAACCGAAACTTTACATGCAGAAGTAGTAAAACCAGCGCCTTATTATTACATTGATACTTGGCTAATTTATGGTAATGATGCTGCTCCGAAACTTAATTTCACACGGATGCCGGGTTCCACGAATGATTTAAGCGCTCGTGAAATTGCGAAGTTAGTGAAAAAGAGCAATAAAGAATTAGCGAAACGGAGTAAGAAAGATCACGAATTTACCAAAATGGGTAATAGTGAATTTGAAGCGTTATTTAACGCGACCGACCGCGATAACGAAGTCGAGTTCCGGTTACTTTTTACACCTCTTGCCCAACGCAATATGCTTCACTTAATTAAAACGCCAACCCCTTATGGTGATGATTTCTGTTTTGTGAAACGGGGACCATTAAACTATATCAAGACACGCCACGCACAAACCCACGATTACCGTGGTAATCCACTGGATTTCCTCGATTTTGATTTAGAGAAAGCGCGGGAGAAATTCATTACGCGTTGTGACGAATACTTTAAGAATTTCTACTTTGATATGGCACCCTTAATGTGCGTTCCACTTTATCAAAACTACAAGGCTAAAGAATATATTTATAAAGATAATCACGCTGATAGTAACGTCACACCATTTGAGGCTGAATCTTTAGCTAACGCCTATGAGGCCAGTCACTTTATGCCTAAAGATAGTGCCACTGAAGCGATTCTTAAGACGGAGCTCGTGAAGAAAGAAAAAGATCATGACTTAGTGAACGTTGTGGCCCACGCCTTTAAATCGATTCCCCAAGTGGAAATGGTTCCACGTGTTGCTGGTAATGGTCGTACCTACTTGGTGCCAGTGACTTGGTATCAATATTTACCAATTTCTAAGAAAACCCCATTTATGGTTGGAGCGACGAAGGATGACCGTAAGAAGTTTATCAACGAAACACATGAAAAATTGTTTGCGAATTCATCCGTTAAGGATGTATACTATCAAAAGGGATTAGTGAGCGCTTTATATACCGCCATTAATACCAATAATACCAATAAATAAGGAGAATAATTTATGGCAAATGAACTAGATGAGATGACTGCTCCGGTAAACGAAAAAGGCCGGGACGTTCATGTTATTGAAAAACAAATCGCACCCAAGACAGGAGCGGGCAGCGTGATTTTTGTTGTCGTCCTCTTTGTGTTAGGCATCATTCCGGGTTTAATTTTCTTACTCGTGAGAATGAGCGCCACTAACTACTTAAATGCGTTACAACAAAAAGTGAACCACGATGCTTCACAAATCGATAACTATCTTGAACAAAGAGTGCAAATTCTTAAGAACACCGCAAAACTCTTAGACAAAGCGGTTGACTTTGATAAGAGCACCTTCACGAAGATTGCCGCGTTAAGAAGTGGCAACAATCCTGATGCTGGTCGTAATGAACAAGCTCGGGCAATTGAAGAAGTGAACAAGAAAATCAACGTGGCGATTGAAAATTATCCTAACTTAAAAGCCCACCAAGAGCTTGAAGATGCGATGCAACAAAACGCCTACTTACAAAAGGAAATTACCGCAGCGCGTGAAGTTTATAATGACACCGTCTTAGAATGGAACGCGGCAATCTTTGCCTGGCCCACCAAGAAGATGGTAGCTGCGAAGAAAGGCTATACCACTCGGATTCCATTCAGCGTGGATGCCGAAACCAAACAACAAGCGCGTGGCACTTTCTTTTAATTAGTTTATTTCTAAAGAAAAAGGGGCATTTGCCCCTTTTTTTCTTACTAGTAAAACTTCGCCATTTAAGTTAACTGTAGTTAACTTAACGAATGATTTGACACCATCTTAGATTTTATCTAAGATAGCAGTATGGAAGCATCAATTATTCTTCAAGTCTTCCTCTTTGGCTTAGCACTCAGTATGGATGCTTTTGCCGTCGCTATTACGGATGGTTTAATTTACCAAGATATGAATAAACGCCGGGGCTTTTTTATCGCGGGTGTTTTTGGCTTTATGCAAGCCCTGATGCCATTAATTGGCTATTGGATTGTGGCGGCGGTCGAGTTAGCGGTTAAGCAATACGCCGAGAAGGCAATTGAGATTACTTGTACGGTCGTTTCTTGGATTGCTTTTGCTTTATTATTAATCGTTGGCTTAAAGATGGGGTTTGACGGGATTCGGGCGGTGACTCACCCAGAGAAAAGAAAGCCTAAACATTTTACGGTGAAGGAAGTGTTCTTCTTTGGTTTATTAACCTCCATTGACGCTTTAGCGGTTGGCTTTGCCTTACATGGCCATAATATTTCTACTGATCAAACTATTTGGTTCCATGTTGTAATCGTTTTAGTTTGCACTTTTATTATTTCCTGTTTAGGTGTCTTTTTAGGTAAATTTTTTAATCGCCTCTTTAAAGGTAAATACGAAATCTCCCAAATCATTGGCGGAGTAATATTAATTGGTTTAGCGATTTGGGTAGTCGTTTCGCATTATATCGGTTTATAAAAAAAGATCCTCGCGGATCTCTTTTATCATAAGTATTTAATTAATAAACTTCAGGCGCTTTCGGTTTAACAAAACCGGTGATGCCATTAATAAGTGAGAAGGCACCTAAGATGATGGTTAAGGTGCCGACCGCAATGATAAAGCCTTCGTAAGAGACAAACTTGCCTAAGGTACCAATGCCACCTTCAACGTTTTTGTTTACGTAAGTAACCATAGCAACAGCACATAAAACTAATGCGCCACTAGCGATATAGAAACCACCAGCTAGCAAATTGAATAACTTATTTTTATTACTGATAAAGTTAAGAATGATGCCAAAGATCATAAAGATAAAGGCAACGATTAAACCGCCACACACTAGTGAATGAGGAACTGGATCAGCACCAGGCATTGCAATTGTAGTGCCAAAAGCGCTTTGGAAGAAGTTTAATAATTGTTTATAAGTGGCACCAGTGTCACCTGACTGAAACTGAATTGCTGGAGTAAACCAGAGCATTAAAAATACAAAACCAAGGACGGCTAATAGACTTGTGAACGTAACATACTTCTTCATAATGAACTCCAATTCGCTACTAAAATAAGATATATTATTTTTGCTTATTAAGCAAATAAATCGTTAACTCAACTGCATATAAAAACGATGCAAAATAGTTTTAATCAGATTATTACATATCAAAAAAGTGCATTTGTTCCCACTGCATGCCACGACAGAAATAAACCGATTTCTTTTTTAAGTTATAAATAATCGAATGAGTTGTGTGGTTTTGTTTTGCGGCCTTTAAAGCCTCCATTGCTTGTTCTTGTGTTAATTTTTCACCGCCATATTGGTTAAAGGTTTGGATGATGGCTTTGTACCTCTCGCATTCTTTCCACTCTTCGCCAAAATGTTCATTCATTTCGGTGTTGGTCATCGCGAAGATTTTTTCATCTTGACCCTTATTAATAATTTGGATTTCGTTTTTATAAAATTCAACCACACAAGAAGCGCCGCTTTGATCGGAAATCATAAAATGATAGGCCGTAGGTAAGGTATTACTATCATGAACGTTGTATTTATTAATTATTTGGACAGCTTCGTCAACATTTTTAGCTTTATTAAGAATTAGCCTAATTAAAACGGTCGTGGTAATATCGGTTTTTCCTGGAGCGTTTTGCTGAACGAAAGAATCTTTATCACGAATGACATTGACATTAACAGCTACTCCTGCCGAATTAATACCATCTAGTGGAACAAATTCAAAAATTTTAAAAGCTTGCGCGTGTTCGCTAGGGATATCTCCGGCGTCTAAACTTAAGAGACCAAAAGTCGAAAACGAAATGCTTTCGTAACCGCTTTTGGGAATGTTATGCATAATTAGCGATGGAGTATTGGCTAATAAAGCAGCAGGTATTAAATCTAAATTACGACCATGAATATATTCGTTATCGTTATTTAAGCAGACAAAAGAAGAGCAAGCATCTCCATAGCAAGCACCCCATGGATGATATTTATCTAAAATCGGGTCATCCGAAATATTTTTCTTGGCAAAATCCAAGATGTCTCCATCAATAACTCCTCCGCCGTCATTGATATATTTTTCCACATAATCATCTCTTAAGGTCATTGAGTAAAGTCCGTCTTCGATTTTAGTAATTTCTTCGTTAATCGGATGGGTTGGCCCTTTGTTACAACCGGCGAAAAGCGATATCGTTACAAAGGGTACAATTAATAATTTAATTTTTTGCATAAAACCTATTTCCTTACCCTCAATATACATTAAATAAATATAATCGACAATTATTTCAATGAATTATTCTAGTTAAAGTGCAGCGAATCATTAGCTAGCATATAATAAAAGCATGCTCAAAGATTGGAATTTATTGTTTAACAAAATTAAAGCAGAACCATACGCTCATAAGTTACGGGCGTTTCTTGATGAGGAGTATGCCCGTTACACTATTTATCCGCCACGCGCTTTAATGCATAACGCGTTTAACCAAACTAATCCTGCTACATTAAAAGTAGTCATTCTTGGGCAAGATCCTTATCACGAACCGCAACAAGCCATGGGGTTATCATTTTCAGTTCCTAGTGGGGTAGCCTTGCCACCCAGTTTACAAAACATCTACAAAGAAATTGAAAATGAATATGGCGAAAAGATGAAAGAAGATGGTGATCTTACCTATTTAGCGAAACAAGGCTGTTTATTACTTAACACCATCTTATCCGTCCGGGCACATCAACCTTTAAGTCATGATATTAAAGAATACGCATCTTTTATTGCGGATGTTTTAAAATACATCGACACTTTAAATCAACCGATTGTTTTTATGCTTTGGGGTGGCCATGCGAAAAAATATAAACAGTACATTCATAATCCCCATCGTCTTATTTTAGAAAGCGTGCATCCATCACCTTTAAGCGCGAATCGGGGTGGCTGGTTTCATCATCAACATTTTAAACGTGCGAACGAATATTTAGCGAAGAATGGTGTTGACACCATTGACTGGATAAATCACTAATTTTATAATACTTTTGGGAGCTAGGAAACTGGCTGAGAGGGCGCGAAGCCGACCATACCTGATCTAGGTAATGCTAGCGGAGGGAAAAATGAATAAATACACAATTCGAGATATTACCGAAATCGCTATCTTCAGTGCTATCGCGATTGTTTTAAATTTACCTGTCTTTAAAATTCATATTGCTTCGGACGCTGGTTCAATTTCTTTTACGATGGTTCCTTTATTTATCATCGCGATTCGTCATAGTTGGTGGAAAAGCTTAATCGCTAGTAGCGTGGTCTATGGTCTTATCGCTTGTTTGATCGGCGGACACGGCATCATTACTTATCCACTTGATTACGCGTTAGCTTATAGTGGTGTCGTTTTTATTTCACTTATGAATAAAAAGATCTTAGCGGAGAACAAAATGAGTTATGTTTATCTATTCCTCGCTTCTTTATTAGCGGTTTTACTCCGCTACATCGCTTCGACCTTATCAAGTATCTTTCTTTATGATTTAGCGTTTGTACCTGCGCTAGTATATAACGCCCCGTATATTTTTATATCAGGAGCAATTGCGATTACTATATCTTTATTGCTTTTAAAACCACTAAAAATTATTAACCAAAAGTATCCAAAGATAAAAGAAATACAATAAATATTGTAATTAGGGTAAAATAGAAAACGCATAGCGAGGTAGTCTCATGTTTAAACAAGCAAACGAAAACAAAGATAAAAACGCGGGTTTTGTGGATGATAAAGGTCAACCTTTAACCGCGAAAAAAGTGGAAGAAGAAAAGAATCCAAACGACGTTGATTTAAAAGCGCCCATCGAATATAACGATGAGCATGTGAAGAAAATTGAAGACGGACGGAAAGCGTTTTTAAAGATCGTCCGGAAACAAAACATTGTGAAATGGATTGTGGCCGCTTTAGCGATTGGTTTACTCATTTTCTCTTGGATTTATTTTATCCAACGCGATTTCTTAAAATGGCTTGGCTTTGTCTTAACCGGCGTTTGTGTGGCTATCATTATTGCCTATTACTTTATTGGTAAAAAGTTCAACGATAAGAAGATGGGCATTTATCTAAAAATCTTCTATGGTGAAACTAACGCTTCGGTTTTTGCAAACCCCAAGTTCTCTGAAGTTCATGGTGATGTCGCGGGTAAGATTGATAATGACGACTTCAATAATGCGAAACTTTATAAAGATGTCTCGACGATTGGTAGCCGGAACGTAGTGAAATTTAAAGTGAAAGACGCGAACGCGAAAATTTGTGATTTAGCCGCACAAAAAACCACGCTTAAACAATTAGAGCCACTCTTTATTGGTAAATATTTAATCGCCGATAATAAGTATACGGGCGAAGATCCAGTCTTTATTTATCTACCAGGCAATAGTCGTTCTTTACCGCCAAATAACTTTGACGGTGTCGAAAAAGTTGTGACTACTAAGAAACTAGTGGTGTATTCTAACGCCAAAAACTATGGCTCTGTTTTTACGAACAAAGTAAGAAATTTAGTCACAAGTTTAATTACTAATAACATCTTAGTGGACTGCTCTATCTCCATTTGTAAAGGCCATACCTATTTTGCCTTAGGTTATGATGATTGCTTAATGGTGTTACCCCTCCAAGACAAATTTAATCCGATCCCCTTAGAGCGGTTTAAAAAAGACATGGATATCGTCGCGGATATTATTGCTGAATTAAATTAATATGTCGCTTTATCACCGCTTCGTTCAGATTCAAGCGTACAAGCACGATGGGAGCTTCCACCGGCTTTGGAGTCACGCTTTTGTGGTGCGTGATGATGAAGATTTTATTGTGGTAGTGAGTAATCGTGCCCGGGTGATTGAAAGTAATGAACACCGGTGGCACACCAAAGAAAAAGCGGCTTTTATTTTCTCGAAGAGTGAATGGTTTAATACGATTGCCACTTTACGTGAAGATGGCATTCACTTCTACGTAAACATTGCTTCGCCCGCGATTATCGACCAAGGAATGATTAAGTTTATTGATTACGATTTAGATATAAAAAGTTTCCCTAGCGGCTTTAATAAAGTACTCGATATTAATGAATTTAATGTACATTGCCGCAAGTATGGTTATTCTGAAGACTTAAAAAGCATTCTTAAATACGCTCTAGAAGTAAATCTTGCGCGCTTAGAAAACCACGAAGCACCATACCAAAAAGAATTAATCGATCAATATATCGCTAACTTTGATAATTATGTAATTAAGCAAGCTGAGTCAAAGCCGCAAGGACGAGATTAGCTTCCGCCTTACCCGGTTCAATCCGGCGTTTTTTATCTTGGTAAGTTAGGCAATCGCCAATCGCGTAAACGCGGGCGCTTAACGCGTGTTTTTCGTTACCCTTAAGGAAGTTACCTTCGTGGGGATAATTAAATGGTGTCATCGTGGGGATGCAGCCATAGTTAACAATCACATAGTCAACCGGGATTTCAATCATCTCTTCGCTATTGACGTTTTTAATGGTGATACTTGTACAATGATCACCCGTTAAAGCAATATGATGAGGAACATAGGGGAGATGAACTTTTAAAGTCTTACAATCTTTAATGGTGTCAGTGTTCCCTCTAAACTCAGTCCGGCGGTGCACTAAATGAACATCATCGGAGTGCATCGAAATCTCTTTCGCCCAGTCAAGCGCAGAGTCGCCACCGCCAAAAATCGCCACCCGTTTATTGGCTAAAAAACTAAAGTCAGAAATGGTGTAAATAATATTCTTGCATTCTGCTTCGTGTTCCACTCCTAATGGACGTGGGGTATAACTACCTAAACCAATCGCAATTACCGCATAGTCAAAATCAAAATTACCGGCGGTTGTAATAAGGGTTACTTTGTTATCGTCCTCTTTAATATCGTTAACCTTCGTGTTTAGTTTAATGTTATCTTTACAAATTTGTAAAGTTAATGCTTCCACGAATTTCATCGCTTCTTGATTCATAAAGCCCTCAACATCGAGGAATTTTTTGGCGGGGTATAAATGGATTTGTCCACCCACCTTTCCACTCGCTTCAAAAACGGTGTAATCTAGGTGTGCTTTTTCGCATAAACTAGCGAAATATAAACCGATGGGTCCGCCCCCAATAATGGCAATCTTTTTCATATCAAGTATTATAACAAAATTGTTATAGTGTGCTATACTTTTCGCGTTATGAATTACAAATTCATGAGCCGAAATAAAAAGGACACTTTGCTTTTAGCGAAAAAGCTCGCGAAACTTTTATGCGCTCATGATGTCGTGACTCTTACGGGCGACTTAGGTGCAGGAAAAACCACGTTTGTGGGTGGAGTACTTCATACCTTAGGAGTGAAAGAAGATGTCATTTCACCAACGTTTAATATTTTGAAGTGTTATTTTGATGCACCAATCCCACTTTATCACATCGATGCTTATCGCTTAGAAGATAGTAACAAAGATATTGGTTTAGAAGAATATATTGAAGGCGATGGGATTGCTCTTATTGAATGGCCAAACTTTATCGCGGGCTTACTAAAGATTCCGCATTTAGAAATTGATATTAAAAATTTAGGTGGCACCAAACGGGCGTTTACTTTAAAAGCTAAAGATAGCTACTACCAAAAGAAGCTCAAGGAGTTAGCATGAATTATTTATTACTTGATAGTTCTAACGTTACGCTTAATGTTGGTTTATCTAAGGGTGGCAAGTTAATTGATCACATCGCTTATCCGTGCTTTCAACGGCAAAGCGAATCGATGGTGCCGGAGATTAAAAAAATATTAAAGCGTAATCAACTTAAACCTACTAGCTTAGCCGGTATTATGGTTACGATTGGTCCAGGTTCTTATACGGGTTTACGGATTGCTTTAACTATCGCTAAAGTGATGGCGTTTGCGTTAAAAATTCCGCTTTATCCTATTTCTACGCTTAAAGTAAATAGTGTCTTAAATGCACCTTCGATTGTCTTATTTAACGCTCGGAGTAATCGGAGCTATATTGCAATTTTTAACAAAAATAAAACCTTGTTAAAAGAACAAGCGCTATCTAATGAAGAAGTTAAAAAACTTATTAAAAAGCACCATCATTATCACCTCGTTGGTGATTTAAAATATCTTGATTTAGCCGGTGAACAAGTTGATGTTTTAGCCAACATGAACGCATTATTAAAAACGGTTAAACCGGTGCGTGATGTTAACCAAGTAAAGCCAATGTATCTAAAGGAGTCGTATCTATGATTCGCTTTGCGAAGAGTAAAGATTTAGTGGCATTATCAACGATTGAAGATAAAACTTTTCAAGACGGTCATTATTCTTTAGAACAATTAACTTATGAATATCGTGATAACCCATTCGCCAAGATTTTAGTAGATGAAGAAGAGCTAATCCGTGGGTTTTTAATTTATATGGTAACTTTTAATAGTGCGACGATTGTACAAATCGCGGTGCATCCAGAATATCAACGACAAGGCATCGCCACTAATTTATTAAAGGCAATGGAAAAAGAATTGTTAAAACCAGGCTATGGTGTGATTGAAAATGTAACGCTAGAAGTAAGAAAAAAGAACAAAAGTGCGTACGCTCTTTACGCGAAAAATGGTTATCAAGATGTTTGTGTAAAAAAAGGTTATTACCCTAATGGTGATGACGCAGTTTATATGATGAAGGTGTTACTCTAATGGCGTTAATTTTAGCAATCGAAAGTAGTTGTGATGAGACAAGTGTTGCCATTATTAAAGATGGTCGTCTTTTAAGTAACGCTGTTTCTACCCAAATCGCGATGCACCGTTTATATGGTGGTGTAATGCCTGAAATTGCTTCGCGTCTACATAACGAAAATATTACGATTGTTTTAGATGCGGCACTTAAAGAAGCCAAGATTAAATTAACTGATCTTGATGCGGTAGCGGTGACGCGTGGCCCAGGCTTAATTGGCGCACTTCATGTTGGTTTACAAGCGGCGAAAACTATTGCGATGCTTTATGATATTCCGTTAATTCCCGTTCATCACTTAGCCGCCCATATTTACGCGAGTGAATACGTGGCCAAACTTAAATTCCCACTTCTTTCGTTAGTGGTGAGTGGTGGTAATACGGAACTTGTCTATATGAAGAAACAGTTGGATTTTAAGATTATTGGCGAGACGAAAGACGACGCGATTGGCGAATGCTTTGATAAAGTCGCACGTGTCTTAGGCCTACCTTATCCAGGTGGTATCCCAATTGATAAATTAGCGAAAGAAGGAAAACATACTTATCAGTTACCTTCGCCATTAGCGAAGAAGGGCTATGATTTTTCTTATTCAGGTTTAAAGACAGCGGTCATTAATTTAGTGAACCAAGAGAAGATGAAGAAACATAAGATTAACGTCAAAGATATGTGCCGCTCATTTGAAGATACCGCGGTTGAGATGGTCATTGCCAAAACGATTAAAGCCGCTAAGCAATATAAAGTTAAACAGATTGTTTTAGCGGGCGGAGTATCCGCTAACTCTTATTTACGCGCAGAGATAGTAAGACGCCTAAAAGCGAGTGGAATTGAAATTGTTTTACCACCGATTTGGTGCACGACTGATAATGCCGCCATGATTGCTAAACTAGCTGAACATTTATATCAAAAGAAACTTTTCGCTCCGCTTACTCTCGCGGTCGATCCAAATTGGAAAATTGATCAATATAAGGTATTTTAATAAGTATGGTGAAGGTATTACACATCACTAATTATTACTATCCACACGTTGGTGGGATTGAAACTGCGACTCGCGATATCGTGAACGCGCTTAAAAGTAGTGGTCAATATGAACAACGCGTGATTTGTTTTGGTGATGGTCCACACATTGTTGATGATGTTCGTATCACCCGTGTTCCGTACGCTTTTAAATTCCGTTCGCAACCGATTTCACTTAGCTATCGCCGTAAATTACGCGAATTAGTCACTAAGTTTGCGCCGGAGATTGTTCTAATCCATACGCCTAATCCCTTAGTGGAATTTTATTTCCAACACATTGATTTTCGTGGCAAAGTAATTGTTTATCACCACCTCGATATCTGGCGGCAAAAGATTTTAAAACATTTAGTGAAACCAATCGAATATCGGACCAAGCGTCGAGCGGATGTCATCTTATGTCATTCCCAACAATACGTGGATGGTAGTAAAGAACTTCAGCACTTTAAAGAGAAGGTAAAAATTATTCCTCTTTGCTATAAAGAAAGTGATTTTGTTTTAGACGAAAAACAGCAAGAAGAAGTAGCGAAGATTAAAAAACGTTATCGCGGGAAAACTTTATTATTCTTCTCAGGCCGCCACACACCCACCAAGGGATTAAATCTCGCTCTTAAAGCCGTGAAGAATATGGATAATGTTCTCTTCTTAGTGGGACGGGTGGGCGAAATTAATCGCCATCTTGAACACGCGATTGATCGGGGTGGACCTAATGTGATTTATCTAGGTCAATTAGACCGCGAACAATATATTAAATATCTCCACGCTTGTGATTTTTATCTTTTCCCTTCGATTGCCAAAAATGAAGCTTTCCCGATTACTCTTATCGAGGTAATCGCGTTAGGTAAATCCCCGATTACTTTTACTATCCCTGGGAGTGGTGTGAATTATATTTCTAAGGGTGAGGAAACCGGGATTGAATGCCCCAATAAAGATGTTACCGCCTTCCGTGACGCAATTAATGTTTTAAGATCGAACAAGGCGTTAAGAAATCGTTATGCGGAGAATGGTATGGCACGGGCTAAAGAGCTATTTAATTACCAACAATTCGCGAACGCTTTTACTAAGTTATTTAGCGAAATAAGTAAAACAATCTAAAAAAATTGCTATAATTTTTTTGTTATGGATAAGTTTTTAGTTCGTCAGTTATACGCGATTGCGTATGACAAAAAATCTAAGACCGCCGAAAACGGTTTTAACGGAGCGGAAGTCGCTCTTGAAGGCTGGGTGAGAACTAATCGCAACAACGGTTCAATTGGTTTCATCGAATTTAATGATGGCACTTGTTTTAAAAATATTCAGATCGTTTATGATCAAGCCAAAGTTAAGGATTTTGCAAAGATTAGTAAACTCGCTACTGGTGAAGCTATCGCAGTGTTCGGTAATTTTCTCTTCACGCCAAACGCGAAACAACCTTTTGAAATCGCGGCGAAAGAAATTAAATCAATTGGCGCATGTGTAGAAGACTATCCATTACAAAAGAAAAGACATAGTTTTGAATTCTTAAGAGACATTGCTCATCTTCGTCCACGGGCTAACACCTTTAACGCGGTGAACCGGGTGCGGAATGCCTTAGCGATGGCGATTCACACCTATTTCCAAGGTGAAGGCTTTATGTGGGTCCATACACCAATCTTTACCGCTAACGATGCGGAAGGGGCGGGTGAAACATTTAACGTCTATACCGGTAAGAGTCCCGATAAATTCTTTGGCCGTCCGGTGTGTTTAACTGTCTCTGGTCAACTCCACGTCGAAACCTTTGCGATGGCCTTCCGCGATGTTTACACTTTCGGTCCAACCTTCCGGGCAGAAGAGTCACACACAACGACACACGCTTCAGAATTCTGGATGGTCGAACCAGAAATTGCCTTTGCGGATTTAAACGATGATATGAAAGTCATTGAGGCGTCTTTAAAATTCTGCATTGATTATGTCTTAAAGCATTGTCCTGATGAAATGAACTTCTTTAACACGATGATTGATAAGACTTTATTAGATCGTTTAAAGCATGTCCTTAATAGTGAATTTAAACGTTTAGATTATACGGATGCGATTAAGTTACTTGAAGACGCTGTGAAGAATGGTCATAAATTTGAAAATAAGAATATTAAGTGGGGAATGGATTTACAAACCGAACACGAACGTTATATCACTGAACAAGTGGTGAAAGGTCCGGTCTTCATCATTAACTATCCAAAAGATATTAAAGCGTTCTATATGCGACTTAACGATGATCAAAAGACGGTTGCCGCTTGTGACTTATTAGTGCCCCAAATTGGTGAACTCGTTGGTGGTAGTCAACGCGAAGAACGGTATGACTATCTCAAGAAAAAGATGGACGAAATTGGTAACACCAAAGGCTTAGAATGGTATCTTGATTTACGGAAATACGGCGGTTGTCCACACGCGGGCTTTGGCATCGGCTTTGATCGACTCTTAATGTATGTCACCGGAATGGGTAACATCCGCGATGTTCAACCCTTCCCGCGGACACCTGGTAGTGTAAAATATTAATATGGAAAACGAAGAGAATTTTAATTTATTACCTGATGAAGAAAAGCGTGCGCTTTTAACTAAGCGTTCGCATCGCCGTTTATTTCTCGCCTTTTTAATAATTGATATTGCTCTATTCGCGTATTTAATTTACGCGTTAATTATGCTCTTTATGAACCTTTAGTCGGCGTCGTTTCGGCGTCGTTTTTATTTTGGTTAAATTCGGGTGTTTCTAGCGATGGATTAAACACGGTTTTGGCTAAACGTTTAAGTTTAAACGCGCGAGCAATATGTGCTTGAGTAGTAACTAATAACCAAGTACCGCCAACAAATAAACACGGGACAATAATATAACTAGCCCACGCGGCGGCGACAAAGTGAGGCGTGTTTAAAAGCGGGGGCCAATCAGCGATAATCCACATCCCAAAAACTTGAACCCGTTTAACATGAGCAAAATCCCAGAGCCACATCACGCTCCCAAAGCCCGTGTCCTTATCAAAAAGATTAAAGAGCCAGGTTTTACTAATGGCGCCATTAATAATATAGATGATACCCGCGAGCGTTAAAATTAAGAATGCGGGCGTCGCTTGACGGGCAAATAATTGATTATTCTTTTTATGGCCTAAACGGCGGAAACCTTTTTCGGTTGTGACAACCTTCGCGGTCACGACATCATACATCATTGTGCTCGCTCTTTTCCCTTGTTTCTTCATGGTTTTCTCAACGAGCAAACCGATATAACCAACAATCACAAACACTAAAAGAATTAACACAACTAAAGTGATGAGCACCCGCTTTTCGTTTTCGCTTAAAGTTAATATGGGAAACTTACTATCAAACATGTTGATTGTCTCCTGGTGTTGGATTTACCGCTGGTGTTGCTTCTGGTGTTGGCGTTTGTGTTGGCGCGGCTTGTTGAGCGGGCGCTTCTTTATTAGTAGTACCTGTTGCCGTATAGGTATTTAATAACGCTTTCGCCTGTACATCTTCGGGGAACGGAGCGAAGAATTTTTCGCCCTTAAAGAAATGTTTGATACCACGAATCACTTCAACAAAATAAATAATGATGTTATAAAGTAGCCAAAGTGCTAAGAAGGCGACTAAAAATGGGGAAATGATAATGTAGAGGATACCAAGGCCGAAGCGTTTCAAAAACTCTAACATATTTGTTTTCTTCTTAAATTATATACGATGCGCGTAACAAAGATAATAAGATTCGCGCTGTTAAATAAAAGTAAAGTGTGGGGCATTTTAACCACTTGGTAAAGCGAAAAGACTAAAACAATGGATAAGAAGATTCCGGCTCCACTAATGACGGCGATGACTTTTTCTTTTTTACTAATCATCTGGACTAATTCATGAACACCAATAAAAAGAGCAAGCATCATAAAGAAGTAAGCAAACGCAGTGCTAATAAAGCTACAAGGAATCACTAATAAAGCGAAAACAAAACCAAAGGTGGGTAAGAACGTTTCCCATAAATAATTTTCTTCATAATGGAACTTTTTTAACTCATTAGTAAGGACGATATAGGAGAACACCATTTGCACTAAACTAATGAAATAGACAAATGGTAAAACGATCTCATGAATGTATGGAATATCACTAACTTTAAACCAAAAAAGGAATTGTTCGATTGTGTTCACTTCGTAAAGAAAGTCAATTAACGGAATGAACACAAATGTCATCGCGCATTGAACAATCGAGGTCATGAGTAAAGCGTAGGTGGGGTGCATTTTCTTACGAAAACTAACACCAAAAAGAAAGCCCGTTAATAAACTTGGCAGTAAATAGAAGACCGTGTAACTAGCGTTCCAGGCCATCGCAATAAACGAGACACCAATCGCGGCAATCGCGTAGATAGGGTAATAACGCCACTTACATAATAACGCCACAACCGCACTAAAAAACGGTAGCAGAATCATGATAAAAACACCCGCTACCGGAAAAAGCGCGGATAAGATAGCCATAACAACATCAATCGCCGCAATAATTGCCATGAAGGCCATGTTTTGGAGTAAGGTTTCTTTCTCTTTAAACATCGTTATTGTTATTATAGCCCTAAAATCTATATTTATTCTATAAATATAAAAAGATATTCGCGTCAATCAATACGTTTTTAGCGCATTTATTAATAAGAGGTATTGATATGGAAAAGAAAAAATTGATGACCGTTGGGGAAATAAGAAAAATTCCCGATAATTTATCCCATCTATACAAAATTCCGGTGTATGATGAAAAAGGAGACAAACTAGTGAAACCTAAAAATCCGAAACGGAAAAATAAGTACACACTTAATCAACTTGGCGAGAGGGTTGATAAACTTGGTGAACGAGTTGATCAATTAGTCGCCACTGTTATGGTTTTAGCAGAAACAGTTGATAAAGGCTTTAAACAAATTAACGCTCGAATTGATTATATTGTTAAAGCCAATAGTCTTAAAGACATCCCTAGTGCAAGCGCTAAGTAATAAAAATTATATTTATAAATAAATATAGATAAATATTCGCGTCATTTAATCGTTTTTTCCGTATGTTCTTATAGGAGGACAAATGATGCGAAAAATATTTTTAACTTTATTAACCCCTCTAACATTAGTTGCGTGTGCTAATAGTGGAGGCGGAGGTAGTGATCCGGTGATTCCGGTTCACGATTATAGCGAGGTCGAACATCTTGAGCGAAAATGGGAGACATTATTTAGCCAGCCAGAAGATCACTATTACCTATATTGCTATGGTGTTCATTGTCGTTCATGCCACAAAATTAAAAACGAAGTGATTGAGTACGCCTTACATGGCAACAAGACCATTTATTTTTGTGCAGAGGGCTATGTTGTTTATCCAGATGGTGACGTAGAAGAGACATTAGGAAAAACCGATATTATAGATGTGTTTATTATAGGCACGCCATCGATTTTAGAAGTCAAAAATGGCGTCATTTTAAATAATGGAGCGGGGAGCCAAACGGTCCTGGAAATAATTAAAAGCGAAGATAGAAGTAATATTGTATAATATTACTTAATGGATTATTCGCATCTATTAAATAGTGCCCAATTAGCGGCCGTTTCTACTACTAGTCAATATACCCGTGTCATTGCAGGAGCGGGTTCAGGAAAGACGCGGGTTTTAACCTACCGCATTGCCTATTTAATTAGTGAAATGCAGGTTGATCCGAGCAAAATTTTAGCCATTGCCTTTACTAACAAAGTCGCGAACGAAATGAAAGAAAGAGTGGTGAAATTATTACCCGATGTGGCTCAGTTTTTACATGTCTCCACTTTCCATTCTTTTGGGGTTAAGTTCTTACGGCAAGAAATTCAACATTTAGGTTTTTCTAATTCCTTTACTATTTTTGATGATGATGATACGGAACGTTTGATTCGTGATATTTGTGTAAGTCATGGTTATCAAAAGAAAGACGATATGATTAAAATCGCCACTAATTATATCTACACAAAGAAATGTAAAGGTGAATATCCAGAGAACGTTAAGTTATCGCATTATTATAACGAAAAAGAATGTTTAGAAATCTTTAAAGAATACGAACAAAAGAAAAACGAAATGATTGCGTTAGATTTTGATGATCTATTACTTAAGCCCATTATTATTTTAGAAAATTTCCCGGAAGTCCAAGCGAAGTGGCAAAAGAAATTACCCTATATTCTAATTGATGAATTCCAGGACACTAACGATGTTCAATTTACTTTAGTGAAACTACTTTCTAACCGCGATACATCGCTTTATGTGGTTGGTGATCCTGACCAAACAATCTATACTTGGCGGGGTGCGAACCAAAAGATTATTCTTGATTTTGAAAAGACTTATCGGGGTGCGAAAACAATTATCCTTGACCGCAACTATCGTTCCACGAAAACGATTCTTGAAGCGGCGAATAAATTAATCGCGAACAATAAAAAACGGGTAGAGAAAAATCTTTACACCGAGAATCTCCACGGTGACAAAATCGAACTCTTTAAAGGCTATACTAAGGAAGTTGAAGCCCAACACGTCGTGACAACGATTAAGCAACTTATTAATAAGAAACAAGTCAGTTCAAATCGCGAAATTGCGATTTTATATCGGAGTAGTTATCTTACTCTCCCTCTAGAAAAAGAACTCACGAAAGCGCGTCTTCGTTACCGGGTGTTTGGCGGGGTACGCTTCTATCAACGGAAAGAAATTAAAGACGCACTTGCCTATTTCCGTTTAATTCTTAATCCGAAAGATGATGTCTCTTTTGACCGGATTATTAATGTGCCCCGGCGGAAGATTGGTGAAAAGAGTGTGGAAGATTTAAAACACGAGGCGCACGCGCTCCATGTATCTTATTACGAATATATTAAAGATATTCAAAACCATCCTGAAACTAATTTATCCACTAAAGTCGTCATGTCGTTATCTTTCTTGGTGAACGAAATTGAAGGGGTTAAAAAGAAACTGAGTGAGAATGATGAAATCTATTCCAAAATCTTAGAGGACTTCTTAGTAAACATTGGTTACTTTAAATATTTAGAAGAAGACGATGATGGTGAAGAAAGACTCGCTAACCTAAAAACTTTATTCGCGGATATGTTTGATTTTATTAAGAAGAATCCCGATGATGGCTTCTCTTTGTGGCTAGAAAATTGCACCCTCGCGACGAGTCAAGATGATATGAATGACGATAATTATATTTCCTTAATGACGGTTCACACCGCGAAAGGTTTAGAGTTTAATCATGTCTTTGTCATTGGCTTAGCCGAAGGCGTCTTCCCCAATCAACGCGCGATTAACGATGAAGGTCGTGATGGCTTAGAAGAAGAGAGGCGCTTAGCCTATGTCGCCTTTACGCGTGCCAAAGAAAAACTCTATCTTTCCATGAATAGCGGCTACTCATTTGTGAACGAAAGTAATCTAGTGGAATCACAGTTTATCGAAGAAGCAGGATTAAAGATGCCCAACGACCCATATTTCTCTAGAAGAGAAAATTACCCACGAATTCGCAAAATATATCATAATAATAATGACCTCTTTGGTGACTTTAATACGGGCGGAGATGAAGCCGAATTCTCCCAAATTCCTGTCATCCAAGTAGAGGAAGAACATAACCACGTGAACAATTGGTCAGTTGGTGACCGCGTCGAACACGAAAAATTTGGTCCAGGCGTAGTTAAAAAGGTCATCGATGAGTCGGCAATTGTCATTGACTTTAAAGCGCATGGTCTAAAAACGATGTTAGCGAATCATAAGATGCTAAAACGAGTGAGCAAGATTGAGGAGATGGACTAATGAGTAATCCAAAACAACGAGTAGCCGAATTAACCGCTCTTTTAGAAAAATATAATTACGAATATTACGTCAAAGATAACCCAACGGTGACTGACGCTGAATACGATAATTTAATGGATGAATTAATCCACCTTGAGACTAACTATCCTGAATTAAAAAGTAAGTATTCACCAACTCAACGCGTAGGCGGCAAAATCTTGGATGGTTTTAGTAAAGTTAAACATAAGCGTTTAATGTTATCACTCGCGGATGTTTTTAACGAAGAAGAAGTCCGCGACTTTGACCGGAAAGTACGAGAAGCTTTAAATTTAGACACCATTGATTATATGGCGGAAATGAAAATTGATGGTCTGGCGATGTCGCTTGATTATGTCGATGGTAGTTTAAATTACGCTGCCACTCGGGGCGATGGTAATATTGGTGAAAATGTGACAAGTAATGTTATCACGGTGAAATCAATCCCTACTCATATTGCGGTTAATAAGCCTTTTGAGGTGCGGGGCGAAATCTTTATGCCGAAAAAGAGTTTAGAGAAATTAAACCAAGAACGAGCAAGTAAGAACGAACCATTATTAGCAAACGCTCGAAACGCCGCAGCTGGATCCATTAGACAACTAGACACTAGTGTGGCCGCGAGCCGTGGTCTAGAAGGCTTTTGGTACTATTTTGTAAACGCAGAAGAATATGGTATCACCCGTCATAGTGACGCTCTTAATTATATTGAAACACTTGGGTTTAAAACGAACCCTGAACGGCGGATTTGCCACGGTATTGAAGAAGTAATTAATTACATTAACGAATACACTAACAAGCGGTCGAGTTTATCCTACGATATCGATGGCATTGTGATTAAAGTTGATGAATTTAAATATTATGACCAACTGGGTTATACCGCGAAAACCCCCAAGTGGGCGATTGCTTATAAATTTCCGCCCGAAGAAGTCATTACTAAACTTCGTGACATTGTTTATACCGTTGGACGAACTGGAAAAATTACACCTAACGCAGTGCTTGATCCAGTGCGAGTAGCCGGTTCACTTGTGAGCCGCGCCACTCTTCATAACGAAGACTTTGTGAAAGAAAAAGGTTTAATGGTGGGGGACACCATTGTCATTCGGAAAGCGGGGGACATTATTCCAGAAGTTGTCCGGGTATTAAAAGAAAGACGTGATGGTAATGAAAAGCCATACCAAATGATTACCGCTTGCCCAATTTGTGGTCAGCCCTTAAAGAAAATTGATGCGATGCATTATTGTACGAATCCGAACTGCGAAGCGCGTAATATTGAATATTTAATCCACTTTGCAAGTCGCGAAGCGATGGAAATTGATGGAATGGGTCCAGCAGTTTTAGAAGAGTTCTTTAACTTAGGTTTAATCCATTCCGTTGCCGATATCTACCGCCTCAAAGATCATGAACAAACGATTCTTGAACTCGAAGGCTGGTCTCATAAATCCTTTAATAACCTCATGGCGGCAATTGAAAAATCAAAGCACAACTCATTAGAAAAATTAATCACTGGTTTAGGTATTAACGAAGTGGGTAGTAAGATGGCGAGAACCCTTGTGAAACGCTATCCCGATATTAACCAGTGGAAACAATTGGAGTTAATGGAATTATTGTCTTTACCCGACATTGGTCCAGTAGTCGCGGAAAGCATTTATCAATTCTTCCACGACGAAAATCGTTTACGGCTGTTAGATGATTTAGCGCGTCTTGGTGTTAATATGACCTATCTTGGTCCAAAGGTCGATTATTCTTCCCCGTTTGCGGGAAAAACCATTGTCCTTACTGGTACCTTATCGCGTTATGGACGAAAAGAAGCTACTGTCTTATTAGAAAACTTAGGGGCCAAAGTCACTAGCGCCGTCTCTAAATCTACTGATATCGTCATTGCGGGGGTTGAAGCGGGCAGTAAACTTGATAAAGCGAAAGCCTTAGGGATTAAAGTTATGGATGAAGAGGAGTTTATTTCTATTTTAGAAAATAAGAAATAAGCATATAATATTTGCGATGAAAGAAGTAACGTTAACAAGTCTTAAAGAAGCGGCGAATCGTCTTCTTTTTGATATGTCAGAAGCGGAATATAAAACCCTACTAGAAGAATTTAAAACGATTAGTAAACAAATGGCGTTAATCGCGGAAGATAAAAGCGTTGATAATTATTCACCAATGATTTATCCCTTCCCGGTTGCGACTGATTCTCTTCGTGAAGACATCCCTGCTCATCCCGAAAGTCGTGAAACGATTTTAAAGAATGCAAAAAATAAAATGGCGGGACAAATTAAACTCCCCAAGGTGGTTTCATGAGTTATTTAGATTTAACCATCACCGCGATGCACGAAGCGTTAGTAAAGAAACAAGTAACGCCACTTGAATTAGTTACTGAAGCGATTAAACGCATCAAGGAAGACAAGAATAACGCGATTGAATATCTTTGTGAACAAGAGGCTTTAGCATTCGCTAAAACTCTTACTACACCTGAAAAAGATAATCCTTTATGGGGAATTCCTTTTGCGGTGAAAGATAATATTTCAACGAAAGATATTCCTACTACCGCAAGCGCCGATATCTTAAATGGTTATGTCCCAATTTTTGATGCGACCGCCATCAGTAAATTAAAAGCGAAAAAAGCGGTCATGATTGCGAAAACTACCCTTGATTCATTAGCGATGGGTGGCTCTGGTACTACCGGTCACTTAGGCAAAACTTATAACCCCTATGATCCATCACATACTAGGATGATTGCGGGTTCTTCTTGTGGTTCGGCGAGTGTCGTTAGTGCGGGTATTGTTCCTTTTGCGTTAGGAAGTGACACCGGTGACTCCATTCGTAAACCCGCGAGCTTTGCCGGGCTCGTTGGTTTTAAACCTACTTGGGGCCGGATTTCCCGTTACGGTTTATTCCCCTTTGTCCCCAGTTTAGACGCTTTAGGTTTCTTTACCCGGAGCGTGGAAGACGCGGCGATTTTATTAAACGTTTTAGCGGGTCATGATGAAGCGGATTATACTTCTAGTCGCGTTCCGGTTGAAGATTACACTAAAGAATTAAATAGTTCGTTAAAGGGCGTAAAAATCGCTGTTATCCAAGAAATTATTGATTCGTTTACTGATCAAGATATTATTAAACGCTTTAACGAAACGATTAAGATTTATCAAAGCCTTGGCGCGAAAGTAGATTATGTCCACATGGATAAACATTTACTCATGACCCTTTTCCCAACCTATTACATTATTTCTTGCGCGGAAGCGACGAGCAATAACGCGAATCTTGATGGCATTAAATTTGGTCCTTATTATGACGCGGATAATTATCTTGAAGTCATGAAGAAAGCCCGGACCGCTGGTTTCTCAGAAAGAATTAAACGCCGGTTTGTTTTAGGTAGTTTTGCTTTAATGAAAGAAAACCAAAACGAGCTCTTTTTACGCGCCGCGAAGAACCGTCATAAGATTGTTGATGAGATAAATAAGATCTTCAAAGATTATGATGTGATTTACGCTCCCGCTTCGCCTTCAATTGCGCCGCGCTTTGATAGTGTCACTAACCAATTACAGGATGAATATTTAATTGCCGATAACTATATGTGTATTGGTAACTTTGGTGGTTATCCTTCCTTAACCCTTCCGGTTGGTTTTAAAGATAATATGCCCTTTGGGTTTAACTTAACCGCTAAACCCTTTATGGAAGCGAAACTTTTAAACATCGCTAAAGCCCTTGAAGATCAATTAGGTTATTTTAATCTCAGCGTGAGGAATAAAAAATGAATTACGATGTCACTATTGGGCTAGAAATCCACGTTGAAATGAAGACGAAATCGAAGATGTTTTCTTCTTCGCCAGTTGGCTTTATGCAAGAACCGAATACCTTAACAAGCGCGTATGATTTAGCCTTCCCGGGCACGATGCCAATCCCTAATAAACAAGCGGTAATTAACGCGATTCAAGTTGCTCACGCTTTACATATGGAGATTGATCATGAACTTCATTTTGACCGCAAGAATTATTTTTATAGTGATTTACCAAAAGGTTATCAAATCACTCAGGATAAACGCCCACTTGGTCATGATGGTTATTTAATGATTGGCAAAGAAAAAGTTTTAATTGAACGGTTACATCTAGAAGAAGATACAGCGAAACAATTGCACTTCCCGAAGTTCACCTTAGTGGACTATAACCGGGCGGGTATTCCTTTAATGGAAATTGTTACGAAACCATGCATTCATAGCGCCGAAGTCGCCGCTAAATACGTGGAAACAATCCGTGAGATTGTGCTCTTCTTAGGCGTGAGTGATGGCAAGATGGAAGAAGGACAATTACGTTGTGACGTTAATGTTTCCGTTAAACGCGCGGACAGTAAAACCTTAGGAACGAAAGTCGAAGTCAAAAACATTAACTCCTTTAACCACATTAAGATTGCGCTTGATTACGAGATTGCTCGACAAATTAAAGCGATTGAAAGTGGTGAAAAAATTATTCAAGAAACTCGCCGCTATGATGAAGAACATAAAGCTACTAAAGCCATGCGGGTGAAGACGGATTCGGTTGATTATAAATACTTTACCGAAGATAATTTGATCCCCATTAAATTAAGTGACGAGTTTATTAATGACGCGATTAAAACTAGCCACGAATTAGCGAGTGAAAAACGGGAACGTTACCAAAAACAATTTGGTTTAAGTGAATATGATACGAACATCCTTTTAGCGAGTTTAGATATCGCTTCTTATTTTGATAATTGCGCAAAATTATCTAAACATTATAAGGCGATTGCTAACTGGTTAATGGTGGACATTACCGCCTATTTAAATAAAGCGGGTTTAAGTATTAAAGAGTTAACCATTACACCTAATCAACTAGTTGAACTCATTAATGAGATTGAGTTAGGTCATATCTCTAATAAACAGGGCCGTGAAGTGTTTGCGTGTATGTTAAAAGAACATCTCGATGTGAAGAAAGCGAAAGAAAAACTTGGCATTGTTAACCAAGATAGTAGCGATATAACGATTCGTCAGTTAGTGATTGAAGTATTAGATAATAACGCTCAATCAATTAGCGATTATCATCATGGTAAAGACCGCGCGCTTGGCTTTTTAATTGGCCAAGTAATGAAAAAGAGTGGCGGAAAAGTTAATCCTGCATTAACTAGTAAAATTATGATTGAAGAATTAAATAGGAGGAAGAAATAATGAAGATTTGTGTGACAGGTGGAATGGGTTATATTGGTTCCCATACTTGCGTTGAATTAATTAAAACGGGGCACACCCCAGTGATTATTGATAACCTGGTTAATTCCAATAAAGAAGTGCTTAACCGCATTCAAAAAATTACCGGTGTTAAACCAGCCTTCTATGAGTTTGATGTCCGGGATGAAGCGAAGCTTGATGCTTGTTTTGCGTCAGAAAAATTTGACGCCGTAATCCACTTTGCGGGCTTAAAAGCGGTGGGTGAGTCAGTCGAAAAACCAAAGCTTTATTTTGATAATAACGTGGGCTCGAGTGAGACCTTAATTAAGGTGATGAAAAAGCACCAAGTGAAAAACATTATCTTTTCTAGTAGCGCCACTGTCTATGGAACACCAAAACACGTTCCGCTACTTGAAACGGATCCAATTGGTAAAGCCACTAATCCATACGGCCAAACAAAAATTGAAATTGAAAAGCTTTTGATGGCGGAATCTAAGCAAGATCCTAATATGAATATTGTTTTACTTCGTTACTTTAATCCAGTGGGCGCCCACCAAAGCGGACTCATGGGTGAAGATCCATGGGGAACGCCTAATAACTTAATGCCCTATATCACTCAAACCGCGGTTGGTCGACGGAAAGAACTCACCATCTTTGGTAAGGATTATCCAACAAAAGACGGCACCGGTGTGCGTGATTATATCCACGTGGTTGACTTAGCGTTAGGGCATGTCGCTGCCTTAAAAGCGATTAAAGAAAAATGGGGTTTAAAAATTTATAACCTCGGGACTGGAAGAGGCACTAGTGTTTTAGAATTAGTGACGACCTTTGCGCGAGTGAATAATGTCAAAGTTAATTATCAATTTGGTCCTCGTCGTGCGGGTGATGTCGCGGAAAATTACGCGGATGTTAAATTAGCGAAAAAAGAACTTGGTTGGTCCGCGCTTTATACCATCGAAGATATGTGTAAGGATGCCTATCATTGGCAAAAATTAAATCCCAATGGATACGCCCAATAACTTTAAAAGAAAATTGATATATCAATTGATTAAACGCTTGTTTGATCTTTTTGTGGCGCTTATTTCGTTATTAATTTTATCGCCACTTTTAATCATTATTTCCTTAGTGATTGTATTAACTTCACCGGGTGGTCCATTTTATCTAGATACTCGGTTAGGCAAAAACCATAAACCCTTTAAAGTGATTAAATTTCGTTCGATGAAAAAAGACGACCGGCCGATTGAAGAAATTTTATCGCCGGAAGATTATAAAGAATACCTTAAAGAATATAAATTAGATAATGATCCACGGATTACGAAAGTGGGGAAGGTTTTACGGAAAACATCGTTAGATGAATTACCCCAACTATTCAATATTCTCTTTGGGCAAATGTCGTTAATTGGTCCACGGCCGATTAAAGAAAAAGAGTATCAACTCCTTTGGCAAGGCCACGAAGATTTATTTTATGTTAAACCCGGTTTAACTGGTTATTGGGGCGCCCATGGTCGAAGTAATGTTCGTTACGAAGAACGGGTAAAGATGGAAATCTATTATGTCTATCACCGTTCCCTCGCTCTTGATATTAAGATTTTCTTTAAAACGATTGTGGTCGTTTTATCGGGCAAAGACGCAAAATAAGTTTTATATACTATCTTGCTTAATTCTTGTAGAATTATAACCGTAGTATGCATATCATCATCGATGCACGTAGTTTAAATCAGGGCAGTATTGGTAGCCTTCTTTTAGGGTTACTTGAAAACCTTGATTATCAGCATCATGAATACGCGGTGATTGGTGATCGAAATCTACTCGAACCGTTAAATCTACCATGTAAGATTATTCACGCTAAAGCGCGGCCTCACTCTTTCTTTGGTTATCTAAACCATAACCTCGCGAAAGTGATTAATGACTATGATTGTTATTTAACCACTAACTACATGATTCCACGGGGCATAAAAATCAATAGTTATTTTATTATCCATGACATGCTCTTTACCGATTATACCAGACGGAATCATCGTTTTTATACGGATTGGATTAAACGCCGAATTGTGAAACGGAGTTACCGGATTGCGAATAAAATCTTTACCGTTTCGGAATTCACGAAGAAACGAATTGAAAACTATTTTGGAACCAAAAAAGAGATAACGGTTATTCATCCCGGCATTACGAAATCATTCCAACAATACATTGGTGAACCTGTTAAACGTGATAATTATTTACTTTATGTTGGTCGTGACCTTCCACACCGGAACTTACGGCGGTTAATTACGGCCTTAGAAGAAAGTAAATGGCCACATGATTTACATATTGTGGTGCAAAAGAAAGTATTAACCTTCCGTGAAGCCCGTCGCTTTAAAAAGTTAGAAAAAAATCCTCACATCTTAGTGCAATACGATTTATCCGATGAAGCGTATGTGAATGAGTTAAAGCACGCTTACGCTTTAGTTAACCCAGCTTTCTATGAAGGCTTCGCTAGTAGTGTATTAGATGCGCGGTTTACCAATACTCCGTTAATTCTTTCTAACATTGCCGCAAACCGTGAACTCGCTGATGAAGATGAAGCCATCTTCTTTAGTCCTTATCGCTTAAAAGAGATGAGTAAGGCCATGTCTTCACCCGTGATTGCAACGCCAATTACTCCCGCGATGGTTAAAAAATATGACAACCAAAAAATTGCCGAAACCATTAGCCAATCATTTGATAAGAAACAGCATAAGAACCACGATTATCTAAACTTTGTCTTTAACGTTATTTACCAAATCTTAGTGGTAATCACGCCGCTAATTACTGCTCCCTATGTGGCGCGGATTCTTGGTCCTAGTAATATTGGTCAATTCTCGTTTGCCTATACAATCGTTTGTTATTTTGTCATCACCGCTTCCTTAGGCTTTACTCAATACGCTCAACGGGCCATCGCGGAAAAGAAAGCGAACCGGGAAGATCAGACACGAGTCTTTTGGCAGATTGTTATTGTGCGGCTTGTTCCCGTCGCGTTAAGTTTAGGCATTCTCTTTATTCTTTATGCTTGTAATGTCTTTGGTGAATATTCTTCGCTTGTTTTGATCTTCTCAATCCTTGTTGCTGGTTCTGCCTTTGATATTAATTTTTATTTCCATGGGAAAGAGAACTTCTTCTTAGTCATGATTATTAACCTCATTATTCGCGTTGGTTTCTTAATTTCGATCTTCGCCTTTGTTCGTACCCCTTATGATCTTGATTTATACATTCTTTTATATTCGTTAATGGTGTTCGGAAGCTATTTATCGACGTGGATTGGGCTACCTTTTAACCTTGCCCGGGTAAAACTCAAGAATCTTGATTTTAAGAAACATATGAAATCAACTTTAGCCCTCTTTATTCCAGTAGCGGCCGTTTCTATTTACGCGATTTTAGATAAAACGTTAATTGGTGTTTTAGTGCATGGACAAACTATTCAAAAAATTGGTTATATTTCAGTGATTGTGAATATTAGTGACTTAGAAAATGGTTACTATTTCCAAGCCGATCGAATTATTAAGGCTATTCTTTCCATTATCTTAGCTTTTGGCACGGTAATGAGCACTAAAAATGCGATTGAATATTCTTCCAAACGTCCAGATTTAATTCGTCAAAATGTTTACCGCTCCTTCCGGTTTGTTTTTGCGATTGGTGTTCCGATGGCTTTAGGTGCAATGGCGGTCGCTAACTCCTTTGTCCCCCTCTTCTTTGGTGAAGGCTATGATAAGGTGGCGTTACTTTTAATGATTTACGCTCCCGTTATTGTGATTGCGGGTTGTAGTAATATCTTGGGTGCTCAATATATGTTACCGATTAAGCGTGATAAACAATACGCTATTTCGGTTGGTATTGGTTTTATCACTAACTTAGTGTTTAACTGCATCTTAATCCCTTTCTTTGGTTCCGTTGGGGCGATTATTGGTACCCTTATTTCGGAGTTCGCGATTCTCTTTGTCGAATATCTATATCTCCATGAATATTTATCACTAAAAGAGATTGGTAAGTTAGTGTGGCGGTATCTAGTCGCTGGTGGCGTAATGCTCTTAGCGTGTATGCTACTTTATTACCTATGTTTAGACGAAGCGCGATATGTGAATAATCTCGCGAATCTATTAATCTTAATGGGAATGGGTGCCGCGATTTATTATGTTGTCTTATTAGCGTTACGGGATGAATATTTCTTTAACTATACGAAACTTATTCTTATTAAGATTGGCCACGCGTTTAAATATATGTCGCACTCCGTCTTAAGCCAGAGTGATACCGCGGCGGCCTTACTTAAAGTACCTAGTAAGTCACGGAATGTTAAAGACACCCACGCGGAAGTAATGAATCAAGGAAACGAAGATGGAAAAGAAAAAGAGTAATACACATCTAATTGCTAGTAACCGGAAAGCGCACTTTAACTATTTTTTAAGTGAGTTTATTGAATGTGGGCTAGAACTAAAAGGGACGGAGATAAAATCATTACGTGTCCATGGAGTAACGCTTAATGATGCTTATGTTGTTTTTAAAAAAGGCGAAGCCTATGTCATTAATATGCATATCGCGCCTTACGAGAAAGGTAATATCTTTAATCATGAACCACTTCGTACCCGGCGTTTATTAATGCATAAGAAAGAAATCATGCGTTATCAAGTCGCTGTGGAGACCACGAACCAAGTCTTAATCCCAACCAAGATGTATTTTAAGAAAGGGCGCGCGAAGTTAGAGATCGCTTTAGGTAAACCCAAGAAACTTTATGATAAGCGGGAAGTGATTAAGAAGAAAGATCAACAACGCGAAATTCGGAAAGTGTTAAAGAATAAAGGGAAGGCGGTTTATTAAGATGAATGTTTATAAGATGAGCGTTCTTCAACGCATGGTATTAACTGCCTTAATGCTTGCCCTTTATACGGTAGCAACTCGTTTTGTAATGGTACCAGTAACACCATATGTTCGTTTAAGTGCGGGGATTGCTATTTTAATTTTTTCATCCATTATGTTAGGCCCAATTGCTGGGGCAGTGATTGGTGTTGCCGGTGATTTACTTGGGGCGGTGATTATGCCTTATATGGGTAATGTGGTAATTAATCCGTTTATGACGATTTCTTATGGTTTAATGGGGGCAACACCAGCGCTAATCATGATCTTATTTAGGAAGTTTAAAAAGAAAGATTTGATTTATTCTATCCTCTTTTTTACTTTACTCACTGTAATTGTTATTTCCCTAACTATTTATATG
Source organism: Bacilli bacterium (assembly GCA_024408655.1). Taxonomy (GTDB): domain Bacteria; phylum Bacillota_I; class Bacilli_A; order RFN20; family CAG-826; genus UB1719. Next base: position 156,141 of record JAKSUV010000001.1, read on the forward strand.
AGTATCGCTCCTAGTATTACTTTATTTGACCATGAATTTACGATTAATTTAGTGGCACGTATCCTTGTCCCGATTATCGCGTTAATCATCATGAGTCTATTTGGTGTATTTACCTATTTCCTTAATAAACGCTTTAAGAAAAGACGAGAAGAATTACCTAATCTTCCTTCACCCTATCAAGTTTCCTTTATTGTCGTAGTGGTGGAGGTAGTATTTACTTTATTTATTAATGTCTTTGCTAAGATGTGGCTCATGGAAGTGAAGAATTTTGAAATTATCTTCTTCCCCTCCCTCTTTTTAGCGTTTATTTATATCCCCGCGAATACAGTGATTGTTACTTATTTATGTTTCTTAGCGAGTAAAACGATTAAAATAAGAGAGTAACTATGAAGAAGAAAGTTCCTGATTTAGAACCAGAAATGACACCCGAAGAGGCGAAAAGACATAAACGCACCGTTAATGGCTTATTTATCTTTTGTGTAATTATTTTTCTTGCGATTGTAATTATTTCAATCTTACTTGTTAACGGCGTCTTTGATTAACGATCTTCGCGGAAGTAGTTTTGACCTAAGCCCGCTGGTGGTTGAAGTTTTTTACTGCCTAATACGCTAGCAACGATGAGAACAACAATCGTTGCAACATAAGGGATGGTTCTAATTAAATTGGTAACAGCGGGATCGGTGAAAATAATTGGCAAAACGTTTAGCATACCAATGGCAAAACTAATAAGGATAGAAATCCAGCTATGCCAGGCGGAAAGAATAACAATGGATAAAGTAAGCCAGCCATAACTATCTACTGCATCAGTAGGATCAATTGAGCCGCTATGGCAATCAAGTAAGAAAACAAGTCCACCAATACCAACAATAGCAGAGCCTATAATGGTGGAGAGATAACGATAGGCGTTCACATTAATACCAGCCGCATCCGCTGAAGCAGGATTTTCGCCAACCGCTCTTAAATTTAATCCAACTTTAGTCTTCGCTAATATAACTGACACTACAACCGCTAAGATGATAGCGAAATAAGTAAAGAAACTGCCAGAAAGGAACATTTCACCAAACGTGCCAGCACTCATGTAACCAGGGAATAGGTTCTGAATTTGGCGTCCCGCCTCAACTAAACGGAGATTCCCGGTTGGCAAAACTGAAATTAAATAACGTGAAAGGCCAATGCCAAATGTAGTGATAGATAAACCAACAATGTTTTGGTTGCATTTTAAGGAGACAGTAAGAACACAATAAATTAGACCGCCGATTGCGGCAAATAGCGTTGCGAAGATAATTGAAATTATAATAATCAGAGCGGTATTAAGCGGTGCATCAGCTGGAACGCCATTGACATATAATAGAGTGCCAAGGATGCCACCATAAGCGCCAAAGAACATAATGCCTGGAACGCCCATATTAAGATGGCCGCCTTTTTCAATGATGGTGTCACCGGTTGCCCCAAAAATATACACTGCCATGTAGCGGATTGCGTTTTTAACTAATAAGGTAAGCGTAACCATTATTGCGCCTCCTTTTTCTTTTTAGGTTCAATTATTTTTTTATCACGTACTTTCACTTGATAGTTAATAAAGAATTCAGCAGTGACAACCACTAACATAACTAAGCCGATGATAACACCAGAGAAATAAGTGGAGTTAGCACCGATTAAGCTAGCCGCGTAAGTAGATCCTTGATCAAGGAATCCAACAAGGCAACTATAAATAGCAATTTCGGCAGGATTAAAGTGGCCAAGCCAAGCAATTAAGACAGCGGTAAATCCTCTGCCACTTATTAGCCCGCTTGATAATGTTGCAGTTTGGGCACACACGATTAAGAAACCAACTAAACCAGAAATAGCGCCGGACATTATCATTGTGCGAATGGCAATCCAAGACGATTTCATACCAATATAACGAGCAGTATTAGTCGAATTGCCGATGACTGATAATTCATAGCCATGCTTAGTCTTTTTTAAATAGAAATATAGTAAGAAGGTAAGGACAACTGCAGCGATGACAATTGGAATGTATTTAATGCCAAAAATTTTAATGATTGTCCGGTTAGGATCAATTTCCGGGAACGACTCTGGATGCGATGTATTGACAAAAGCGATAACGAAAGCGGCTAAGAAGGTCGCGATATAGTTCATCATCAAAGTAAATAGGGTTTCGTTGGTTCGGCATTTAACTTTAAAAATAGCGGGAATAACTGCCCAAATAATTCCGGCCAAAACGCCACCTATCAAAGCCATAATAATAACCAATGTGTCCGGCATAGTAGATGGCATTTTTAATAGAATTATAGCGGTAACAATTGCGCCTGCCATTGCTTGCCCTTCGCCGCCAATATTCCAGAACTTCATTCTAAAGGCCGGAGCAACTGCAATTGCTAATAATAAATAAATAGATATACCACAGAGAAGAGTAATAATATCTTCACTATGGTTGAATGTGCCAACGAAAAGGCCTTTATAGAAATCAATAAACGGAGTGCCAGCAGTAGTTAAAAAAGTAGACATAACGCCGGCTAGTAGTAAGGCAACCAAAACTGCGCCGCCTCTAATTAGCCATGTAGTGCGTTTGGAAATACCGATACGTTTAACGGCGTAGAGAGGGAAATTAATTTTAGGCATTTTTGGCATGTTCCTTCCCTCCTGTCATTAATAAACCGATTTTTTCTTTTGTTACTTTAGTAGCATCAAAAATACCAGTCACTTTACCATGGGCGAGTACTAATATGCGGTCACATAAATCAAGTAAAACATCGAGGTCTTCGCCAACATACATAACAGCCACTCCACTCCGTTTTTGTTCTTGTAATAAATTATAGATGGCATACGAGGAATTAATATCAAGTCCACGAACAGGATAAGCTGTCATAAAAACTTTAGGCGAGAAAGCAATCTCGCGTCCCACTAATACTTTTTGAATATTACCACCGGATAGAGTGGCAACTCTAGTGTATTTACTGGGTGTAACTACTTCTAATTCTTTAATAACTTTGTCGGCTAATTGACCAGGTTTTTCCCGATGAACAAAAACGCCACGACCATGTTTATAAGTTCTTAGCATCATATTATCAACAATATCCATATTGCCGACCAATCCCATACCTAAGCGGTCTTCAGGAACGAAAGATAGATGGATGCCAGCTTCACGGATTTGGCGTGGATCCTTTTCGTCTAAGTTAACAATTTCGTTGTCATTAAAAATAATTTTCTTTTCATCAACTAATTTTTGGATAGTGTGATTGCTGAAACCATAAACTTTCCGTAAAGCATGACGCCGAAGTTCTTTAACATTCGCGTTTGGCTTTTTCGCGTCAATTTTATATTGCTCACGAATTTTCTTAATTTCCGCTTTTTTCGCTTGGATTTGTTTAGCAATCTCCGCTTTTTTCTTTTTATCTTTTGTTTTAAATTTTAATTTAACAAGATTCCGTATATCAACTAAAAGTCCTTGGAATTTCGTCGGTGAACCATCTTTAAAACGAAGCATGCCGTCAGCTGATAGTTTCTTCACTTCTTCAAAAGTTTTATGTTGAATAGTGAGTGGTTGATCTTTTTTAGGATTAATTAAAGTCACTTTTCCTTTGCTAATTGGATATAGACCCGCGATGGCTTCTAAAAGTTCTTTTTGTCCATTACCAGAAATACCAGCAATACCAAGAATTTCACCTGAATAAGCAGTAAAAGACACATCATCTAACGCTAAGCCGCCTTCGCCATTTTGAACAGATAAATTTTTAACGATTAAGCGTTCCTTGCAATTAACTGGTTTAGTTCTTTTGATATCTAGCGATATTTTTTTACCAACCATTAATTCAGTGAGTTTATCAATAGTTGCTTTTTTAGTTTCGATTTCTCCAACGTATTTACCTTGTCTTAAAATAACTACCTTATCAGAGATTTCTTTCACTTCGTTAAGTTTGTGCGTGATGATAATAATCGTATGACCGTGCTCTTTCATACTACGTAACGCTTTAAATAAGTGTTGGGTTTCTTGTGGAGTTAAAACAGCAGTTGGTTCATCAAGAATTAAAATATCCGCGCCACGGTTAATAGCTTTTACAATTTCTAATGTTTGCTTTTCACTAACAGACATGTCATAAACATGTTTACTAGGATCAAGAATAAAACCATAACGTTTACAGAGAGTATCCATTCGTTTTTTAGCATCGCGTAAATTGTAACGACGTACGCGCCATTCACTGCGTTTTAAAGAACGAATTGTCGCATAATCTTCATGGGCTTGTTTTGATTGATTACGTAAGATTTCAGTATCAACTAGTTTCTCTTTTTTAATCATTGTATCTAATGATTTGATCTTCTTTTTGATTTCTCGCAAGGTACCTAATTCTTTCTCTTCGTTTTTAAGCACTTTATATTCTGGAGAATCTTCTCTTTTAAGACCTTCAGTCATATTTTCGGCGGCAGTAAAAGCATCCACTAACTTAAAGTGTTGGTGAATCATCCCAACTTGATAACGATATGCATCAATTGGCGATTTAATATCAGCTTCTTTGCCGTTAATGTAAACTTTACCAGCGTCTTGTCGATAGATGCCGGCAATAACGTTCATTAAAGTGGTTTTACCGCTTCCGTTTTCTCCTAAGATAGCGTAGATTTTACCTTTTTCGACACTAAAAGAAACGTTTTGGTTAGCAATTACTTTACCAAATTTTTTAGTGACGTTTTCGAATCTTATCGCTTCTTTCATAAATTAAAATAAGGCCCGGTTCGCCGGGCCTTACCTAGTTCATTATTCAATTTCTATTCCGTCGATGATTAAATCGAATGATGGGGCGCTACGATAATATGATTCCAAAACTTTATCATTTTCTTTATCGACAATATTTTTGTCCTTTGTTTTGTCGATGTTTCCATCTGCATTTATATCAACATAATATTCTTCTAATGTTCCGCTTACATCCGATGTGGCCGTATAGTCCTTGCCTTCATTATTTTCCCTACTTACTTTAAAATTATCAGTGTCAAATACTTCTATGCTTCCTTCTGAGACTCCTTTGATAACACCTTCAATGTCCGTAATATCGGTTGAGCTAAATTTATCTGGGTCTGTACTTGATTCGACCATTACAGAGCTTTCTTTAGCTACTTTGCCCGTTGCATCTACTAACATTTTACCAGTCCAATTGCGATTTTCTCCTTCATGTTGAATAGGCAAGCCATCAAAAGTATTTTCAATAACTTGCTTATAGTAAGGAGTCCAATTAATTCTAGAATGTCCAAGATAAGTTTTTGGGCATTGGTCTTCGGTTGACATGTTATATGTAATGTTAGGGACAGGTTTGGCGGCTTGTTCACAAGCTTCAGGCACTCCCATAGAGTCAGCATGTTGCGAAATTAGAACACATTCAGTGCCTTCTTCATCGCCTTTTTTTGTGATTAATCTTTGGGCTGATTGCTTTTCTAAATCATGGTCGTGCCATGAACTAGTATAAGTGACGCGCATGTGGAGTTTAGCAAGGTCTTGATCTTGCCATTCTCCTTTTTTCTGTAACGCGTATCTAACTCCTAAATACCAAGCAGTGTAACCAGAAATAACTTCAGCATATGGGTAAGCTCCGACATACCCAATATATGTATCTGTTCCCTTTGTTACTTTGTGTTTATTTACTAAGTATAATCCACCAATGTACCCAGCTACAAAACGACCTTGGTAGATAGAGGCAAAGGCGTTATGATAGTTAGAAATTCCGCTAGAGTATGCCATATCACCAGTTGCAGCCGAGAATAAAACATATGGGTTATCAATGGCGGCTTGTTTAATATGTTTATCATGACCGTAGCTATCAGAGAAAACGATATTATAACCATCACGAGCGAATTGACCGGCCGCTTCAGTGGCTTTTTCAGATTCAGGGATGCCGGTTTTAATGTTAGTTGTTTCGATTATATTTTTGCATTCTTTTGTAGCGGCGTTAAATGCGTCAATAAAGTTTTTGTCATATGTAGAATTTTCACCATTTAAACAAATAAGGCCAACCTTTAATTTGTTTCCAGGTGTGTATGGTTTGTTTCCACCTCCGCAGCTAGTAGCCATAACAGCGGCTAACGCTAATGGAGCGATAAATTTTAATTGCTTTCTCATTTTTGTTTACCTCCTAAAAAAGTAAAAAGCTTCCGTATGGAAGCCTCTCGACTAGGAATTATTTTCCTATTCGTAGTGCTAGATTTATGGTCTAGTGTAGAGACTACCCACCTGATTAGGGTTTTATACGAAGTTGATGTTTATCGCATCAACGTATTTATTATTACATAATAAGCAAGCGTTAAACTTGTGAAAGTGCTTACATCAATTAACTTTTGTTTATGTAATTGGTAATTGGCGTAGAATCAAAACGCAATAAATGGGATAATAAATAAGGATATGAACAAGTATAAAAATCAATATCGGTTGAACGAAAAGATTGAAAACCTTATTTCGCCCAACGAAAAAATTATTTGGCAAGGTCGGCCCAAAAAGAATGCATTTATTTTAAATCGAATTATCACGATGATGCCGTTTGCCTTGCTTTGGCTTGCGTTTGATGGACTTTTCATTTTCGCTTTCTTTCGTTTTATCATTGATCAAATCCCACCTGTATTCATCGCCTTTATTGTGATCTTCTTTTTATTTCATTTGGCACCGGTATGGATTTGGGTTAGTCGGATTGTGATGGCTGCTCGTGAATATAAATTCACCGAATACGCGGTCACTGATCGCAGAATTCTTGTTAAAAGTGGTGTAATTGCAGCGGGCTATACCTCTTTCTATTATCAAGAAATTAATGCGATTACGATTCACATTGGGTTAATCGACCGTCTTACCAAGGTTGGGGATATTGTTATTTCGCGAAACGGTACCCAAACTCCAGCGGGCGGCATTATTGATATCGAAAACCCCTACGAAGTTTATAAAATAATCGAAAAGGTGACGCGTGAAGTCGCCAGCGATATCGCCTACCCTAATTCTTATCGTCCAAACGGCGATGAACCAAAGTAAATTAAAACTAGTTTTACTTTGATAAATGCTTGACACCATCTTATAAACTACCTATTATATATAGCACGGCTTAAAATTACTAAACCTTAATTTAGTCCCGGTAAGAATAAATTACGTTAGTAAAGGAGAGTTTATTTATGCAACGTCAAACAAGTCTAGCGAAAAGCCAAGACATTAAACGCGCCTGGTATGTCGTTGACGCGAAAGATCAACCATTAGGACGCTTAGCGAGTCAAGTCGCTATTTTACTCATGGGCAAGCATAAACCAACCTATACCCCAAATACCGATTGTGGTGACAATGTGATTGTTATCAACGCGAAGCACGTCGCTTTAAGCGGAGATAAGATTCATAATAAGAAGTACTATAACGTGTCTGGGTTTGCAGGTGGTTTAAGAACGAGAACCGCTGGGGAGATGTTAGAACACTATCCCGAAGAAATGATGCAAAGAGCGGTTTGGGGTATGATCCCAAAAGGCCCATTAGGTCGCCAAATGATTAAGAAATTATTTGTCTATCCTGAGGATAAGCATGATCATGAAGCGCAAAAACCAGTTAAGTATGAATTAAAATACGGAGGTAAACGATAATGGCGAAAGAACAATTTCGCGGTACTGGTCGACGGAAAAGTAGCGTCGCCCGGGTCGTGATTACAAAAGGTAAAGGCAAAATTACTGTCAATGGCAAAGATGTCAAAGACTATATGCCTTACGAGACTTTAGTCATCGATTTAAAACAACCGTTAACTTTAACCGGTAATACCGAAAAGTATGATGTTAATGTTAATGTCTATGGTGGTGGCTTTACTGGCCAAGCGGGTGCAATCCGTTTAGGTATTGCCCGGGCCTTACTTGATAGTGGGGCGGACCGTGCGACTTTAAAGGATGCGGGTATGTTAACTCGTAACGCTCGCGCTAAAGAAAGAAAGAAGTACGGCTTAAAAGGTGCTCGACGCGCGCCACAATTCAGCAAGCGTTAACCAATCTATCAACTTAAAAGACCTCCCATCAATGTTGGAGGTCTTTTTATTTGTAATTGGTGGGTAACTTTTTAAGACCGTTATAGTCTAGACGCGCTTCAATACCGTCAATCCGCGTGTTAACTTGTTTAAACCCAGTGTTCATATCACTTCTTAAACCATCAATCATTTCGACTACATGGGCGAGTGTAATTTTCTTCGTTTTCTTTTTCATCACTGTCTTGCCGGGTGTTCCTTTAACTTTATAATACACCTTAAGAAATACATCTAGTGGACATTTTTTTAAAATCTCCATTACTTTTAATGCATTCATGAATTCACTTTCATATTTCTCCATAAAATTCCTCCTACTTATATATACGTAGGAAGAACATCTAAAGACGCGAATTTATTAATATATTTATATAATAAATATAAAGTTTAATACTTTAATCATTAAAAAAGCCGCCACACGGGCGGCCTCTTTATTGCTTTTAGTGTTATTCAGAAATCGCACTAACAGGGCAATTGGCTTTAACTTCGTCAGCCTTGTCGACTTCTTTAATGCATTCGGCTTTGCCATCGTTATCGAAGGTGAAAGCATCTGGGAATGCGCCGACACACGCACCACAACCGATGCATACGTCTTTATTTACTTTTAATTTTACTGCCATAGTTACTACCTCCAACAGTAGTAAGATTATACCTTATTTATTATATAAATGGCAAATTGAACTTTTTGTTAAAATAGTCCTAAAAAGGTTTTTCTTTATTACCATCTTGTTTTTATTAAATACTAATATATAATGATAGTTGAATTGAGAGTCCATGGAATGCAATTGGAGCACCGTTCGGCTCTCTTTTTATTTTATCTTTTGTAGAGCAATTTGTTATTTAGCAAAGATATCTTATCCTTTGGATACATAGTAATAATCTTATTAATTTTAGCGTCGATTTTGTTAATTAGGGCGACGTCTTTTTCAATGATTACAATAATGTTCACTTTGTTCCTAAATAATACATCGGTTACGATAATGTATCTTTTGCTTCTTTTTAAGGATTCATATATTTCTTTAGGATGATCTATAGCATTAAGGGTTTTAAATGCTTCTTCAATAGACAGCGCATGGAAATTATGTGAATTATTTCTTCCTCCACTTTTCATAGTTGCCCATAATGTACTCGGTCTGACATATATTGCGTTTTTAGTGAAAATGTAGTCTTTCACAAGAAGGTTTAAATGTTTGAGGTGGATGTTGTCTATTCGAATTTCACTATAGACATATTCCCTTCTTTTTAATTTTGATAATTCCTTTAAGGCATCTTTCTCTTTTTTAATGTTTATTAATTTCATAATTATGGAAATAAAAAAGGGGCAAAAGTCCTCCCCTCTACACTAATGATAACACACCAATCTAGTCTTATGGGGACACTTTATCATTTTGCCCTTTATGTATACATATATAGTGATAAATTAAACACAATGTTTAATAAATATAATAGAATATTGCTGTTATGGAAAAGAAATTAGTAAGAATAGCGATTGATGGACCAGCTGCTGCTGGTAAATCAACCATTGCGAAGATTATCGCAAAGAAACTTAATTATACCTATATGGATACCGGTGCGATGTATCGAGTTGTCACTTGGTATTGTTTAAAACACGGCATTAATTGCCAAGACGAGAAAGCGTGTGTGGCAGTAATTAATGATATTAAGATTGATTTAAGACCTGATAATACGGTTTATTGTGGAGATATAGATGTTACTCGCGAGATTCGGACCCCGATTGTGAACGCGAATGTTTCCTATATTGCCGCGATGAAAGGTATTCGTTTAGTCTTATCCGGTATGCAAAAGGAATTTGCGAAAACCCATAACGTGGTCATGGATGGACGCGATATTGGCACCTACGTTATTCCTGACGCGGAAGTGAAGATCTTCATGATTGCGAGTGTTGAATGTCGCGCGCAACGACGTTACAAGGAAAACATGGAAAAGAAGATTCCTTGCACCATCGAAGAAATTCGTGAAGACGTTAAGAAAAGAGACTATATCGATTCGCACCGCGACTTTGCACCTTTAAAGAAAGCCGATGATGCGATTGAACTTGATACTTCGCCTTTAACGATTCCAGAAGTCGTTGCGGCAATGATGAAGATTATTAATGATAAATTAGGAGCCTAGTATGGCTTTAGGCACGGTGGCAATTATTGGTTCACCTAACGTTGGTAAGTCCACGCTTTTTAATCGTATCGTTGGCGAGCGAAGAGCGATTGTTGATAATACGCCTGGAATTACCCGCGACCGCTTATACGCGAAGGCCACTTGGCTTACTAAAGACTTTTATTTAATTGATACCGGTGGGATTGAACTTCATAAACGGCCCTTTCAAGAAGAGATTCGCGCCCAAGCAGAGATTGCTATTACGGAAGCAGATTTAATTGTGTTTGTCACCGACGCCAAGATTGGCCTAACCGATGATGATAAGTTAGTGGCCCGGATGCTTTATAAATGCCATAAACCAATTATCTTAGCGGTTAATAAAGTCGATAGCGTAGAAAAACTAGATGAAGCGAGTGAATTTTACGCGTTAGGACTAGGTGATCCACTACCGATTTCAAGTGAACACGGCATTGGGGTAGGCGACTTACTTGATAAGATTGTTAAGACTTTACCAAAGAAACGTTACGTTGATTATCCAAACGCGATTAGCTTTGCCTTAATTGGTCGACCAAATGTTGGTAAATCAACCTTATTAAATGCACTTTTAAATGAGAAACGGGCAATTGTTTCTAATATTGCGGGTACCACGCGTGACGCCACGGATACGCCTTTTACGCATGATGGACAAAATTATGTCGCTATCGATACCGCGGGTTTAAAGAAGCGGGGTAAAATCTTTGAAAGCATTGATAAATATTCCGCTTTAAGAACCTTAAAAGCGATTGACCGCGCTGAGATTGCGTTATTTTTAGTGGACGCTAGTGAAGGGCTTACGGAACAAGATAAACATGTAGTGGGTTATGCCCATGATGCAAATAAGGCGATTATCTTCTTAGTTAATAAATGGGATAACAAGAAAAAAGAATTTAATATCGCTTCTTTTACTAAAGACATTCGCCGCGAATTTAAATTCTTAGATTATGTGCATATTCTTTTTATTAGTGCGCTTAAAAAACAACATCTTGATCAAGTCTATCAAGAATTATTAGCGACGCATGAAGCGTACCATCAACGGATTAAGACCAGCACTTTAAACGATGTGGTGTTAGAAGCTATCCAAATGAACGAAGCCCCAGACTTTCACGGTGGGAGATTAAAGATTTATTACGCCGAAGAGATTAATAGTGCGCCCCCAACTTTCGTTTTCTTTGCCAATAATCCCGAGTACGCGCATTTCTCGTACGTTCGCTATTTAGAGAACCGTTTACGGGATGCTTTTAGCTTCTATAACGTGCCGTTAAAAATTCTTTTCCGGAAGAAAAAATAGTATTTTCCCATCATATCTAACGATTATAGATTTTTCGCTCATTTTTCTTCTTGTACGAAAAAACTTGCAAAATGCCGATGATATGTGGTAATTTAGTAGTGCTGAATAAGCAAAGGAGAAATTTAATGAACAAAGCAGAATTAGTTGAAGCTGTTGCCGCAAAAGCTAAACTTAGCAAAGCGGACGCAGAAGCTGCACTCAATGCCGTCATTTGTGCGACAGAAGGTGCTCTTAAGAAGGGCGACGAAGTCAGATTAACTGGCTTTGGCACTTTTGCTCGTAAGAACAGAAAGGCCCGTACTGGTATCAACCCAGCTACTCGTAAGCCAATTAAGATTCCTGCCAGCAAGACTGTTGCTTTCAAAGTTTCTAAAGCTTTAAAAGCTAAACTTTAATTCTAGGAATTAACAGTTTACTAAAAAGGACCGCTTCGGCGGTTCTTTTTTTGGTATATACTACTCTTATGCTACCAAAAGAATTTATTAAACTCGCCAAACTATTTAAGCGTAATGGCTATCAATTATATTTAGTTGGTGGGAGTGCGCGTGATTATTTACTTAAACGTCCTTTCTTTGATTTAGATTTAGCGAGTGAAGCTACGCCAAATGAGATAAAAGAATTCTTGCCCGATGCCGATTTTACCTTCGCGCGTTTTGGTAATGTTCATTTAAAACACATCGATATTACCACTTTCCGCGAAGAGGAAGATTATAGTGATTATCGTCATCCACGAAAAGTAGTGTTTACGCGTCAAATGGAAAAAGATTATCCCCGGCGCGACTTTACCATTAACGCTTTATATATTGATGTTAATGAAAAAGTTTATGACTTTTCTCATGGGCTCGATGATTTAAAAGCGAAGATCATTCGTTTTATTGGTGATCCAACTACCCGGATTAAAGAAGATCCACTCCGAATCTTACGCGCGGAACGCTTCGCCAAAACTTTGGGCTTTCAAATTGAAGAAAACGCGTATTTAGCGATGAAAAAACTTTATAAATTAATCGATAAAATCAACACGAACAAAATTAAGCAAGAACTCGCGAAAGAGAAAAGTTCTCATATTTAATAAATATGTGGTAATATATTTCTCCCTATGAATAACAATACAATCTTAGCCATTAACTTCGAATACGCTTTAATGGAATTTTATAAAAAACTTTCTTTAAGCGAAAATGATGTTGCAGTGTTATTCATGATTAAGCATTTATTAGAACAAAATAATAGTTTAATTACGGCGGATTTATTAGCGATTAAAATGAACCTACCGGTGAGTGAGATTGACCAAATTTTAGTGAACTTAATGCATAAAAAGTATTTAGCCTACAATAAATCTTCTAAAGGCCTAGTCACCTCTCTTCATCCTTTAGAAGAGAAGTTAAGTGAAATGTATCAAATGGAAATCGCCAAAGACGCTAGTCAACGTTTTAACGAAGCTAATCTTAAAGCGATGAAGAATATCTACGAAGTCTTTGAACGGGAACTTGGTCGGACTTTATCACCGGTGGAATTATCCTTAATTGATGAATGGGTGATGAATGGTTATAGTGAAGAAGTGTGCGTTGAAGCTTTACACGAGGCCCTTAGTAAACGGAAGAATTCCCTAAAAGCCGTCGATAAGATTTTAATGAAATGGCAAGCGCGCGATGATATGGAAAACGTGGGACACACTGCGATTAGTGGGAACTGGAAGAAGAACATTAACCAAACTTTAGATATCGTCGAAAAAAAGTGGGGGAAGAACGATGAAAAGTAAAATTAAACACCATGGGATCTTTTGTGATATGTATTTAGTGCCCTTTTATTTTGTGGATCCAAAAAGCATTAAATTCCCAAAAGATTACCAAAAGAAATTTAAACCTTTTAAAAACGCGAGTGAAGTTTTACTCGCCTATGGCGAAACTATGATTATTATGCAACGTTGGATGAAACTTTATAAAAGTAGTAAGAAGAAAGCAAACGCTGAAATTAAACAAATCTTAAAGATTAAAGATCAATTAATTAATAAGTGCTTTACGACCCCTCACCAAAGCATTATGTTTTATTCAAGCGCGATGAATGATCAATTTAACTATCTTTATTATTTAATTTTAAAAAGTTATAAGAGTTTATCGACAACCGCTAAATAGTGGTAACGGGGTAAAAGAGTGGGCTTAATTAAATACCCACTTTTTTTAATGTCTTTGATTGGAATGGATTTCCGTTTAGCGTGATGATAAAAGTTAATGACGTACTCCGCGGATAAATAATACACTTCGTGTAAACTTGTGAGTTCGATTAAAAAGAACGCAATCCCTCCGTGTTTTAACACCCGTTCTAGATGCTTAATTTGGTGTGGGGTAATGTTATTAAGTGGAAAAGAGGTGGGGTTCTTACTACTCTTAGCTTCAAAATCTAGATAACGACCTTTATACACCCCGTTATAGTCAGTCGTTGATTGTTTTTCAAAATAGGCGTGAGTGATTTTCGCTCCATGCGTGTAATCAACTTTCACGACATTGATTGGAGTTGGGCGTTTAGTAATGACGGCGATATCACGTTCAAGATAAAACTCATTACTTTGGTTGATCGCGTCTTCAAAACTCATCCCGCGGTTAGCGGCACTCGCGATATGTTTATGGGGTTTACTCTTTTTGCTCGTTGGCGAGAAACTGTCACCGTTTGGATAGTTAATCATATTGAACCACCTCTTTTATCGTGTGCATGATTTCTTGGCAAACCTTTATATCAAGTTTAAAACGACGAGCCACCGCTAATATATCATCGTCGCTTGGGTTAGGTGATCCGTTAACGGTCATTTCGTGTTCCAATTTATCTTTCGTTTTCGTGAGATCGTAGGCGGGAGATAAATAGTAATGATTCATTTTTTCATCATAGATAAATGAAAAATTTTTACTATGATCATCTTTATTCATGTAATAAACGTTGAAGCACATTCGCCGGAACGCTTCATATAAATCATTGGTTTTGCCGATGATAGAAATTACTTGGAAAAGATGAATATAGTCTAGATTAGCTAAGCGGTGGCTCGTTTCTAATATGGCGGCTAACGAAATCATATGAATTGGTTTGTTACTTTGCCGATCAAATCGTTTTACACCAAAATATCCATGGCATTTTTTTGAAGGAAATAATTTAATTTCTGGGACATTAATTCCGCACTCTTTGGCTAATAAGTTAGCGTGGTATTCTTCTTGCCCAATATTTTTCGAGTCGATATGCGATGGGAATTTAACAATCCAGTCTTCCTGCTTAATTTTGATATGCGCTTTTGGGCGCGCGCCACCACTTGATCCGCCTAATTGATATATCTCATCTAAGGTTTTCTTTTGGTAGTCGTCATTTAAAAGTTCTTTGATTGCCTGCGCCATTTTATCAAAATCATAATTTTTATCATTAGGTAGACTAACTCCTTGGGTCGGCTCGTATTTTAATCCGCCTAAGCCGTTATTAGATATTAAGGTTAGTTTCGTTAATGGTGATAATTTATCATAATCGATTCCTTGTCTTGCTAAATAGCGAGCGACTAATAGTTCGCCCCATCCATCTGGTAAAGAATCATTAAACACGCCGAATAAACTATATGGGTCTTTGGTGTTGATATATATTTGATTACTTAATTTCAAAGATAACGGAGAAATTGAAAAACCATTTTGTATCCATTCATCATCGTACTGAAAACTAATGCGTTGGTCCTTATTTCTTACTAAATAGCCAACAACGCGATCTTGATATTTAACGGTCACCTTATCGATTTCTTTTATCATGGCTGATAGTCCTTAAGATTAGTAATAATCGCGTGAGAAAAGACTTCGCGAAAATCTTCAATGCAATCTAAGGCCAAAGCGATTTTTAGTAATGAATTTAATGATATTTCGCCCGTTTTTTCGAAACGACGAATTGATCCATAGCTGACTTTGGCTTTTTCGGCTAAAGCTATTTGCGATATCTTTCTTTCTTTTCTCCGCGCAATAACATTACGTAAAATGATTAATTTCATTTTCTCTGGTGTAGTAATGCTAATAAAATCACCAATATCGATTAAGCGTGTTTGTTCTTTCATAATTGTTAATATATTATCATTTTATAGATAAAAAGCAAGTAAAACGCTAATATATTAGCAATAATTATATAAAATAACTAACAAGAACCTGAGTGATAAATATGGCTGATTTGCAAAATTATCATCAAGAATGTAATATATCTACACTCCGACCTAGGTGACTACTAGTTAACTAGAGGAAAGTCCATGCTCGCACTAACTGAGATGTTAGTAGTGATTGTGCTAGCGGAAAAAATAACGCTAGGTATAGTGGTGTATAACGGCGGAACCGCATCCCTAAAGGATAATAAGTTCCTGAAAGTGCCACAGAGACGAGCTGCTAAGGAATTAGCAGAGTGAAACGTTGGTAAACCCCACAAGCGAGAAACCTAAATAATGGTAAGGGAAATAGGAACCACGAACTGAAGTGAGGACCTATAAGCAATGCTTAGATAAATTGTCACCCACGACAAAACATGGCTTATCGGGTCGGAGACCAATCTATCCAATCTTGGGTAGATTTTTTATTTTATAAATCGCCTTTTCGTTATTTTTGTTAAAAAGTTCTTTCTCACGATTTGCTTCTTTGTTAAGCAATATAATCCGTTCTTTTTGGCCAATTTTCGCTTCAATTAGTTTCGCGTTTTGAAATTCAAGATTAGATAAGATGGCTAATTCAATTGATGAGGCATAATCGCGAATATTTCCTTTTTTGTCTTGATTGAATTCTCGCCACTCAGAGGCTTTTCTACCGAATAATGCAACGTTTAGTAAATCAGCTTCACTAGCGTATACACAATTCTTTTGTTCTTTAGTTAGTTCGATTTTTATTAAATTTTCTTTGATCGCATCAGTATGTATTAAGTAATTGAGTTTTGTTAGCATTCTTTTGCCATGCCATTCCAATTGTTCAGATTCAATTAACTTCAGGCGTTGAAATTCTTTAATCATATATAGTTTAATTTCGGGTGAAATCCACGCCGCAAATTCTAAAGCGATGTCCTTATGCGCAAAAGTTCCTCCGTCATAACGGCCGGATTTGGCTTTAATCCCAATGGCATTGGTAAGTTCTATCCATTTTTTAGGGGATATAGTAAAAGCGTTTTCTCCTGGCTTTGATTTAAACCCCTCGAAATCGGTGGGTTTAAAATTATTGTTATTTAATTTTTCCCAAAGTCGAAGGAATTGCAATGTATCGACACGTCTTAACCAATTAGCTATAACTGAATTAGGATCATCGTCATTTTTAAAGCGCGCAATATCTGTCAGACTAATAAAGTCGTTATCGGATAGACCGGTGATATTAATTTTAATATTCTTTATTAAAAGGCTATTCATTATTAATTTATTGTACAGCCATTTTTAATAAATTGGTGTTCCAATGTTAACAATTTTATTTTTTTAATGCTTCTACTAGTCAATATGTTAGTAGTGGTTAAGCTGGTTTTGATAAATTGTCACCTACGATAAAATATGGATTATCGGGTCGGAGACCAATTATTAACTACAAATTGTTAATATATAAATCAAAATTATTTTAATGATGTATAATAAAAACGAATAGAGGTTTTCATCATATGAAAAAACTAGGATTCTTAATAATGCCATTAATGGCGGTATCGTTTTTAACCAATTGTAATAGTGTGGAACATTTTGTGACATTTGACTCTAATGGTGGAACGCATGTTGATACCCAAAGAGTTAAAGCGGGTGAGTTAGTTACACAACCGGACAATCCGACACGTGATGACTACGCTTTTTTAGGTTGGTACACTGATAATCAAACCTTTACAAAGCCATACAATTTTAAAACGGCTGTCACCTCTGATATAACTTTATATGCTAACTGGGACACAGCGAAAACCACCTACACCATATTATTTAAAGAAGACGGAGTAGAGGATAGAAAAATTACTGATATTGTTCCGGGCACCACTATTCACAAAGAAAATATTCCTCCGATTACGCCGAAAGAAGGGAAGACCATTGTTGGTTGGTGCACTGATGAAGCAGGGACGATGGTTTTTGATTTTGATAATATCCCTATTTGCCAAAATCATACTTTATACGCTGGGTGGAAGGATATTGATAAATGGACAATTACCTTTGATCCTAATGGTGGAACACTAGACCCTGGTGCGGCAGAATCTATTACAGTTAACGATGGTGCATATTTTACCGAAAGCATATCGGCTGAACAACAAATAGCAATAAAAGAAAACTTCCTTTTTGCGGGTTGGGGATTAACAAGTGACTCACATGACATCATTACGAAAGATTATGATTACCAAATTTGGGCTGATACAACGGTTTATGCGGTTTATACTCCTACAGTTACAGCTAACGTTACTTTTGCCCCAGAAAGTGTGGGCTGCCGATTGCTTTATGGTGGTATACCATGTCCTGCAGGAGAACCAGTCAAAGTTCCTGCCAATGTTCCGGTTACTTTAAAAATTGATGTCACTGATTATAGTAAATTTCTTCCAATATTTAGTGAGGCTGAGGGATTAACTATTGTCGGTACTACCGAAAAAACATTTGATCCAATTAAGCAGGAAATAACCGTTCGTCTTAACACTGATGCTGATTGTAAAATAACCGCTACTACCAGTGCTCCACGAGCGAGCTTAGATGACTATACTTGGGAAGAAATTTCTAAAATTTCACAAATGGGTTTAGCTAATAAATATTTTAAGATTTACAATCCTAACGATTCTGCGTTAAGCACCAAAAAAGTTCAATTAAAACACCAAGATTCAAACGCAAATGGCCAGATTGATTCAGATGAAATATACCAAACAGTGCGGATTATTGATTTTAATAAAGACGTTGATAAAAATAATAATCCAATTGGTATTACTTTTGAATTCGCTAACACAATTAGTGATGCGGATGGTCACTCGCTTACCACACAATGGAATGACACTAGTGATAGCATGACCGCTAATTACAATTATTTAGCCTCAACCATCCGGAAAGCTCTTAATGGCACTGGCGATGCCGATCACTTTTTATGGGCAGAAAGAGGACAAAATTCTTGGTCTAGTACTTACACGCAATCGGTATTAGAAATGTTACCTGATGGTAGCAATGGCGCTGATAATTTACTTGACGCGTTAAAGGAACCCAAAAAATATGTCGCTTATAGAAATAGTGCCACCGCCGATTGGGAAGACAAGGTTATTCAAGATGGATTTGGTAATTATGACAAACTCTTTTTGTTGTCTCCCCGCGAAATGGGCCTTGATGATAGATATCAAGAGGCAAAAAAACATACTTCGTCTTACACTTTTTACCGAAACGCGACTGAATATAAAAATGTTATACGGGTAAAAAAACAAGCGGAAAACAAAAGTAGCTATACAGCAACCGGAGGAATTAGTTGGGAACCTCAATCAGGGCAAGCTTATACAGGGTCGGTTTCTAATTATGCTGGTTATAATTATAGTACAAAGTCTGATAACGGTGGTCATTATTGGCTCCGTTCACCATACGCAATTAATGTAGATAATCTAGGCTGGTATGTAAATATTACCGGAGCGGTCGACCATAATACGGTTTGCAGTAACGCATTTCCAGTCGCACCGTGTTTTTGTATTTGATAAATGGTGGAAGAAGGAAGGAAAAAGTGATGAAAAAAATAGGATTGCTAGTTGTTCCCATTGTTGCCGTTTCGCTTTTAGCCAACTGTAACAATCATTCTCCTATTACTCATACTTTTACCTTTACCGGTGAAAATTGTACGATTAATGGTGAAACTTCTTATTCCCATGATATTTATGAACAAGATAAAAACGTTCAATACACAATAAAACCTAATAAGCACTTCGCACTACCAGAAACATTAGGTGGTGATGTGGTTAATTATGATAAGGCTACTGGTGTCATTACAATTCCAGAAGTAAAATCAGATATTAATGTGACCGCGGTGGCTGACCCGATTGAACAAGATACATGTCTTGTTTCTTTCGATGCATGCGGAGGTAAAGTAACTAGCACGAACCCAATAACAGTCGAACTTAGTCAACCCATTCAACCGCCGACTTTAGATGATCGAGAGGGGTACGATAAAAGCAAAGTGAAGTGGCTTGATAAATCTGGCAACGAATTTAACTTTGAAGCAGGGACCACTAACGACATTGTTTTATACGCAAAATGGGGCGACATTAAACAATATAAGGTTTCCTTTAAAGATGACCAAGGTCGTCGAGTAACTAGTGATCAATTTGTCAATTATGCAGAAAAAATACAACGCCCCGTTACTCCAAGTGTACCAGCAGGTTATAGTTTTGATAATTGGTATGATGCAGAGAGTGGTGGCTCAGTATATGATTTTGATAAGGAATTAAAGGGTCCAGAGCAAGAAATTACCATATATGCCCACTTTAATTTAATCGATTGCCATATTAACTATGTTACAAATGGCGGAGTTATAACAGGCAGTCCTACTACATCGGTAAAATATGGTGAGACGATTATAACTGCTCCCACGATCGAACGCGAAGGCTTTGATCCTAGAAAAGTAAGCTGGTGGTTGGATCCAGCAATGAGCACTCAACGCTTTGTTTTTGGCGACGCATCAACTGGTACGCCGGTGACCGGTAATATTGATTTATATGCCAGGTGGGATGTTCAAAAATTTGCCGTTGAGTTTTATGAAAATAACGATAAAGCTGAACCGACTATTCAAATAGTCGAACAAGGTAAAAAAGCTACTTATTATACACCAAAAAAGGGCAATCAAAAATTCCTTGGTTGGTATAGCGATAAAACACGAGAAACATTGTATGATTTTAATACACCGATTGAGAAAAGCGATATAAAATTATACGCCAAATGGGACAGCCCTTTCTATACTTTGACTTATCAAGTTTGTGACGTCAGTGGCACAACTTTTGTCGAACATTACGCGCCAACCGAGCCAACAGTAAAACCAGGCTGGGAGCCAACCTACGCTACTTATACTTTTGTTGGATGGTATACCGCGAAGGGTGAAGGTCAAGGCGAAGAATTTGAATTTGGCAAAACGCTTTCAAGCGATACATATATTTATGCCCATTGGGCAATTAATCCACCATCAACTATATGTACACTTAATTTTAATTTAGAAAATTGCAAAGTCTACGATATGGATGGAAAAGAAGTTCCTACTGTCGCATATATTCCTGTTAGTCCATCGTTACCACCACCGTTAATGAAATTTCGCCTAGCTCCTAATGGTGGCGGTTTTAAGATGCCTAAGAATCCAGACGTTTTAGTTACTCGCGCTCAGGGTAGTGACCCAGTTGATTATACTTATTCAGAGGAAACCGGGGAAATTGAATTTACCGTTAGTGAAAATCTGAATATTGTTGCCTATAGTTACAATGTAGATATTAAATATTGGACTTGGTTAGATATTGATCGAGTATCTACTATGGGTCGTGCTAAAGAATTTTTCAAAATTGGTGATGAAAAAGTAATTACGCTTTACAACACTCCTCATAAGGCAAGAATAATCGGTTTTGATCATGATCCTTTGGCTAGTGATCCATCCAAATCTGCGGGTATTACTTTTGAATTTGAAAATGTTGTTACGAAAAACGGTACATATGCGGACACTCAATGGGATAAAAGATACAATACTAATTTCCCTGGATCTGTTTTTGACGGGACATTAAAATCCCTTTTAAACGATTTACCTCCTGATTTAAGTAAAGTAGTAAAGGAAGTACATAAACCGGTCGGCGTTGGCAGAGATTATTCTGTTAAACAAGACTATTGTGCACGATTATTTGCACTGTCGGTTCGTGAAATGCATACCGGTGATATTGGTCATACAGCCGAGGAAGGCTCAACTTATGAATATTATCGCGGCAGCGTTTCAAAAGTTAAAACGATTGTCGATGGCGAAAGCGTATATTATTGGCTCCGTTCTCCATTTACGGATAACGATTTCGCCGCGCGATATGTTGATGATAACGGGACTTTTCAACACGCTGAAGTTAGTTGGGATCACACGAATGGTTTTTCGCCCGCTTTCTGTATTTAATGGGAGGAATGATAGATGATGAAAAAGTTTAATCTAATAATTGCCCCGTTAATGACTATATCTTTTTTGGCAAGCTGTGGTCCTAAAGATATGCACACCTTTACCTTTACGGGTGAACATTGCACGATTAACGGAGTTACATCTTATTCTCATGACATTCATGAGCGGGATAAAAATATTCAATACACGATTGTTCCGAATCAAGGTTACGCGCTACCAAAACAATTAAGTGGCGATGCGGTTAATTACGACAAAGATACTGGTGTCATTACGATTCCGGAAATAAAGTCGGATATTCATGTCACCGCGGTTTCTAAAGAAAGAGGGGAAGAATGTCTTGTTTCTTTTGATGCGGGTGGGGGCGAAGTTATTAGCGCTAATCCAGTCACGGTTGAAACCAATCAACCGATGGAAAAACCCACTTTATCCAATCGTCCTGGCTATGATGTTAATGCGGTTAAATGGTTTGATAAAAATGGTCAAGAATTTGATTTTGACAGGGGTCCTAGCGAAGATGTTATCTTGTACGCACAATGGGGCGATATTAAACAATATGACGTGAAATTTGTTATTGATAATGAGGAGGAACCTTCTTTAGCACAAACCGTTAAATATGGTTATAAAATACAACGCCCAACTACTCCAACTAAAGAAGGATACACTTTTGATAATTGGTATACAAATGCTCAATATAATACAAAATTTAATTTTGATCAGATACTCACTGGCGAAAGCAAAAATATTGCGATTTATGGTCGATTTAAACAAACTATTTGTAACATCACCTATAACGCTAACGGCGGGACGCTTGGTATGCATACTCCGTCTGTGCGTTATGGCGATAAGATTATGACTCCTCCAACCGTTACTAGAACCGGTTATGATAGTAGCGAAGTAACATGGTGGCTTGATGAAGCAATGACAAGTCAACAATTTGTCTTTGGTGGAAAAGGAACACCAGTAGAAAGTGATATTAATTTATACGCTAAATGGGGCAAAATTAATACATTTGCTGTCTCTTTCTTTGAAAACAATGGTCAAAGTGAACCAACTATTCAAGAGGTTGAATACGGAGAAAAAGCCAGTTATTATCTCCCGACTAATGATGGGTATGTTTTCGATGGATGGTATGACAAAGATC
Source organism: Bacilli bacterium (assembly GCA_024408655.1). Taxonomy (GTDB): domain Bacteria; phylum Bacillota_I; class Bacilli_A; order RFN20; family CAG-826; genus UB1719. The sequence continues at coordinate 178,803 of JAKSUV010000001.1, forward strand.
CATCTGAGTCTGAGGCTTTACTATATGATTTTGATACGCCAATCACTTCTAACGGCGTCAAAATATATGCAAAATGGGCAAAAGATGTTTCTTATAAGTTGACTTATCATTACGATAATGACGAAACTGGCAAAGACACTTATACTGAGACCTATGCCTATAATAAAAAAACCGTTAAACCGAGCTGGGTGCCCACTTATTTTGCCCATACCTTTGTCGGCTGGTATGTATCTCCAGGCGAAGGCGAAACCGGTGACAAATTTAAATTTGGTACCTTGCTTACGGCTGACACCGATATTTACGCTCACTGGGTCTCATCAGAGCCTAAACCAGGTGCACGGACTATTAATTTTGTTTGCACTAATTGTAACGCCTACGATGAAAATGACCGCCTGATTACTAGCATCAGTGTACCAGTTATTTCATACTCACCCCGTATGGCATTTCATTTTAAAGGTATTGAACCATATGATAATCCACTAAGATCATCAATTAAGGTCCTAAATTCGAGCGCAAAAGAACCGGTTGAATTTACATGGAAAAATCCATATGCGTGCGAAATTTTAGTCACGTTGAGTGATAATTTAACTATTTATGCGGAAGGTAGTGATTTAAAAGGGAAAACATTGAACGATTTTTCTTGGCCAGAAATTAGCGATATATCTTTCGGTGGGTTAGTTGGTGAAACAGCGTTTAAAGTCGGCGAGGAAAGACCTGTGACATTAATTGAGAAAGGTGTTGACCAACCGTTCTCTCACACGTTGAGAATCATTGGTATTAATCATGATTATTTAGCCGATGGTACCGGAAAAGCTGGCATTACATTTGAATTTTCTAATCTTGTCACTAGCAAAAGCCATTACCTTTTTAGCTATAATTGGGGAGGAGATATTGATAATTATTCTACATCTACTCTTAACAATGCAATGAACAATGATATATATAATATGTTGCCAGAGGTAATTAAGCAAATTATTAGGCCAGCCAAAAAAATGGTTGGAGAATCTGAATTTGGAAGTGGGGTTTGGGAGGCAACACCTTTTTATCCTAAACTTTTCCCATTAGCCTGTGCAGAAATGACCGCTGATGTGCCAGAAGGGACGACTCCTAATGAGGATGATAAAAATGGTGTTTATCAATACTATAAAGATCACCCTGATTTAGATTCTCGAAAGAAAACTGGTATTTTTCCTGATATCACGGGCGATGATTGTAATTATTGGCTACGTTCGCCTAATAAAGACAGTTTAGATAAGGCGTTCATGCTAAGTCATTACAATGGAAAAATCATCAACGCGGAAGCTAATAGAATCTATGGCGCTGTTGCACCCGCTTTCTGCGTTTAATCGTTTAGTAAGTGCGTTGTTTATTTAGTCGAAAAAATATTATATAATATTTTTGGTTATGAATACGCCAACAAAAATTACTTTTTCGCGCATTATCCTAGTCGTTTTAATGATCTTAGGTTTAGCGACGATTGAAATCTTATGTGCAGTGAATCGTGATTTCTTTCTTCCGATCTTTTCCATCTCACTAGGCGATACCCCAATTAATGTTGTTTATTTTGTGGTGTGCATTATCTTTATCATTGCGGCTTCAACGGATGCCTTAGATGGTTATCTAGCAAGAAAAAATAACCAAGTGACTGATTTAGGTAAGTTCTTAGATCCCATTGCCGATAAATTATTAGTTAATTCTTTATTAATTTTCTTAGCGATTTATAACGAATTTGCTTCTTGGCCGGTTGGAAAACAATATATGATTCCTGCGTATTGCGTCATCTTAATGGTGGGACGCGATATTGTCGTTGACGCTTTAAGATTTATTGCCGCCCAAAAGAAGATTGTGATTGCAGCGAATATCTTTGGAAAAGCCAAAACCGTTGCGCAAATGATTACCATCCCACTCGTGTTATTAAATGGCTGGCCGTTTAGCTATTTTGACTACACTTGGCCCCAAGCGAGTCGGATTGTCGCCATCTTTGTTTATTTAACCACGGCTCTTTCCCTTATAAGTGGTGTAATCTATGTCATCCAAAACCGCAAGGTTTTAAAACCAAGTAAATAAATATGAATAATCAACAAATGCAAAATATTGAACAAAAGGCGAAGCACGTTTTTGTCATTGCTGATCCCCATTTCTTTCATTGGGAAATCGTTAAAGCGTGCCATCGGCCTTTTAAATCACTAAAAGAAATGCACAAAGTGTTAATGCAAAGATGGAATAAAGTGGTGAAAGATAATGACATCGTTTATGTCTTAGGTGATTACGCTTTAAAACATAAAGATAAACAAAAACTTTTAAATTTAACCCATATGCTTAAAGGCCAAAAGATTTTAATTATGGGTAACCATGATGCGAAAAAACCCCAATATTATCTAGACCTTGGATTTTTAGAAGCAGTAAGGAAACCTGTTCTATATAATCCCCATGTGATTTTAATGCACGAGCCACCAAAACCGACGGATGTTAGTAAAGATTTTCTTTATATCTATGGGCATACACATCATAAGAAGACCCCACTAGATAGGGTGAAGAATTGTTGTTGTGTTTGTGTTGAAAAAACCAAATACGCACCCGTTGATTTAAATAAATTAATTAAAGGATTAAGCCATGGAAAACGCCGTTAAATTAGTTAAGTTATTAACTAAACATCATTTAACCATTGGTAGTGTTGAATCATTAACCGCGGGTTTATTTGTGGCCACCTTGGCCGAAGTCCCAGGTGCTTCTAAAGTGGTTCGTGGTGGACTTGTAACATATCAAAGTAATTTTAAAACTGCCTTACTTGGTATTAAATCTACGAGCATTAAAAAGTATGGTGTTGTGAGTAAAGAGATTGCTACTGCAATGGCGAAAGAAGGCGAGAAGTTATTAAAGACTGATTTAGTGGTTACTTGCACGGGTAACGCAGGACCAAGTAAAGAACCTGGTGGTGCTCCCGTAGGAGGAGTTCATATCGCTATATTATGTAAACCAAAGCGTGATTTAATAAAAAATATTTATCATGTCTATCATGGCTCGAGAAACGCGATTAGAGCGAAGGTTGTGGCCACGATGATTGAGGAAACTTTAAAAATTGTGCGTCAACTGAAGAAGTGATTTTCCGTATATATAATTAGGAGGACTAGATATGTCAAAAGAAGAAAAAAATGTTAATCTCGAAAATGCTTTAAAAAGTATTGAAAAGATTTATGGAAAAGGAAGCGTGATGCGCTTAGGCGACCGCCCACCCGTGGATGTTGATACGATTTCTACTGGTTCCTTATTACTTGATAACACTTTAGGTGTTGGTGGTTATCCAAAAGGTCGGATTATTGAAATCTATGGACCCGAAAGTAGTGGCAAAACGACTTTAGCCTTACACGCGATTGCCGAAGCCCAAAAGAAAGGTGGGAAAGCGGCGTTTGTCGACGCTGAGCATTCAATTGATCCAGTGTACGCGAAACACTTAGGAGTTGATATTGATGAATTAATCTTATCGCAACCTGATAGTGGTGAAGAGGCACTAGAAATTACTGAAATGTTAGCGCAATCAGGAGAAATTTCGATTATTGTGGTTGACTCGGTAGCCGCCTTAGTTCCCCAAGCGGAAATTGATGGCGTCATGAGTGATAACCAAGTTGGTTTACAAGCACGTTTAATGAGTAAAGCGATGCGTAAATTAGCGGGTGTTTTAAATAAAACTCACACCACAGTCATCTTTATTAACCAATTAAGAGAAAAGGTTGGGGTGATGTATGGTAACCCCGAAACAACTACGGGTGGTCGCGCACTAAAATTCTATGCAACCGTTCGTTTAGATATCCGGCGGAGCGAAGCCATTAAAGATGGTAACGATATCATCGGTAACACCGTAAAAGTAAAAGTGGTGAAGAACAAAGTTGCGCCACCGTTTAAGAGTTGTTTAATTGACATTATTTATGGTCAAGGTATTTCGATTCAAAGCGAAATTTTAGATATGGCCATTGCGAAGGGTTTTATCAAAAAAGCCGGCTCATGGTATGAACTTGATGGTGAAAAGATTGGACAAGGGCGCGAAACCGCGAAAGACTATCTAAAAGATCATCCAGCTTTAATTGATGACCTTCTTGCGCGGATTAAGGACGAGAAAGACGACAATCAAGCGAAAACAACAAAAGATTAGATAATTTGCTATAATGTAGAGAAGTAGGGAGATTTTCTATGGCAAAAAAACAAGTAACAAAATTAGTTAGTAAAGATAAACAAGCCGCCCGAGTTGAAGCTCTCGCGCATTTAAAAATGCCTAGCGAGCACAAATTCTCAAATGGCTTAGGGATCTTAGCCGAATGGATTTTTAACTTTGCGATTCTTGCGGTTGGCTTAGTCGTTGGTGGTTTTGCTTTTCACTATGCAAGTAAAGAAGGCTTTGCAACCTATAACATTTGGATGACCTATGCGGCCGCCATTGCTTCTATTTTAGCGGGTCTTTCGCTTTGCGTTTACACCCTCTTTGGTCATAAACGCTCTCACGCTTTCTTATATATACCGTTTTACACAATTACCTTACTAGCGATTATTTCGATTGCCGCTGACTGCTATAACGTGGATGTTTTAGGTGGGAAGTTTGTGGTTGGCACGATTTGCGCCGTGGCCGATGCAATTGTCGCGGTGATGGTGTTTGGCGCTGCCCAACGCTTAACGAACAAGAAACTAACAGGCATTTACTTATTAATTGCTTTGGTGGTCTCAGCAGCGATTAGTGTGCTCATGACCATTTATACTCTTGATACTTTTGCTAGCTATACAATAGGTGAAAAAGTTATTTACTACATCCTTATTTGGTTAAATCCTTTATACGTGGTGGGTCTTATCTTAGCGTATCGCTCCCGGATTCATTACCGGAATCTCGTTGCGAACCAAGCCGCTGCGAATAAATTAGCCAAACAAATCCTAAAAAATTAAAAAGATAAGTTAAAAACAAGCACCCCATAGGGGTGTTTTTTTAAATTATTTGAAATTGCTTAATGCGTTTTGCTATAATCACCCCAGAGAGCGAGGTAATTTATGGAACAAATCCCTGATATCTTCCGGCGTGGAAAAGTCGCCTATGAAGGAATGATTCAACATTTATTTAAACTTTATTGTGTTTTACCCTTAACCGCGCGGAAAGAATTATTTAACGATAAGAGTAAGAAACTAAATGATTCGCCTGATTCAATGGGCTTTAAGAATATGCGGAAGGATTTTAATGAACTTTTACAATATTCTTTATTAGACATTGGTACTTCGACTGAAAAAGTCTCATATCTAGAAATGTTATATATCGCTGATATTGGTGATTTTGAATTACGGCTCGATCACTATTTAGCGGATACCCTTAAAAAGAACGATAAGCGGTTTAAATGTACTTATTTAATGCTACCTGATCAAACCCCTGAAGATGTTCTTTATTTTAAAACTTGTATCTTTGAATACATTGAACCCATTCGGGCGCGAATGATGAAAGCTTTCCAAGTGGTGAATCGGTTAAGTAAACGGAACCGCCTCTTAGATGTGTTACCAACCTTCGCGGAGATTTACGAAGCCTTTATTAGTGTTGATAACCGGAAAGAAAAAGAAGACCCTGCTTTAACCGCGAACGAAATGAAAGAAATCTTTTTTAATCACATCGACGATTACAAAAAGAAAGTAAAAAGTTTACTTAAGTAAATAACACTAGAGTTTAATTTCTTTGGCTTTATTGATGGGTTTTTGGTATGAACAAATAGCGAATTGATGATGCGCGTGGATAAAGCTTTGGAATAAATAATTTTTAAGTAATTGTGAACGAAGATTAATTGTCGGCATTTTTATTTGTAGACCTTTACCAACACACTTAATATAACTTTCTTTTAAAGTCCAAATTCGGTAGAAGAACATTGAGCGGTGGTGAGACTGCTGATATCCATTTTGCTCTGCGCGATTAAAAACATAACTAGTTAATTTATCAATTTCCTCTTCGCGCTTCGTTGATTCAACATCCACGCCAATTTTCTCCTCACTAATCGCAGCGATAACATAATCACCGCCATGGGCGAGATTAAAATAAATTTTCTGACCCGCTAGATAGGGTTTACCATTTCGGTCAACGCGGAAGTCTTGATCGTGGTAAGTAATTTTTTGATCATCTAATAATTTAAGTAACAAGGTAAAAGCGGCTACACTCCGGATTTGATCAATGGGTTTTAAATAAGCATCCGCTCGTTTTTGCCGTGCCCTTGGTAGTTGCTGATAATAGTGTTGATACTTCTTCTCTTTTAATAGTGGTGTAATCTTCGCGTAATAAATTTTCATCTTCTTAACTATAACATAGCCTTAGCAATTCTTATGCCCAAAATAGCGGCCCTTTTCTATTTTTTTGTTTTTCTTAATAATTATTATATATAATAGTTATGCGATACGAACGTTCGTATCCTAGTTAATATTTCTTAAAGTTATATATAAATCATATTTCTTTTAGTAACTATTACGATTTTTTAGGAGGAAGCCTTATGACAGGTTTAGCTGGAGCCTTTCTCGCGATTGCCGTTGTCGCTATTTTAGCGTGCATTGGTTTAGTCATCTTTTTAATTATCCAAAATAAAAAAGGTACTAATGCGAACAAGAAGGCCGAAAAAATTATTGCCGCTGCCGAAGAAAGAAGTAACAAAATACTTCATACCGCGCAGGTCGAGGCCAAACAAACCGCTTACGAAATGAAACAAGAAGCGGACAAAGAGATTAAGGAAAGAAAAGCCGAAGTGGTGAGCTTAGAAAACAAACTTAATCAACGGGAGAATAACATTGAACGTCGCGATGTTAATCTAAACGAAAAGGAAAAGATCTTAGACGCCAAGCAAGCAAAGCTTGATAGTGAATTAAAAGTCACCGAAAGTAAGCAAGCGGAGCTTCAAAAGAAGATTGATTCCATCATTGTCGAACTTGAAAAAGTCGCCAAGATGAGCAAAGAAGAAGCGCGGAAAGAAGTCTTAGCCCAAGTGAAGGATAAGATGGATAACGAAATTACGGGTTATATGAAGAAACGCTTAGAAGAAGCGGAAGAAAAAGCCGCGGATAAAGCGCGTAACCTCATCGCTTTAGCCACTAATAAATATGCCCAAGACGAAATCACGATGCATAGTGTCACCACCGTTCAACTACCAAGTGATGAAATGAAAGGGCGGATTATTGGTCGCGAAGGCCGGAACATTCACACGCTTGAACAATTACTCGGTGTTGATTTAATTATCGACGATACCCCCGAAGTCATTACCGTGAGTTCCTTCAATCCATTAAGACGTGAGATTGCTCGTCGGACTCTTGAATATTTAATGAAAGACGGACGCATCCAACCTTCAAGAATTGAAGAGTACGCGAAGAAAGCGGCGGAAGAAATGAATGAACAAATTCATAAAGCGGGACAAGATGCGGCCTTTAAATTAGGCTTACCCCACATTGCTCCCGAACTACTTGACTACGTCGGTCGTTTAAAATTTAGAAGTTCGTATGGTCAAAACGCTTATGACCACTCAATGGATGTTGCCTATTTAGCGGGTATTATGGCCGCGGAATTAGGCTTAGACCAAGTCGCTGCCAAGCGCGCTGGTTTATTACACGATATTGGGAAAGCGATTGACTACGAAGTCGATGGCACCCACGTCGAACTTGGCGCTCGCTTAGCGAAAAAATATGGTGAACCTGATGTGGTCGTAAACGCGATTGCTTCGCACCATGGTGATAGTGAAAGTAAGTTCGTGATTGCCACCTTAGTTGCGACCGCTGACACTTTAAGTGCAGCGCGTCCAGGCGCAAGAAGTGAAACCATGGAAACTTATATCCAACGGATTGAAGCGTTAGAGAAAGTTTGTACCGAAGAACCAGGTGTCGCCAAAGCCTTCGCGATGCAGTCCGGACGTGAAGTTCGTGTTATGGTGGTTCCAGAAGAAATTAACGATGATGCGGCCTTTAAATTAGCCAGAAAACTCAAAGAGAAGATTGAAGCCGGTGTCACCTATCCAGGCGAAATTAAGATTAACGTTATCCGGGAATACCGGGCGAGCGAAACCGCTAAATAAGGGGAAGCATTATGTTAAAAAACACTCCGAAACTCTTAAGTCCAGAATTACTCAAAGCGTTAAGCGAAATGGGGCATGGCGATGAACTTGTTATCGCGGACGCTAACTTTCCAGCGCACAGTATGAACGCGCACGTTATTCGGGCGGATGGTATTTCTGGTACGGATATGTTAAAAGCGATTTTAACGGTCATCCCACTTGATACCTATGCAAGTGAGAACTTCATGTTAATGGAAACCACGAATGGTGATCCGACTCCAACCATTTGGGCTGAATACGAGAAGATTGCAAGTAGCCTAGATAAGAACGTGAAGAAAAAGATGATTGAACGCTTTGCCTTCTATGAAAGAAGTAAGAAAGCCTATCTTGTAATTGAGACCGGTGAAGAAAGAATCTACGGTAACATCATTTTAAAAAAAGGTGTTATTAAGTAATAGGTAAAGATTGTTAATCAAAAGGCGAGAAACACATCTCGCCTTTTTTGTTATATAATAACAATATGAAGAAGTTTTTAAAATTTTTAGTGCCAATGGCATCGCTTTGCGCGTTGGCGAGTTGTGGTGGTTCTCCTAATCCGCCGGTTTATCAACATTTGCTTTATCGATTAGCTTTTAATGATAAAGAAAATCTAGGCAAGAATACAGGTAATGTTGGTCATTATGATGACGCTACTATTGAAGATGCCAACATGGAAGTTACTGGCACACTTAAAAGTTCCTCTGTTTTGACTTTTGGTGATGCTAATCACGGCACTAATTTTATTAGTCTGCCAGCTAATGTTTTAAATAATGATATAACGACGATTGCGATGTGGGTTCGTATACCTAATGATCTTTCATCGATGTCAGATCGACCGCTTTTTAGTATAGATTATGGCGATGAATACTTTTACGCTTTTCCCTATTCAACTGAATCATGGAGAGGTTATGCTCTATATTCAAAATTAAATGGTCGCGAAGAACAAAACTTAACCAAAGTACCAAAATCTGAAAAAGTCCATGGTCAAGTGGCACCGTTTGGCGGAACACTAGAATCAACACCCGATGCTTGGCAATTAATTGGCTTCTCTTTTTCTTCAACTAGTTTGCATGTTTACCAAAACGGAAAGAAACTCTTGTCTTACGATGGTAATTATTCTTTTAAAAATAAAAATGTTTCTTCCTTTACAATTGGTACTTCCACTCATTCAACTACCAACGATTTTGTTGGTTCTATTGCTGATGTTCGTGTTTATAATACAGAGATTAGCGAAGATGATTATTACCATGATTTCGACGCTAATTATAAGGATTTTAATACCTTAAATTTAAATTTTAATAATCGAAGTTTAGATGATAGTGTCCGTGGTTATAACGGCGCTATCCATGACGAAGCAATAGAAAATGTTAAATTCATTAACAAAGATAATCGTGATGTTGTCTACTTGAATGGTGAAGGCGAAAATAACGCTCGCTCTGGTTTCTTTTTGCCGCAGCAAGTTTTAATGGGTCATAACGAATTAACCATTTCGACTAATATTTATATTGAACCACGCAATGAGGACGATACGCATTTGCGAGTTTTTGATTTTTCGTCTAATGACGGAATGCGTCATATGAACTTTAAATATAATTTATATGATACGAACCGTTGCGTATTGCGTATTGTGCCTGATGAGGACAAAGAGCAACAACAACCGGTTATTACCAATCCTGATTATATTATGCCAATCCGTCGTTGGTTAAACCTTACGATGGTTATGACTGGTCATGGATGTAAGGTATATGTTGATGGTGAATTAATTACTAGTAATGAAGAAGCTCAATACTATCCATCTTTCCTATATGATAACGAAAATTGTGGTTTCTATGTTGGGCGTACGAATTTTTATGGCGATAGACCATTACATTGTTATATAGATGATTTTAAAATGTATTCAATGGCGTTAAGTGATTCAGATATCCAAGACTCTTTAGGACATGTTCATAGTGATGATGATAAAGCGGCGGTTGAACAAGCAGTTAGATCATTTAACATCAATCAATGTCTTCGTGATGGCGGTGGTCGTATTTATCCAAGTCGCCATTTAGATGATGGTGTAAAAGTAGATTTCACTTCTAAAAATTTGGATTTAATTGATCAAGAAGGTAACTTCCTTGCTCAAGGTAAAAAATGTGATTATACGATGACTTTCTCGCGTGGTGCTTATTCAATTAAAAAGAGCTATACACTAACTACTCCTACTTTAGTTCCAAGTATCGCTCGTAAAAACAATGATTTGTCTAAAGAAGCTTATAACGCTGCATCTTACCAGCTATTAATGGAAAGCGAAAATTTAGATTGGATGCTTAGCTTAGATCCAGATCGTTTGCTTTATCATTATCGTTTGGTGTCGGGCGTTGACACGAAAGGGGCCCAACCTTATGGTTCTTGGATCCGTCAAGGCTGTGGTGGGGAAGGCCAATTCCAAGGTCAATATGTCAGTGCTTTAGCGCATATTACTGCGATTGGTGATGCACTTGATGACGCAGAACAAATGAACGCAGCGCGTGATCGTTTACAGTATTTAATTGGTGAATTAGCAGAATGCCAAAACGAATATCCAAACCATAAATATGGGCAAGGTGAAGAATTTGGCTACTTAAATGGTTTTGCTCACGATGTGATGCGTGGATTAGAAGAAGGTGAATGTTCTTATGTTGGTCATAGTGGTACTGGGCATGTTAATGAGGAGATGGGGTACAACGTTCCTTACGAAATTACCATTTGGGTACCATACTACATGTATCACAAGCAATTAATGATGTTATATGACGTCATGACGTATGCTGACATGGGCGAAACGGAGGCGACTAACGCTATCCGTGAAAAGGCGAAAACAATGTTTTTAGCAGCTAATAAATGGTTAGCTCATCGCGTACTGAAGCTTAACGAAAAACAAAAAGAACAAGCGTTGGGAGTTGAATGGGGTGGTTGCGCGGAAACCCTCTACCTTGCATATCAAGCTGATCCTAATCATAATCCTGATTTCTTAAAAGCAGCACGCTTCTTTGAAGAAGATGGTTTACTTGAAGGCTTACATAGTAACAGTAACCTATTACCAGGCATTCACACTAATACAACTTTGCCAAAGATTATTTCTTATTGTGCGGCCTATGAAGTATTAGGTGATCCGTTCTATTTAACGGCAGCTGAAAATGCTTGGGATATGATGGTCAATCATATGAGTTTAGCTAATGGAGGTATTTCCATTAATGAGCACTACGAAAAACCTGACCACATTACTTTAAATAAATTTGGTGAAGAAACTTGTTGTTCGTATAATATGCTTCGCTTTACTGATCATCTCTATCGAATTACCGGCAATGTAAAATACGCGCATTATTTCGAAAAAGTTTTCTATAACCATATTATGGCTTCGTTTGATACCGTTGGTTCAAAAGAAGCGTGTGGTGATGAACTTACCGCTGATCGTCGTACGTATCCAGGACCTCAATTAGCAGGTAAAACTTATACGACCTCAACCGACTTTGGTCATCATAAAGTTTATTCTTCTCCGGATGATTCTTTCTGGTGCTGTGTTGGAACGGGTAGTCAAACTTTCTCTCATTTAACATATGGTAATTTCTATGTGGATAATGAAGATGAAATATACGTTAATATGTATAACAACATTTCACTTAAGCGCACTAATATGAATCTCTCATTTAGTGGCTTTAAAACCGATAATGCCACAGTAAAAGGTAGTGAGTATGTTGAAGTTACTAATAGCGGCGATAGCGAAGTTTCGTTAACAAATATTCATTTCATTAAGCCATATTGGGTGGCGGAAGATCCGACGATGTCTATAGGCGGAACGCCGGTAGAATATACAGGTAATGATTATATGACGGCGAATGCTACTTTAGCGCAAAATCAAACGCTCAAAATTAGTCTACCAATGTCAATTACCGCGACTGAACAACGTGGTTATGAACTAGATAATCCTCCATCAACCGATCCATATTCTTATGCGCTTCATTATGGTCCATATATGTTAGCGTTAGACATGGGTGGCGTTAATTTAAATACAGAATTCTATCTACATACCGGTAATGGTTCTTTCCAAAGTGGTCAAGTTGATTATTCAGGTTCACTTACTCAACTCATTGAAGTGGCGACCGGCGATTTTAATCAATATATCACGATGAGTGAAGCGACTTCGACTGATTTATGTCACTACCATAGTGGTATTGCCTTTGCCTTTACAACAGAAAATCAAGGCGAATTAACTTTCCGCCCATTCATGGATATTTGTTACGAAAGATATTCCATGTATATGCACTATGACCAAGAATTTACTGGTCACCTAAATTAATAAGCATATAAATAGATAAATCTATTTAATTGTGCTATATTTTTAGTGTACATATAAGGAGATTTTCTATGGCAAAATCGAGATTAATTGGTAATTACCCAGTGATTGGGATTCGCCCAACCATTGATGGTCGTCGGGGCAAAATTAAAGTAAGAGAAACCCTTGAAGACCAAACGATGAATATGGCGAAAGCCGCAAAGAAATTAATTGAGGATAATGTTCGTTATTCTAATGGCGAAAAAGTAAAAGTTATTATCGCCGACACAACGATTGGTCGAGTCGCCGAAGCGGCGGCTTGCGCTGATAAGTTTAAGAAAGCCGGTGTTGATATTACTTTAACCGTGACACCGTGTTGGTGTTATGGCGCCGAAGTCATGGATATGGATCCCATGACGATTAAGGCGGTTTGGGGTTTTAACGGAACGGAAAGACCGGGTGCGGTTTTCTTAGCTAGTGTCTTAGCCACTCACGCCCAAAAAGGTTTACCAGCCTTTGGTATCTATGGTCACGAAGTCCAAGATAAGGATGACACATCGATTCCAAGTGATGTCGCAGAAAAGATTTTACGCTTCGCTCGTTGCGCTGTCGCCGCTGCGACCATGCGCGGTAAGAGTTATTTACAAATTGGTAGCGTCACCATGGGTATTGGTGGTTCCATCATCGATCATAACTTCTTTGAAGAATATTTAGGCATGCGTGTTGAATCAATTGATGAAGTGGAAATTATTCGTCGGATTGAACAAGGTATCTACGATAAGGAAGAATATAAGAAAGCCTTAGCGTGGGTGAAGAAATATTGTCGGCCAGATTTTGATAAGAACCCTAAGCAATACCAAAAGAGTGCGGCCGAAAAGAAGAAAGACTGGGAATTTACCGTCAAGATGGCGTGCATTATTGAAGATCTCTTTAATGGTAATAAGAAACTCCCGAAAGGTTGGGAAGAAGAAATGGTGGGCCATAACGCGATTGTTGGTGGCTTCCAAGGACAAAGACAATGGACTGACTTCTATCCTAACTGCGACTTCCCAGAATCCATCCTTAACTCAACATTTGACTGGAATGGGGCGCGTGAACCCTATATCTTAGCGACCGAAAACGATACTTTAAACGGTACCACGATGTTATTTATGAAACTATTAACCGGTCGCGCTCAAATGTTTGCGGACGTGAGAACCTATTGGTCGAGTAAAGCTGTGAAACGGGTAACGGGTTATACCTTAGAAGGCCACGCTCATGACGCGGATGGCATTATTCACTTAATTAACTCGGGTGCGTGCTGTGTTGATGCGTGCGGTGAAGTGAAAGATAAGAATGGTAAACCTGTCATGAAAAGATGGTGGGAAACAACCCAAAAAGATATTGCGACGATTATGTCACATGTTTCTTGGCCCGAAGCCGATATGGGTTCCTTTAGAGGTGGCGGTTTCTCTTCTCGCTTTGTGACAAGAGCCGAAATGCCCGCCACGATGGCGCGCTTAAACATTGTGAAAGGTTTAGGCCCGGTGATGCAAATTGTGGAAGGTTGGACCGTTAAATTACCAGATAAGGTGAGTGATATTCTTTATAAACGGACTGACTATACCTGGCCTTGCACTTGGTTTACACCAAGAGTCACTAAGAGTGGTCCCGCGAAGTCTGCTTATGATGTGATGAATAACTGGGGTGCAAACCATGGTGCCATTTCTTATGGCCACATTGGTCAAGATTTAATCACGATGTGTTCAATCTTAAGAATCCCCGTTGCCTATCATAACTGCGACGAAGATAAGATTTATCGTCCTGCCGCGTGGAATGCTTTTGGGATGTGTAAAGAAGGTCAAGACTATCGCGCTTGCGAAGCCTATGGCCCAATGTATAAAAATATTAGAAAGTAAGGAGAATATTTTATGCCAAGATTTGTCTTAAACGAAACAAGTTACCATGGTGAAGGTGCGATTAGTAACGTCGTCACCGAAGTCAAGAACCGGGGATTAAAAAAAGCCCTCATTTGTACCACCCCTGAATTAATTAAATTCAAAGTGGTAAGCAAAGTGACTGATTTACTTAAGAAAGCCAAGCTTCCTTACGAAATCTATAGCAACATTAAACCTAATCCGACAATTGAAAACGTCCAGGGTGGGGTAAAAGCTTTTAAGAAAGCTAAAGCCGATTACTTAATTGCGATTGGTGGTGGTAGTGCGATTGATACCTCAAAGGGTGTTGGGATCATTATGGCTAATCCGAAACACATTGATGTGAGAAGCCTTGAAGGTGCGGATGTTACGAAGAAGAAAGCTTTACCAATCATTGCAATCCCAACCACCGCTGGAACCGCTGCCGAAGTAACCATTAACTATGTTATTACCGATACCAAGAAGAAACGGAAATTCGTGTGCGCGGATGTTCACGATATCCCAGTTGTCGCCATTATTGATCCAATCATGATGTCGACGATGCCAAAAGGCTTAACCGCCGCCACGGGTATGGATGCTTTAACTCACGCGATTGAAGGTTATATTACTAAAGGCGCTTGGGAATTAAGTGATATGTTCCATCTTGAAGCCATTCGTTTAATTAGCCAATATTTAAGAGCGGCCGTCAAGAATACGAAAGAAGGCCGTCGTGGTATGGCGTTAGGTCAATATATTGCCGGTATGGGCTTTAGCAATGTTGGCTTAGGAATCGTTCATAGTATGGCGCACGCTTTAGGAGCGGTTTACGATACTCCACACGGTGTCGCTAATGCGATCTTACTTCCAACCATTATGAAATATAATGCACCGGCAACGGGTGAAAGATACCGCGAAATTGCCCGCGCGATGGGTGTTAAAAACGTCGATAAGATGAATAAAGCCCAATACCAAAAAGCGGCGATTGATGCAGTCAGTAAATTAAGTAAAGATGTTGGCATTCCGACTAACTTAAAACAGATTGCGAAAGCAAAAGACTTAGACTTCTTAGCGTCTAACGCGATGAAGGATGCTTGTACACCAGGTAATCCACGGAAGCCAAGTAAAGCGGATATTATTAAACTTTATAAATCATTAATGTAATTGTCATTAAGGAGTAACTTATGAAGAAATTTATTGATTCGCCTTTTGTGAAGGCGATGAGCGAAGTCACGGCGAATATGTACCGCCAAGGCTGGGACGAACGCAATGGTGGTAATATCTCTTATCTTATTGATGATAAGTACATCAAACAATATTTCCCCAAAGAAAAAGTCATTCGGGATATTCCGATGACTTTTGCCGCTGACCCAATTGTGCGGAACAAATGTTTCCTCGTCACTGGTACTGGTAAATATTTTAAAAACGTCATGAAAGATCCAGAGACTAACCTTGGTTTAGTTCGGATTGCGAAAAATGGTAAAGTTGCTCATTTATTATGGGGCTATAAAGGTGGAGGTAAATTCACAAGTGAATTCCCTGCCCACATTATGTGCCACACCGAACGCTTAAAAGTTAATCCCAATAACCGGATTATTATGCATACTCACCCAACCTACACAATGTGTATGGGTGCCTCAACCCCAGTAAGCGAAAAAGAATTTACTAAACGTTTATGGACGAGTAATACCGAAGCGATTGTTGTCTTCCCCGAAGGTATTGGTGTGCTTCCTTGTATGGTCTGTGGCACGAATCTCATTGGTGAAGAAACCGCGAAGAAGATGCGGAAGTTTAGAATCGTGAGTTGGACGAACCACGGTATCTATGGTTGTGGTAACGATATGGATGAAGCCTTTGGCTTAATCGAAACGGTGGAGAAGACTGCGATGGTGTATATGATCTCGCTTGGTCACGTCGTCAATGTGATTCCACCAAAAGTGTTAGTTGGCTTATGTAAGCTTTGGCACTTACACCCCATGCACGGAGTGTTTAAAGAACTCGATGTCATCAAATAATTATATTGCGATTGATTTAGGCGCCACGAGTGGTCGCGTGATCGTTATTAGCGAAAATCACGTGGACGAAATTTATCGTTTTAAAGATTATCTTAAAAACGAGAATAATTCTTTAGTGTGGGATGTTGACGCGATTTTTCAGTCTATCATCACTGGGCTTAAGCTCGCAGTCAAAAAATATCACACGATTAAATCTTTAGCGATTGATTCCTGGGGTGTTGACTACGCTTTATTAAAGGGTGATGAGTTAATTAAACCAGTTTATGCCTACCGTGATGCACGGACACAAACCTCGGTTAAAGAAACACTAAAACTCATTAGTGAAGATGAGCTATATCAATTAACCGGTACCCAAAATAATCCAATTAATACGATTCACCAATTAATGGATGATTTAAAGAAAGGTCGCCTAAAAGAAGCAACTGATTTCTTGTTTATTCCAGAATACTTTACTTACCGTCTAACTGGTAAAAAAGTTCACGAACAAACGATGGCGTCCACCTCTGGCCTCTTAGATTTAAATACCCATGAATATCATATGGGTCTAATTAAGAAACTTAATTATCCATCTCATTTATTTAAACCATTAGTGACACCTGGCTATGTGGTCGGTGGGCTAAAACCAGAAATCATTAAAGAGTTAGGTGTTGATATTGAAGTGAAGATGTGTGCGAGCCATGACACCGCGAGTGTGTTTTACGAAATCGACGCACCAAGTGACGCGATGATTATTTCGAGTGGTACTTGGTCATTAATTGGCGTGAAATTACCGCAAGGCAATAATTCAGCCTTAAGTATGAAATCAGGCTTCACTAATGAAACCACTAAAGGTGCAGTTTGTTTTTTAAAAAACATTATGGGTATGTGGTTATTTAACGAAGTATTAAGAAAACGACACGAATCCTATGATGAAGTAACTAAATTAGCCTTAGCGTCAATTTATAACGAAGTCTTTGATGTCAATGATCCTAGCTTATTAGCGCCAGCTGATATGGCGGACGCCATTAATGCGCTTCTCAAACATAATCCGCCTCAACAAATCGGTGATCTCTACCGCACAATCTTCCGTTCCTTAGCCACGGCCTATCAAAAGGCCGCCGATGCCTTTGAAACGATTTTAAAGCAGAAATTTAACAAGATTTATATTGTTGGTGGAGGAGCGAAGAACCACGCGCTTAACACCTTTACCCAAGAAATAACAAAACGAGAAGTTGTTGCGCGACCCATTGAAGCTACCGCGATTGGTAACGTCAAAGCCCAACGGTAAATAAAAACGAGCGGGATGTCCGCTCGTTTGTTTTAATAAATTAAATTATAGCTTGGTCTTCCATTCAGCGATGTTACCTTCGTGGAATGGATATGGATCAAGAGCAATAATCTTATAACCACCATCTGGCGTTCCATCTGATTTCAAAGTTGGGACCACGTATTTAGTAACAGGCGTATCCTCATTCATATGGTAATATTTCCATGGAACAGTTTGATCTTTCCAGTCTTGTTTGTCAGCAATCGAATCTTCAAGTGCTTGGGCGGCGACATAGCCAAAGTCCACAACATCCCAAAGCATCATATATGGGCAAATAGATTCGATTGGTGCCGGAGCATCAGGATTAGTATTATCAGGCATATAGGTCGCCATTTCGCTTGGCATTCCTAATCCAGTCACTTTAGTTCTACTAGCTTGGCCTTTATCAGCTAGTTTTTTAAGCGCGTTGCCAGTCGCCATCATCGCCACGGATGTTGGAGCTACAATCACATCGACCGTGCCCGCTAAAGTATTAGCAATTTGTTCGCTCGTCTGCGCGTCATCCATTCCGTATTTCATGTTCGGTCTACGACTTTCTAGCGAAGTATTGGTTGGGTCAAATACTGCAACTGTATCATATTTAGGAAAATCTGCGGCTTTATCACCTATGTCATTATTTAATTCTTTAAAGAAGCAATCGGTCCACTCATTTTGCGATGGTGAGTCACTAGTGGAAGAGATAATACCGTATGTAACTTTTTCAATGTTATCGGTTTTTTTAGCTTCATTAAAGGCGTCAATAGCTCTATTCATTTTATCGTATAATTGGTCGTTTAAGTGACCAGTAGCATTAGGATCAGGGTCATCGTGATAATCAATTATTTCTCCTGTTGTTGGATCCTTTTCGGCCGGTTCATAAGTGGCGAAACTATCAACTTCTTCCCGGTAAGCTAGGTCGTTGCCTTTTTTATAGCGTTCCGTGCTTTTGAGTTTTTGACTAATACCAATTAAAGTAGCGGAACGCGCCATAAAGGTACCAACGACTTGGGGATCGCAGTGGTCAATATGGACGGAACGATATTTTGGGGAAATCGGTGAGTCAACTGAGACGACTTTAATGCCTCTTTCTTCGACAGTCCATTTGAGGATGTTATCGTAACCGGTCACACCACTACTAGAGATGACCATACCTTTAACACCCATCATAGTGAGCGATTCAATCATTTGCACTTGGTTTGCAACGGATTGTTCACTTGGACTCTTGTCCGCTCGAACGACATTGGGTTTATTTTTGGCATAATAAGCATCAAGTCCAGTCCATAAGGCTTGACCATAGGAGTTACCACTTTGTTTATGCATAAAGCCCACGCCGCCTTTTAAGCGTGACCCGCACGAAGTACTCGCTAACGCCATCGGAACGACAGCGAGCGCTAATAAAAACTTATTTTTGTGCATGTCTTCTCTCCTCCGCTTTCTTGGCTTCAAGTAACAAAGTACGGTTATATGACTTAACCTTGTTCACACACCAGTTGTATTTCTTGATGTAATAGCGCGCCATGTAGTATTCGTATTTCGCGAAATAGAATTTCGTGAAGTTTAACTCACGGTCCGCTTTTTCAGATAAGTGGTATTTTTCTTGTAATTGATCAAGATAAGCACCGGTGAGACGGGTTTCAAATGACCAGTTACCAACATTAACCGCATCGACATAGGAAGCGGCATCGGCTTCTTTAGCGTATGGGATATTGCGTTTCTTGAAATTAACAATCGCTTGGGTATAAGCGTTCCGCACGATTTCTTTCCGTTTATTAGCGTTCACCCGGATGAATAACTTCCGTGCCCGTTTCGCGGCTTTAATCGCATCAATCTTTAAATAATAACGGTCGAGGGTTAAATCGTAAATATCCTTAGCGTCGACGACGGTTTGTTCATAGTCATCTCTTTCCTTCCGGTTCCAGAACGGAATCTTATGATATTTCCTTAAGATGGTACGGTACATCCGACGGGCTTTCATCACGTTTTCTTTTGGATAGTTATAGTCAATCATTTCACTGGTGATTTGGAAATCTTTTAAGAAAGCCATGAATTCTTTCTTATTCATTAACTTCTCACCACTGGTAATCTTGCGTTGAGCGCCTAAAACGTTTTGCACCATATCAACACCTTCAACAGTGCGGAGATTCTTTCGCTTAAAGAGTAACTTAAAGCGTAAGATTGTATCTTTATTAATCCGTGGGATTAAGACCGCGATAATTAAGATTAAACCTGTCGCAATCTTTTGGGCATTAGTTTGGACTTCAAGAAGATCAAGCGCTTTTGATAAGAAAGCCATAATGAAGGTCGCAATGACGGGGCCATAAAGTTTCCCCTTACCACCAAGCGTAGAAACGCCACCTAAGACCACAATCGCGATTACCTTTAATTCATAGCCCGTCGCCATCGTGTAAGTAATACCCGAGAGTCGACCAACAAAGATACAACCACTAAGCGCCGCGGTCATACCCATAATGACAAAGGCTAAGATCTTTGTTCGATCAACGCGGATACCCGAATAGTTAGCGGTCCGCTTATTATTACCAATAATGTATAATTGACGACCAAACTTAGTCCGGTGTAAAACCACCATAAATAAGATGGCGAAGAGAATAAAGATAATTAAGGAGAGTGGTAAGAAGCCACCAACATCGGTCCAAGCAATATCACTAAAGAAAGTCGGGAATGATTCAAGATAACCATTCTTTAAGGTCGCGTGAACAATACCACGGAAGAACATACTGGTCGCAATTGTCGCGATAACTGATGGCATTCTCGCTTTGGTCACGAGTAAGCCGTTAATCGCGCCACAAGCGCCGCCGGCTAAGACACCAAAGAGAATAACAAAGAAAGTTGGCATTCCTGCGCCTGAGCAATAGCCCATAACGGTACACGAAAGAATCATAATGGAAGCGACTGAGACGTCGATTTCACCAAGTATCAAGATGAACGTCATTCCTAAGACCATGATGGAGATTTCCATGCCAGAACGGATAATGGTTTGGAGTGAACCTTGGGCAAAATAAACTTGACCCACAAAGATCATTAATAGAAGGTTAATCGCGACCAGGATGTAAACAAGAATCATCTCCCAGCTACGGAAGAAGGCTTTATTTAAACGTGGACGACGGGCAATTGATGAACTCATAATCGTCTCCCTAGCGCCAGCACTTCTCTACGCGCTTTAATCGCATCGTTAGTAATGTTAATACCAACGGCAATTAAGATAATCACGCCTTTAAATAATTCTTCCCAAACGGCGAAACCTTCAATGACGTTCAGTAAACGGGTTAAGAAGGTCATAAATAAAATACCAAGGAGTAAACAGTCAGCGCGACCTTTACCACCAGTATTACTTACGCCACCAATCACGCAAATCGCGATGGCGGTCATTTCGTAGTTCATACCAACTTCGGAGTTTACTTGTTGGAGTTTACTCGCGTATAAGACACCCGCTAAGCCCGCTAAGGCACCGCAAATGGTGTAGGCCATAATCTTAATGTTCGCCGGATTATTACCAGCCACTATGACTGATTCTTCGTTGGTACCAACGGCGTATAAACGACGACCAGGACGAGTATAAACAAGGAATAGACCCATAATGATAAGTAAGAAGAAAGCAATCCAAGAAACGGAATAAATGCCGAGTAAGGTAGAGTTACTTAACTTAGCAAAGTCTGGAACTTTAGCAAAGTCGGTTGGTTTAATCCAGTCACCACCAGTAATAACATAAGCAAGGCCACGATAAGCAAACATTGTACCTAAGGTGGCGATTAACGGGACGACTTTTAATTTACCAATGAGGAAGCCGTTAATAAATCCACACGCGGCGCCGATAGCGATGGCAAGTAAGATCCAAATCGCAACCGGTACACCTGGATTATTAACTGCTAATAATGAAGTCGTACAAGCGGTGACCGCTAAGGTTGAGCCAACGGAAATATCCATTCCACCAGTTAGGAGAACGCACATAATGCCAGTTGCGAGTAAGGCGTAGATAGCGTTATCACCTAAGGTCAAAGTAAAACCGTTCCATGAGAAGAAGGGGTTCTCAGCGTTCTTATCAAAGAAGGCTAATAAAACCAGGATAACAACAATGGTGCAGCCAAGACCAAAACCAGGATAGTTAATAATTCTCTTCCCGTTAGTTTTAGCGCCTTCTTTGGTAAAAGCGAATTTAAATTTTTGGCCGATATTCGTAAAAAACTGTTTCATAAATTAACTCTTCACTGACGCCTCCATAATCTTTTCTTGTGTTGCGTCCTTCGTGAGCATTTCGGCCGCGATATGCCCTGAGCGCATCACCACAATGCGGTCTGCCACGCCTAAGACTTCGGGCATTTCCGAAGAGATCATAATAATGGCATAACCTTGGGCGGCTAATTCATTAATAATTTCGTAAATGGAGTTCTTCGCTAAAATATCGATACCTTTAGTTGGTTCATCAAGAATTAAAACTTTTAAATCACGGTTTAATAATTTAGCGAAAACCACTTTTTGTTGGTTACCACCAGAAAGTGAACTTGGGGGAGCAATCACGCTTTCGGCTTTAAGACGAAGATTTTGACAAATCCGTTCCGCCGCTTCAATCTCTTTCTCTTTATCCATAATAGTTAGAGTCTTTTCAAATTTATTTAGCGCCATCGCCGAGACGTTTTGGTAAATTGGTAAATCAAGTAATAATCCGGTTAATTGCCGGTCTTCTGGTAATAAACCAATGCCAAGTTCAAGCGCGTGCTTAGGATTTCTCACGTGGATTTCTTTACCTTCAAGGAATACTTTTCCATGGTCAAAGTGGGTAATACCAAAGATGGCTTCACATACTTCACTTCGGCCACTACCAACTAGACCGGTTAACGCTAGAACTTCGCCTTTTTTCACATTAAAGTTAATATCCTTAAAGAAACCGGTGCGCGAGACGTGTTCAACCCGTAAGACTTCGTTACCGATATTAACATTCCGGGAAGGATATAAGTGTTTTAATTCCCGACCAACCATGGCTTTAATTAAATCGGCTTCTTTAATTTCCTTCATTTCGTAGGTGCCAATATAGGTCGCATCACGGAAAACCGTAACCCGGTCCGCTAAGCGATACATATCTTCAAACCGGTGAGTAATGAAAATCATTGAGACACCACGTTGTTTTAAAGTATCAAGAAGGGCATAGAGCTTTTCGCATTCAAATTTAGTTAAGGAGGCAGTTGGTTCGTCAAGAATTAAGATTTTGGCGTTTCTTGACAACGCTTTGGCAATTTCGACGATTTGTTGTTCGGCAACACCAAGTGAAGACATACTAGCATTGGGATCCACTTTCGAACCTAAACTTTCGAGTAATTTCTTCGATTCTCTTCTCATGGCGGCCCAATTGTAAGTGTGTAATTTCGTTAAAATCTCTTGTGACATAAAGATATTTTCGGCCACACTTAAGCTGGGGAAGTTGGCGGGGTGTTGATAAATACAAGCAATGCCCGCTTTACTAGATTGAATAGTGTTAACAAAGTGAACTTCTTGTCCGCGATAAAAGATTTCGCCCGAATCAGGTTGTAAAACACCGGTAATAATTTTAATAAAGGTTGACTTACCAGCACCGTTTTCACCCATTAAGCAATGGATTTCACCCGGCTTTAGTTTAAAACTCACGCTATTAAGCGCCCGGACTGTGCCGAAAGTCTTAACGATATTATGAAGTTCCAGGATGTAATTTTCCATGAATAGTATTATAGTATCTTTTTATATATAAAAAAAGCATTTTTTTTGGCCAATTATATTTTGCATTAAAAAGATGTTTTATTTATAATAAAAGCGAGTGTTTTTGTGTGGAGGAAAGTGCATGTATAAAAGTCAAATATTTAGTCTGATTATTTTACCAGCAACAATTGGTCTAGCTTCAGGCATCCCTGGGCGTGGTTATTCTAGTATTATGGATGGGTATGGTCCTAAAAAAGCAGTGGCCTCAACCTACGAATTACATGATTCAAATCTCCGCGTTCAATTTTTAGACGAAAAAACCATTCGGTTTGAAAAAAAATATGTCGACCCCGATGATAAAAAGACAGCGTATTGGCTTGATGTTAATACTTTCCTAATTCCCCAACGGCATCTTTATAACGGAGTTGATCCGACATTAGTGAAAGTTAACGAAAATTATCAAGCGCAAGGAAAAAACTATGATACTGAACTTGATTATAATAACGGTGAAATTGTTATTCATTTAAACCGGCGTAATCAAAATTTCGCGAATATCGAAGTTCTTCGTAATGATAAGCAAGTCTATGACAGCAGTCAGGATGGTGAACATGGCCCAGATTACAAATTTAATACCGGTGATTTACCAGCGCCAGGTTCTTCTGAAGAAGGTAACGCTTTATCCTTAATTGATTATCCGCGCGTACTCATTCCTGACACTGGTTACACAACTTTATCAGCTGAACTTCATCCCCAATTCGCTAACAGTTGTGGGTACCAAATTCAAGATCAAAGAGACTTATATGTCATGCTTTATGATGATGCGACGGATTTACGGGCGGTTTACAATAAACTCGCTGGTCCAGCCGATATGGTGCGCTTAGCGACTTTAGGTGCTTGGGATTCTCGTTATTACGCTTATAACGAACGGAGTGTCCAACTCGAAGTCGATAAGTATCATCAATATAATTTACCGCTTGATAACTTTGTGATTGATACCGATTGGCGGTTTGCGGTCTCAGGAACTGGCTATAACGTTAATACCGATTTATTCCCAAATATGCCACGGACTTTAAAGAGTCTCCATGACCAAAACTTAGAAGTCGCTTTTAACGACCACCCTGAACCGGTTGGAAAAGACCTTGATGTGCTTCAAGTACCTGAAGTCGCTAACCGCAATTACAATTTACAAAAGATTTTGAATATGGGTCTTGATACCTGGTGGTATGACCGGAACTGGTCAACGAGTTTAATTTCTCCAACCCGGCGGAAAGTGGGCGAAGAGGAAGAAGATATTATTCGTCACGAAACATGGGGCCAATATCTCTTTAATGATATTACTCGTCAGTTCTATCAAGCGAAAGCTGGTGGCGGCAATAAATATCGTCGTCCGGTAACGATGACTAACTTAGTGGATGTGCAAAACGGACGTTGGAATGGCACGAAAGATAGTGCGACGCATCGTTACTCTTTCCAATGGACAGGTGATACTGTCCCGGAACAATTACCATCCGAGATTCAAAACGTCGTTCGTTCTGGTAATAACGCTATGCCTTATATGAGCAGCGATTTAGCGGGTCATACAGGGCAAGTTGCTAATAACTATTATTATTCACGGTGGATTCAATATGGCGCCTTGTCACCTATCTTCCGAATTCACTGTACGAATAATTTACCTATCCATTGTCAACCATGGTATCGCTTAGTTAAGAATGATGTTGATGAAGCTGACCCAGAAATTATTCATCGTTTTAAACGTTCAATTGATATGCGATATCGTTTAATGCCATTATTCTATCAATTAGCGAGAGAAAATTATGAGACTGGTTTACCAATCGCTCGCGCTCTTGCGTTTAATTATCCCGATGATGAGAAAGTTAAAGGAATGGAAAACGAATGGATGATTGGTCCAAATATTTTATTCGCACCTCTTTCAATGGATAAAGATTTGCATCCTCTTGTGGCAGGAGATTCTGGCTTAACGGCCTCTTATTTAGATTGTCCACTTGGGGAAGATAAAGTTATCCCTGATCCCACTAATTCAGAGGTTTGTGATTGGACTGAGGCCAAAAAAATGACAATTCCGGCAGGAACACCAATTAATTTTGATGATATGGCAACTCGCCATCCTGATGATATTGGTAACGAGCATTATATGTTAAAACTCGAAGGTAGTTTTACGGCTGAAAGAGATTCAACATTATCGGTGGCGTATGATGATGCCTTGCGCATTGAAAAGTTAGAAAAAACTGATGGGACATCTATCGGCACATGGAATAAAGATTGGGTAACTGGTTCAGAGCGTCGCAAAGACACCGGTCTTTCTCTTGAAGAAGGTGAAACGTATAATTTCACTGCTTATTATTATCAAAATACCGAAGGTGGCTCATTACGAATGAACGAAAAGGCTAATCGATTACCTCCTCTTGAAGAAACAATTGAGTCAAAACAAGTTTATTTACCTGCGGGTACATGGTATGACCCATTCCATTCAAATAATCCAATTCGCGAAGGAGGTAAGACAGTTACTGTTGATTATGATGTTGACGAGACACCAATCTTTATTCGTTTAGGTAGTATGATTCCGTTAGTGGAAAATGCACCAACGACCAAAGATATAAACTGGAATGACATCTATTATGATATTTATCCATCGACTGATTTAGATGCTTCAACTAGTTCGTATCTATATGAAGACGATTATGATACGACGGGTTATAAAAATAACGAGTATCGGAAGAGTCCATATCAATATAAAGTTGAAAAAGTTGGCGACACTTATCAAGTAGTAATTGATTTAGGCGCCGCTAAGGGTCACTTTGATGGTGATGATGAGGTGATAAGTCGTGCTTATCATTTACAAATTCATAATGTGGATAATCAATTTAAAGATGAAAACATTACACAAGTGACAATCGACGGCAAAGCCGCTTCTCACTCAACAATCCCAGCAACGAAAGACAAACAAATGCCGTTTGGTGTTAATGTAGCTTTTAATGATGACATTACCACAATTGATGTGCCAGCTAGTTCGGTCCGCAAAGGTCACCAAATTGTGATTACTTATAATCTTAAGGAGGGTCGCTAATTATGAAAAAACAATTATTAGTTTTTGCCATTGCTCTACCTTTATTAGGTAGTTGCAATAGTGGTCCTCATATTGAAATTACTAATCCAATTTCTATATTAGAGACACACGCGACTCATCAATTAAAATGTAAAAAAGTAGGCATTGGAGATGATGTTCCGCTTATTTATACTTCAAGCGATGCAACCGTTGCTAGCGTTGATGACGGAGGTTTAATTACTGGAGTCGCAATTGGTAAAGCGACTATCACTGTCGCCTCTTCAAAAGACGCCAAAATTGCTACTTCCTTTAATCTAACTATTGCGGATGCATATGTAAAAGGCGTTGTAAAAGATGCAAAAGGTAACCCCTTAAAAGATGTCTATGTTTCTGATCAAACTTCTTCGCGCGAAACCTATACTAATGGCAAGGGTGAATACGAGATCCAGGTCGAGCATGATGCAGTTATCTATTTTGAGAAAGATGGATATTTAACTAAACAATCAGTCCTTGATTTTAATGTGACTAATGGCACCCATTCTTTGAATGTTACATTAGAGCCTAAATCGGTTGGAAAGTGGATTAATATTAGTGGTAAAGTAACGGAATTGGGTGATCAGCCCATTGCTTATGAACAAGAAGGCGCCGTGACATTAAGTATTAAACAAGGTGATAAATTTTCAACCGCTTCTACTAACGAAAGTGGTGAGTACGCGTTTAGTAAGAAAATTTTAGTTGGATCCGAAGTTACCATCACTGCCTATAATAGTTTTCATAATCCATATGCTAAAACTTTTGAAGTGACGGGCGATGCTTTAGAGGCAAATCTTGATTTAGATCGTTATCAAGAAGATTTGATTTTCTTACAAGGTGATAAGGAAATGACATACCGTGATAACGCGATGATTATTGGACATGTTTACTGCAAGACGATGGATAAAGAAGACGGCATCTGGTTTGATTTTAACGCTAACTTTGATGCCTTTAATGATAAAAATAAGTTTACGATTTGTGTGGATGCAGGTATTGCCACTCCATCAATACCAAATCATGGTGAACAAGGTGCTACGGAGGATTCAAACGATTTCGATATTTCGTTTAATAAAAACGGCTTTGTTGGGGAGCAACAACACTATGGTGGCGCTTTTAATGATACATATAAAGATAAAACTAAATTTACTTGCGATAGTCCATACCATATGGAAGTATTCATTCCATATAAATATCCAGGGATGGCAAAAGGAGATGTTTTTGGTATTTATTTCCAAGGCGAAGATGTTAATCTTGGTCAACCGTTAGGTAAGTGCCGGATTTTTGGTCACACAATGAGTAAGGCCAATGAATTATCTTATATTCGGATAAATGAGAAAAATGAAGCCTTTGCTTCAACGGATAATTCTGATGATGCACCGTTAAAGGTCAATTTCGACTTTATTGGTCCGGATTATGAGGCATTAACTTGGGACACTAAACCCAGTGCCGGCAATTGGCGGTTCGCTCATGTGGAAGGCAAAGAAGAGGAAACTATTTTAGGTAAAGTTGGTTATAACCTTAACCATGGCTATTATTTTAAAGTAGCTAAACGCGGCACAGCGGGTGACCCTGCTAACGACACCGGCATTTATTTCTTAGCGAAAATGATTAACTCTGATATGAATACTTATTTCTTAGAAGATAGTCTTATTGCCAACGTTTTCTTAGACGCTAATCCTGGTAGCGATTATAGCAAAAAGGATATTGACCCTGATATCAATCGTTTCGGAATGGTTTCAAACTACGAAGTCAAGCGTTCGTGGCCAAAAGATGACACAACGCCATTTGACAAAGAAACTAATTACTTAGATGAGAAAGTCTATAAGCTTGGAATACGTTATTACACCAATCGCGATTTTGCGATGCTCTACGTTCCTTATGAGGCAATTGCGACTTGGAGCGGAAATGAATATAAATATGATGATTTTGCTTATGATTCTCCTTTTGGTATTGCCCCAAATCTTAATTATAAAAAGACTGATTGGTATCATTGGGAGGGCAATAATCCGACTGGATATAAGCCAGGTGAAGGCGATCATGACCAAACCGCGTGGCCACATTTTGAAAACCGTAAATCTTATATTCATCTTAATCCAGCGACATTAGAAGTTATACCAGTTAATGCATAAAGCTATTATTTATTCTTTGCCATCACTAAAGATGGCGCGTTTACATCGTGACGCGAAGGCTTTTTATGATGAAATTAAGATCACTAGTTTTTTAAAACGTTACGCAAAAGGCAAACATTATTATATTTATACGCATGGTTGCCAAGCGAATCACCGCGATAGTGAGCACTATGCGGGTATTTTAACTAAGATTGGTTTTAAGAAAACCGAGGATATTAAGCAAGCCGATTTAGTTTTAATTAACACCTGTGCAGTGCGAGAAAACGCGGAAAATAAAGCGTTAGGGGAAATTGGTAATTTAAAAGGATTAAAGGCAAAGAAACATCTCACCTTAATTGTTACTGGTTGCATGGTAATGGAAGAAAAGTTAACGAACGAAATTCTTAAAACTTATCCCCAAGTTGATATCCTTCTAGGAACGGATGATATTGTTCATTTACCTAATGCGTTAGAAGAACATTTAAAAACGCATAACCGGATTGTAGAAATCCATAGTGATGCCTTTAATATTCATGAACGTTTACCAAGTCTTAGAGCGTCTAAATTTAAAGCGTTTGTGAATATCACTTATGGGTGCGATAATTTTTGCACTTATTGTATTGTTCCTTATACGCGTGGTCGCCAGAGAAGCCGTGATATGAAGGACATTTTAGCGGAATGCCAGACCTTAGTAAAAGCGGGTTATCAAGAGATTACTTTATTAGGGCAAAACGTTGATAGTTATGGTTTAGATTTAAAAAGAAAAATTCGGTTCGCGACGCTTTTAGATGAAGTCGCAAAACTAGATATGCCGCGTCTCTCTTTTTTAACGAGTCACCCACATGATTTTTCCCTCGATATTATTAAGGTGATGAAACACCATAAAAACATCATGCCCTATCTTCATTTACCAGTTCAAGCGGGTGATGATAAGATCCTTAAAATCATGGGGCGAAAATATACAAGTAAAGAGTATTTAAACATTATTAAAGCGGTTAAAAAAGCCATGCCAAAAATCGCGATATCGACTGATATTATTGTAGGTTTTCCTAACGAAACGGAAGCGCAATTTCGTAACACTTTAAAACTTGTTAAAGCAGCGAAATATGATTCCGCTTTTACTTTTATTTATAGTCCAAGAAGCGGAACGCCCGCGGCGAAAATGAAAGACAATGTTTCTTACCAAGATAAAGTGAAAAGATTTAAACAATTAAACGAACTATTAAAACAACAAATGAGTAAAAATAATGAGTCACTAATTAATCATGTTTTCCCCGTACTTGTCGATGATGTTTCTAAGACCAACAAAACAATGTTAACGGGTCGTTTAGCGAATAATAAAATTGTCAATTTTAAAGGCAATAAAAAATTAGTTGGCCAAATCGTTAACGTCAAAATTAACGAAGAGCATATTTATTTCTTAATGGGATCGTTAGTGAAGTAAACCTTTCGACCTTTTGGACTTACATATAAATAGAAGTCACCCGACTCTTTTTCAGTCACAATTTGGTAGCCATGTTCTTGTAGGGTTTTAATTACTTTCTGTTTATGTTTCGCGTCCGCGATTTCGCAAAGGATAGTCAGTTGAGTTTCCCCAATTGAACCAAAGGCGCTCGACGTATCAACGCGTAAATTTAAGATATTAATATTAGTTTTCATTAAGAGTTGATAGAAAGAGTTAATGGTGCGGGTATCACTTGGTAGTAACACAAATAATTTCACCCGGCGGTTATGACTATACATCGCTTTTTCGAGGAGTGTATTAATAAAGGTAAAGTCAATATTACCGCCACTTAAAACACACACAACTTTTTTATGAGTGGTGTTAATTTTGCCGTTTAAAATCGCCGCAACGGTGGTGGCACCCGCCCCTTCAACCACGAGCTTATTGCGTTCCATTAAAAAGAAAATAGCGTCCGCGATTTCTTGTTCACTCACCGTGATTACATCATCAACATAGCGATAAATTAACGGTAGTGTTAAATCGCCAGGATTCTTGACTGAGATACCTTCGGCAATGGTTTTAGAAGTCTTAGTGACAACTTTCGCTTTCTTTTTAAAACTTAGTTGAATCGCGTTCGCGTTTTCGGCTTGAACACCAATTACCTTCACTTTCGGATTAGTGAGTTTAATTGCCGTGGCGACACCGGAAAGTAGACCACCGCCGCCAGCGGGGACTACCACAATATCAACATCTTTTAAGTCTTCTAAGATTTCTAAGCCGACTGTTCCTTGACCTGCAATTACATCTAAATCATCATAAGGGTGAACATAAACTGCTTTTTCTTTTTTCACAATGGCTTGGCTTGTTTCATAGGCTTCGTCAAAACATGATCCAGATAAAACAATATTGGCCCCATAACCCCGTGTCGCGTTAATTTTTGCAATCGGCGTCATTTCGGGCATCACGACAATTGGTTTAATTTTAAATTTCGTGGCGGCATAGGCAACCCCTTGAGCGTGATTACCAGCGCTCGCGGTCACAACCGTATGACATTTTTTATTCGCCGCTAATTTAGCAATTTTATTCGTGGCGCCCCGAATTTTAAATGAACCAGTCTTTTGGAGATTCTCGCATTTTAAATAGATCTTGCCCTCACTAATTAAAGACAAAGTATTGGAAATATTTAGTGGGGTACGATGAATAATTGGCTTGATTCTTTTTTGGGCCTCTTGGAAGTCTTTTAGTGTAATTTTCATATCTATATTATATATGTAAATGTTATGATATTAACAATGATAATTGTTATTAGTGGTCCAACTTGCACCAATAAAAGCCAAATTGCCATTACCGTTGCCAAAGCGTTTGATGCCGAAATTATTAACGCGGACGCTTTCCAGGTTTATCAAGAATTAAACATCGGAACCGCCAAACCCACCTATGAACAATTAAAGCAAGTCAAGCATCATCTATATTCTTATTTAAAACCCACCGCGAAGTTTTCAATTTATGATTACCAAAAAACCGCCCGTTTACTTATTAATAAATTATTAAAACAAAAGAAGAATATCGTGTTAGTGGGTGGGTCTGGTTTATATATTCGTTCGGTCTTATACGATTATGCATTTCCGGATGAACCAAAACGCGTAAACCTTGATAAATTCGCGAAATTAAGTAACGAAGAATTACATAAAAAGTTAAAGAAAGTTGATCCAATATCCGCTAAAAAGATTCATCCGAACAATCGTCGTCGGGTCTTACGCGCGTTAGAAATCTATTACGCTTACGGGAAGAGTAAGACTGCGCTAGAAAAAGAGCAATCGCATCAAATGATTTATGAGGATGTTCATATTTATGCGACGGATCTAAATAAGGATATTCTTTATGAACGGATTAATAATCGCGTCGTGAGAATGATGAACGCGGGTTTAGTGAAAGAAGCGCTTCATCTTGCTCATAAATACGGGAGTCACCTTCAAGCGTTAAAGGCGATCGGCTATAAAGAAATCATTGAAAATAAGAACGAGAGCACGAAAAGCATTACCGAATTAATTCAAAAAAATACCCGCCGCTATGCGAAACGACAATTAACCTTTATCCGTCACCAGTTTGAAGATGTGAAATGGATTAAAAGCGCGAAAGATATCATTAATGATTTAACTAACGATGATATTCATGCCCGGACGAAAGCCCTTATTGGAAAAGCAAATCTTGAACGTTTAAAGAAAACAAGTGTGGCCATTTTTGGCATTGGCGGAGTAGGCGGCACCGCGGCGGAAGCGTTAGTAAGAAGTGGTATTGCGCATCTCTATTTAATTGATTATGACCAAGTGAACGCTTCGAATTTAAACCGCCAAATCTTATTTACAAAAGACGATTTAAAGAAAGACAAAGTGAAAGTAGCGAAGAAAAGATTTAACCAAATTAACCCCGATGTTAAAGTGCATATTTATAAACTATTCTTAAACGAAAAGAATATTAAGGATTTGCCACTCGCGAAATTTGATTATGTCCTTGATGCGATTGATGCTCTACCAAGTAAAGTAGCGTTAATTAAATGTTTACTAAAAAAGAAAATTCCCTTTGTTTCATCATTAGGAATGGGGAATCGCCTTAATCCATCTAAATTAGTTATCACCACCTTAGATCAAACGCATGATGATCCACTAGCGAAGAAATTAAGAAGTGAATTAAAGCGGAACAAAATTGATTTAAAAAAAGTGAAAGTGGTCGCGTCAAACGAAATCCCGATGAAGGATAAGCCAATCGTGACATCGATGATGTTTGTCCCATCGACCGCTGGACTTTTACTCGCGGGCTACGTAATTGAGAGTATACTTAAAAAGGAGATAAAATATGGAACTCAAAAAAATTAACGAAATTAGTAAGATGGCGGGGATCCCTCAACAGTATGTTGAGCCCTATGGTTTTTATAAAGCCAAAATTAATATGGATTATTACCAAAAACTTAAAGCGAAACCGAGTGGCAAATTAGTGTTAGTCACCGCGATTACACCCACGAAAGCGGGTGAAGGAAAAACCACGACTTCCATCGCCTTAACTGAAGGCTTTGGGAAGATCAAACAAAAGGCAATGCTTTGTTTACGTGAGCCCTCTTTAGGACCCGTGTTTGGGATTAAAGGTGGAGCGACGGGTGGCGGTTTAGCAAGTGTTGGCCCAACCGAAGAAATTAACCTTCACTTTACGGGTGATATGCACGCGTTAACTTCTTCGATTAATTTAATTAGTGCGATTATTGATAACCACATTTTCCAAGGTAACGAATTAAAGATTGATCCCAAACGGATTGTCTGGACAAGAGCCCTTGATATGAATGACCGGGCGCTTCGTCACATTACCGTTGCACAAGGCGAAAAGAATGGTGTCATTCGTGATGATCACTTTGTGATTACTGTTGCGAGTGAACTCATGGCGATTTTATGTTTAGCCAAAGACGAAAAAGATTTCTTAAAACGGATTAATAATATCTTGGTTGCTTATAACACGAAGGGTGAACCAGTCTACTTAAAACAATTAAAGATTTCGCACGCTATTATGAAATTAATGCGTGACGCTCTTAAACCAAACTTAGTCCAAACTTACGAAAATAATCCCACCTTTATTCATGGTGGACCGTTTGCGAATATCGCTCATGGTTGTAACTCAATTATGGCTTTAAAGCTTGCCACGAAGATGGCGCCCATCACGGTCACCGAGGCTGGCTTCGGTGCTGACTTAGGTGCAGAGAAATTTTTAGACATTTGTGCTCGTGAAGCGGGTTTAAAAGTGGATGCAGTGGTGATGGTGGCGACGATTCGGGCTTTAAAGATGCACGGTGGTTTAGCGTTAGAAAACATTACAAAAGAAGATTTAAAAGCACTCGAAAAAGGTGTCGCTAATTTAAAGCGTCACTTAGAGAATATGGAAAAGTATGGTGTCCCCATTGTGGTCGCAATTAACCACTTTGCTAACGACCACCAAAGTGAAGTGAAATGGTTAACTAAGTGGTGTGAAAAAGAAGGTTATGTCGTGAGCTTCTTAGATGGCTTTATTAAAGGTGGCAAAGGTTCCGTTGATTTAGCGAAGAAAGTGGTGAAGACACTCAAAACAAAGAAGAGTAAATATCACCCCCTTTATGCTTTAAATCAACCAATCAAGACGAAGATTGCCACTATCTGTAAAGAGATTTATCGGGCAGGTAAAATTGTTTACACTCCGTTAGCGGAAAAACAAATTAAACAATACGAAAAGTTAGGTTATCAGAATGCCTATATTTGTATGGCGAAGACCCCACAATCAATTACCGATGATCCAAACGTCTTAAACGCGCCAACTGGCTTTACGATTACGATTCGCGAAGTGAACTTAAGTGCGGGCGCTAACTTCATCGTACCCTTAACGGGTAAGATTATGACTTTACCCGGTTTACCAAAAGTTCCCGCCGCGGTTAAGATGGAAGAAAAACTTTATTAATGAATTACCAATTAGGCGATATTGTTGTTTTAAAAAAAGAACATCCGTGTGCCCACCGGACGAAAGAATTTGCAGTCGTCCGTTTAGGCGCGGATATTCGGATTAAATGTTTAGGCTGTGGTCGGACCTTACTCCTTGAACGAGCAGAGCTTGATGAGCGGGTAAGTAAAATTATTAAAAAACCAAATTAATTTTAGGCTGGGAAGAAGCCAGTCGTATAGAAAATCATAAAGATGCCAAAGTAAATTAATAAAGAGCAAACGTCAACAATCGTCGTGACAAAGGGTTGACTAGTTAAGGCCGGGTCTTTTTTTAGTCTTACCGCGAGGAATGGTAAAGCGCAGGCGACAAACTTTGATAAGACAATCGCCGAGAATAACGCTAACGAGACAATCGCGGATACTAATATTTTTTGGGAAATGACTAAGTCCGTGTGAATTAAACCCGGGATAGAAAATTCAATCATAAACACACAGAAAGCAAATGACGCCACAATTAAACCAGTAATTGCCGCGGTTTTAATTTCTTTCCAGACGACTTTCGGGAAGTCTTTTACTTCAAACTCCCGTAACGCTAAAGCGCGAATGATAAGACCGCAAGTTTGTCCGCCCGCATTGCCGCCTGTGTCCATTAACACTGGAATAAAGAAAATTAAGGCAGGGACGATTGCTAGTTTTTCTTGGAATTGCGACAACACTAATTCCGAGAACACGCCGATAATAATTAAAACAATTAACCATGGGGCGCATTTAAGGGCCATCCGCCAAGGTTTAGTCTCAACATATTCGTCTTTAAGTGGCACAACGCCGCTTTGTAAGGCGATATCTTCGCTCGTTTCTTTTTCCATGACGTCCATGATATCGTCAACGGTGATAACGCCAACCATCTTTAAATCATTATTAACCACCGCTAGAGCGTTAATATCGTATTTCTTGAATTTGGCGGCGACTTCTTCTTGGTCGGTATCCACTTTCGTATATAAGAATTCTTGGTTCCGGATTTCGTAAAGGGTTTGTTCAGGTTTAGCGAAAATCAAATCGTCTAAGTCGCATGTACCGACAAGATTCCGTTTATCATCGCGTAAGAAAATGGTGTAAACTGTTTCGGCTTTTCGCCCAGCTTCACGAATCGCTTTAATCGCATCGCCCACTTTTACATCACTATGGAAGGTAAGATACTCAGTGGTCATGATGCTTGCTGCGGTATCTTCTTTATAATTAAGTAATTTATTCACTGATTCACGGCGATCTTTTGGACATAAAGATAACGCCCGACTTACTAAGTTGGCGGGCATGTCTTCTAAGACGTCAACGATATCGTCGGTGTAGCTCTTATTAATAAGTTCGACGAGTTCAGCGTCGCTAAAGACGTGGAGTAAGGCTTCTTGGGTATCATCATCTAGTTCAGTAAAGAAGTCAGCGGTTAATTCACTTTTGACCGTTTTAAAGATAAACGCGAGTTTCACCGGATCATCAACTTGGTCAGCAAATTCTGCTAAGTCGACGGTGGGGACTTTATTAAAAAGTTCCCGCATGTGTTTGACGTCGCGTTTCTCTAAGGCATCAAAAAATTCGCCTTCTTTCTTCTTAAGCCACTTTGTCATCACTACCTATTTTGCCTATTTTATTGTTTTTAGGCAACTAAAAAATGTTCTTCAGTACCGCTTTCTTAAATGTGAAGATATTGCGACTAGTTCTTTTTTTATGTATAGTGAAAATGGATGGAAGGTTTTCATTTATGAAAAAGGTTGCCTTATTGTTCACATCCTTAATGAGCGTTGGCCTTTTAGCGAACTGTACTCCAGATGAATGCAAAGTGACTTTTGATACTGGCGAAGGTGGTTGCGTAATTGCGCCACAAGTCGTGAAATATGAAAAATTTGCCACCGAACCAGAGGGTGACATCACTCGCGAATCGACTGCGCAATATGATTACACGTTTATCGAGTGGCAATTAGATGGGGAAAAATATGAGTTTAATACTCCCGTTACCCGTGACATTACTTTAGTGGCTAAATGGAAAGAGACCTTACGTAAATATACCGTTTATTTTTTACATGGTGGTATGGAGCCAATTGATCCACAAACGGTTGAATATGGTAAATGCGCTACTGATCCAGGCACGCCAACCCATAGAGATAGCCCTTTTCATGAATACACATTTAATGAATGGCAATTGAATGGAACAAAATATAACTTTGATACCCCAGTTACCCAAGACATTGTCTTAAAGGCCGATTGGAATTGTACAAAAACTAAATACTTTGTTTCCTTTCTCACGGATGGTGGCACCACAATTAATCCGTTAGAGGTTGAATATGGCGCAGTAATTAATAAGCCAGCTGACCCAGAAAAGCAAGATTATAAATATAAATATAAGTTTCAAGGTTGGCACAAAATTCTTGATGACGGCCGAATGGATGAAAACGAATTTAACTTTAATACACCCATTCAGGGAGATACCTTTTTAAAAGCCACCTATACGATAGACGAAACATTGACGTATCACGTTAGCGCCGATGACACTGAAAGATTAAAATTTACCACAATGGATGGCTGGGCCGTATCTTATGTTGAAGTTCAGGCTGGTTCTGAGTTTCAGTTCAAAATGAAGGCGGTTAATTCTTCTAGTAGTAACGACATAAGATATAGCGTTCCTGACAGTATCGATTTAAAAATCCGCAATCGGTCGTTTATTGGTAAAGGTTATACAATTGATTATGATGATGAGTTTCGTAGTAGCGCGACTGTAACCATCAAAACAGGGGTTATTGATGGTGATGTCACCATCACAGGAGAAGTTAATATATCGTCTTATTATACAGTCAAAGGCAACGCTTTTGGTTGTTCCTTTAATGCTGAGCCATACGTCGAGCAAGGACAAAATTCTATCATTCAATTTGTACAAAATGGTGTTTTACCTTGCCCTTCGAAAAACGAAATATTGATTAAGGTTGATGCCACTCCTGGTTCCACTTGGGTCCCACTTTCTACAAGAGAAGATCTTTGCGAATATAACGAAACTACCCACGAGCTATTGATTAAAGCTAGCTCAGTACCAGTATGGTCGAGTTTCGAATTTTTAGCGTATTCATCTGGTCAAACTTGTTTTGAAGCGTTACCGTGGAATTTTATCAGGGAAATTGCCTACACATTTATCCCCTATACAGGTGAATCTCCACAATATTTTAAGGTTGGTGATACTAAAAATATTTGTTTAAAAGAAAATGGCCATGCGCAATCCTTTACTCATCAAGTCCGAATTATTGGTATCAACTGCGATTTATTAAGCGACGGGACTCGCAACGCGCCACTTACCTTGGAATTTGTTAACTTAATTACGAATGGTGATGGTAGACCAACCCTTATAAAACGTAATCCTAATAACTACAATTGTTCTTTTGAAGATGGACCATTAAATGTTTCGCTTACTAATCGCGGAGATCCTTCTTCTATCGCCAGTAGAATTCCTGATGATTTATATGGTAATTTATCAGTGGTTCAGAAAAGAGTTGGAATCGGTAAGAGCTATTCTACTGATGTTCCCTACTCGACCCGCTTGTTCCCGCTTGCTGTTGACGAAATCTCAAGAGTTCCTAAAGAACAGTATTATCATCCTCCATCTGGCGAAGGGGGGCGTTATGAATATTATAGTTGGGATGATGACCTCAATAGACGAACCAAATATCCGGCGACAGTATCTTCTGCGGCTAATAATTTACATGAGGATTGTGAACAACGTTATTGGCTCCGTTCACCTACGAAGGGTGAAGATGAACTGGCTTTTTCTATTACCGATATAAATGAATCAGGTTGGGATCCGGGTGATTTAATAGTTTCATTCGCCTCTGACCAGTGTGCTGTTGCCCCAGCTTTCTGTATTTAAATTAACAAATAGAAATTAAGTAATTGCGTATTTTCAGCGTAAAAATGCTTTCCGGGTTTTTTTATCGTAAATAATATGTTATATTATTAAAGAGTTTTTTAACTTAAGATTATGACAATCGAAAAGATTTCCTCAACCGGAGGAATTGACATTTCAACTAACGCGATTGCCTCAGTGGTGGGAAGCGCCGCGATTGAGTGCTATGGCGTGGTCGGTTTGAGTGCTCGGCACGGTCTACGTGATAACGTGGATAATCTTTTAGGTCGCGAAAATTTCCAACAAGGTGTCACGTGCGAAAAAGATAAGAAGAAAGGTTACATTGTTAATGTTTATATCATTGTCGCTAACGACACGAAAATTACCGAAATTGCCAACGAACTCCAAAAGAAAATTAAATACGTATTAGAAAAGACTTTTGGGATTAAATTTAATAAAGTGAACATTTATGTTCAAGGGGTACGGGAGATTAACTAATTATGCGGACAATCTCAGGTCAACTTCTTAAAAGCATGTTCATTAGCGCTTCGAATAACCTTTTTAACCATTACCCCGAGATTGACGCTTTAAACGTGTTCCCCGTGCCGGATGGTGATACGGGGATGAATATGAACCTCACCATGAGTTCGGGGGCGAAAGAAATCGTGAACCGGAATGATCAAGACGTAGCGAGCATCGCGAAATGCTTCTCCCGTGGTTTACTCATGGGTGCTCGTGGTAACTCAGGCGTAATCACTTCCCAAATCTTCCGTGGTTTTGCCCGTTCCTTAGAAAACAAACAAGAAATTAATGTTTATGATTTAGCCGACGCTTTTATCGCGGGTAAAGATGCTTCTTATAAAGCCGTTATGCGGCCGGTTGAAGGTACCATCTTAACCGTGATTCGTGAAGTAAGCGACGTCTTATATCGTGATGCCCAAGATAATTCCAGTATGGAAGAATGCTTCGATATCATTATGAAAGAAGCACGGGCGAGTTTAGCCAGAACCCCAGAACTATTACCGGTCTTAAAAGAAGTTGGAGTGGTGGACTCGGGTGGTGCGGGTTTAGTCGCCATCCTTGAAGGCATGGATAAAGCCTTACGTGGCGAATTTATCGAAAAGAATAGCGAAGGACAAACCATCGTTGAAGAAAAAGAAAATGCGAAGCGCGATGGTTATACGATGACTTTACTTTTCCATATTTATAAAGACGGGAGTAAGAAACAATTTATTCAACGCCACTTTAACGATTTCGCTAATCACCACGGTTATGATTTAGTGGTGAGTAGTGAAAAAGATGACCGGATTACAATTAAATTAGGCTCTCTTTTCCCAGGTACAATCCTTGCTTATTTACAACAATTTGGTGAATTTGAACAAATCGAAATTAAACCGTTTGATAGCAAGAAAGTGGATAAGAACGCACCCCGCAAAAAGAGTGCCATTATCGCTGTAAGTGCGGGTCCAGGTCTCGATAAGCTATTTAAGGAAGCGGGAGTCGATTATATTGTGAAAGGCGGACAAACTATGAACCCGTCAATTCAAGATTTTGTCACCGCGATTAAGAGTCTTAACGCCCATAACATTTTTATCTTGCCGAATAACTCCAACATCGTCATGGCCGCCAACCAAGCAAGTGAAGTCGTAAGTGATGATTATGATGTAAGAGTCATTCCCACCAAGACCATTCCACAAGGCTTAGTTTCCGTGATGGTCTTTTCACCAGATGAAAACCCACAGACGAACGCTAACAATATGAAAGCGGCGCTTAAAAATGTGATGTCCGGTTCCGTGACTTATGCGGTTAAAGATACCGATATTGAAGGGGTCCACGTGATTAAAGACTATTACATGGGTTTACGCGATAAAGCGATTATTACTTGTGTCAAAGATAAACTAGAAGCGTTACGCAATTTACTAGCGAATATGATTAAGAAAGATTCTTCAATTGTGACCCTCATTTGTGGCGAAGACGTTAAAGAAAATGAAATGAAGAATTTACAAAAAGAATTAGGGACCGCTTATCCGAATATTCAATTTAATATCGTTAGTGGTGAGCAACCAATTTATTCGTTTATTATTGGAGTTGAATAATATTCAAAAGGAGGAAAATATGAAAAACTACCATAAGATGAGCAAGAGTGAGTTAACCAAAGAATTAGCCGCTCTTAACAAACAAAAGGATGCTTATAAAAAGAAGCAACTAAAACTGAACATGACACGCGGTAAACCCGCTCCGGCGCAACTAGATCTTGCGCTTGGCATGAACAAAGTCTTAATCAAAAAAGAAGACTATATTTCAAAAGATAAAATCGATTGCCGTAACTATGGTGATATGACTGGCATTTATGAATGCAAGAAATTATTAGGTGACATGTGCGGGGCGAAACCTGAACAAGTAATTGTCGCCGGTAATTCATCTTTACGGATTATGTATGATGTTGTAGCGCACGCGATGATTAAAGGTGTGTGCGGTAATAAACCATTTATGAAACAAGGCGAAGTCAAATGGCTTTGTGTTGTTCCTGGCTATGACCGTCACTTTGCGATTATGGAATATTTCGGCATCAAAATGATTAATGTTCCATTATTAAAAGATGGTCCGGATATGGCGTTAGTCGAGAAGCTCGTAAAAGATCCACAAGTGAAAGGTATTTGGTGCGTTCCTAAGTACGCTAATCCAAGCGGCACTAGTTATGGTCCAAAGGCGATTAAACGCTTAGCCGCCCTTAAACCGGCCGCGAAAGATTTCCGGATTTATTGGGATAATGCTTATACTGTTCATCATCTCTATCCAAATAAACGCGATAACATTTTAAATATCTTAGATGAAGCAAAGAAAGCGCATAACGAAGATATCGTTTATGTCTTTGCCTCTACGAGTAAAATTAGCTTTGCGGGGGCGGGAGTTGCTTGTGTAGCGGCATCAGAGAAAAACCTTGAAGACTTAAAGAAAAACTTCACGGTCGAAACCGTTGGCTTTGATAAAGTGAACCAAATCCGTCACGTGAAATTCTTTAAGAACATTAAAGGCATTGAAGCGCATATGAAAAAGCATGCGAACATCATGCGGCCAAAATTTGAAATGGTCTTAAAAGTTTTAGACAAAGAAGTTGGTCCAATGAAGATTGCGACCTATACGCGTCCATACGGTGGTTATTTCATTTCGCTTAACA
The DNA here is from genome assembly GCA_024408655.1 of Bacilli bacterium. GTDB lineage: Bacteria > Bacillota_I > Bacilli_A > RFN20 > CAG-826 > UB1719. The sequence goes on from JAKSUV010000001.1 coordinate 220,204, forward strand.
CGCTTGATGGTTGTGCAACCCGGGTGCACGCTCTTTGTAAAGAAATGGGCGTGAGTTTAACCGCCGCGGGTGCAGCCTATCCATATCACAAAGATCCACATGATTCTCATCTCCGGATTGCCCCTTCTTATCCAAGCATTCAAGAGATTAAACCGGCAACCGAAATTCTGGCGTTAGCCATCAAGATTGCCAGCGTTGAAAAAGCTCTTAAAAAGTAATTTATATTACTTAGTAAAAAAATCCGGTGCATTTGCATCGGGTTTTTGTTATGATATTTTCCTGATTAAGTTTTTGTCGAGAATATGTTGTACAAAGATTTCAAACAATTAGCCCCATATTTTCACACCATAACCTACAGTGATTACGAGGATGATTTTTATCACGAAACCACTGAACGGATTACCAAAGGTTTTGGTTGTTCGATTTTACGGAAAGGTGATCTCTTTGGTCGTAACTATGATTATTACTATACGGATATGCCAACGTTCCTCGTGAAGATGAAACGGAACCGTTGGCATTTTAAATCAATTGGTATCGCTAACCACGTTGGCTTAACCGAAGAAGAAGCTTTAAAGTACGAAGCGGATACGTCCGCGATTGATATTCACTCGATTGCCATTATCCCGAACTTTACTATGGACGGGATTAACGAAAAAGGTGTAGCGTGCGCGATTAACATCGTTTCACTTGAAGATATTGGTGGTTTACCCACCAGCACAAATCCTGGTAAGCCACGGCTTAATATGATGTTTGTGGTGCGCTTTGTTTTAGATAACGCCGAAAGCGCAGACCACGCGGTAAGTCTACTTAACGAACTCGATTTATATTTAGTCGGGAACCGGAAATACAATGTTCACTACATGATTTCTGATCCCAATAAGACTTATGTCGTGGAAGTTTTAAATGAACATGGTCGCTTCGTTTTACGTTCACGGGAAAAGAAGATGGATGATCAGATTATGACTAACTTCTATCTTAATATGACACCGGAAGAGGTGAAGGCAACCGGATCTCCCACCAACTATAATAACAACGCGATTGGCGTTGAACGTTATCGCTATTTAAAAGAAAGATATTTCACTTGCACCGATTTAGAATCCTTAGCAAGTCTTCTTCATAATGTCCGTTATAGCATTGCGTATAATAATCCATATCAACCCGCTTGGCCAAGTGAAGACTTTACCCAAGTTGATATTCAAGCGGAGAATTTTGAACGTTACTACACAATCTATCGCCAAACCCGTAACGTCCTTGATCACCATAAACGGCGGTTAGGAACTGACTTCGATGTTTGGATTACTGTTCATAGTGCGATTTATGATCTTCGCCACAAGAAAGTACATATTGTGGTGCAAGAAAACTTTAACCAGTCTTTCACTTTCTCACTCAATGATTTTTAATATGTTTATCAAGTTCATCTTGATAATTGAAGTCAAAACTATTCGGGAATATAATATTTATTAAAGTATGATTTCTTTGTTACTTTGTTTCCTGGTGTTATTTAGCGGATATGCGTTTTATTCCCGCTTTATTAGCCGTGCGTTTAAACCAGATTCTAGAAAGACACCCGCCATCGCGATTAACGATGGGGTTGACTGTGTCCCGATGAGTAAGCCGCGGCTATTTTTAGTGCAACTATTAAACATCGCGGGCACCGGGCCAATCTTTGGTCCCATTATGGGTGCTTTATTTGGTCCGGTGGTGTTCCTTTGGATTATCTTTGGTACTTTACTTGGTGGAGCGGTTCATGACTTTATGACCGGGATGATTTCTTCCCGGAATGATGGGGCTTCTATCGCTGAATTATCTGGCGCCTATGTTGGTCGTTGGCTGAAGTATTTCATGCGGGCTTTCTCCGTCGTATTACTAATTTTATGTGGCGCTGTCTTTTTATTAACACCGGCGCAGTTACTATCCACGTTAACGCCTTTAGATTATCGCTTCTGGATTATCATTATTATTCTTTATTATTTCTTAGCCACGATGCTACCAATTGACCGGATTATTGGTAAACTTTATCCGCTTTTTGGTGTTTTACTTTTATTAATGGCCTTCTGTATGTTTGTGGGTCTATTTACAAGTGGTAATGCTCAAAATATGCCAGAATTCTGGGTTGTCTTAACCCGTTCTCATCCTGATGGCTTACCAATGTGGCCATGCATGTTTGTGACTGTCGCGTGTGGCGCCATTAGTGGCTTCCACGCCACCCAATCACCGATTGCTGCTAAGTGCTTAAAGAGCGAAAGACAGGGTCGTCAAATCTTCTATGGTGGGATGGTCGCGGAAGCGGTCATTGCCTTAATTTGGGCGGCGGTTGGCATTGCCTGTTATACGCCTGGTGAATTATGGCATTTCTTTGAACCAGGTGGCGGTGGCGCTGGTGCGGTTGTCTTAGATTCTTCCAAAATGTTACTTGGTACCTTTGGTGGTATCTTAGCGATTATTGGTGTTATTGTTTGCCCAATTACGAGTGGGGATACGGCTTTCCGGAGCGCACGGTTAATTGTGGCGGAGTCCTTCCATCTTGATCAAAAGAAAATCTTTAACCGTTTGATTTTAACGATTCCTGTGGTTGGCGCTGGTGTTGGTTTAGCGATTGGTTTAGGCGATAACTTTGATGTGTTATGGCGTTATTTTGCCGCGGCGAACCAAACCTTAGCGATGATTACTTTATGGGTTGCAAGCTTCTATATGTTAAAAAAGAACCAATATAAGAATGTTGATTTATTCGTGGCAATTCCTGCGGCGTTTATGGTGGCGGGTTCAATGACTTATATTTGCGTCGCCAAGGAATGCTTTAATGCGCCACTACTAGTTGGTTATATTGTTGGTTCATGTTTAGCAGTTGCTTCTTTCATCGCTTATCTAATCTATCGTTATTTATATATTAAGAAACACGTTGAGTTAAAAGCGCGTCCTCATATGGCGAAGCATTTAAAAGAAGAGAAAATCAAATCAGAAAAATTAATCCATGACTTTAAAATGGAACTCTTATTAAAGAAATATTATGTTGTCCAAGAAAGAGATTTCGATAATCTGATTTTAAAAGCTTTACTCGCATATAAAAACGAATACGAATTCTTACAAGAGTTACGGGTGGCTTCAAGTGTCGAAGAGATTTTAAAGCTCCAAGAAGAAATCGTCGCCAGTAAAAAACGTGATCCCAGATGGTGGAAGCGGATTTTAAATTTCTGCTACGTGCCAGTTTTACGTCACCGTTTATTACGGAAACGGTTCACTGCTCGCTTTAAGAAACGGAAGCCAATGAATATTGGTTTATATTATCAAACCTTTAAATATAATATGAAGTACGCGTTAAAGTATGGGGTGATTTATACCGCTAAACGGGGTGATTGGACTAACTTTGTGACAGTCTTCCCGAATAATTTTCAACGAATTGAACATGATACTTTCTTCGCTTTACCAATGAAGAGTTACGCTTTCGCCCTTGGTAAATCATTTGAATTAACCCGGGCCATTGAATTTGATGATGTCCGGCGCTTCCATCTCCCGGATGATATTCATGAACATTATTGGTATATTTATGAATTCGCCCGTCATGCGGATGAAAAAGTGAATAACGATTTAATGAAAGTGTTAACTGATTTTATGGACGAACATCATTTAAAACTTTACGTGGATACCCTTTATAACGCGAACCAAACTTTCTTTAAAAACTTTAACTTTGAAGCGGTTGTGAATGAGACCATTGACTACGCCCAAGTTCCTCATACGGTCTATATTAGAACACCGCAAAAAGGATAAGCTTGTTTTATTTATAAACTATCGCCCATCACTACATTGACGGGGGGGGGGATTCGTGATAGATTTAACTTGTGAAAACTGTTCAAGAATGCATACAAGATTTTTTAAGTAAGATTGCTGAAGGCGTTTATGTTTTAGAATCTGAGGCCGATCTTGTTCTAAAATTTGTTGTTTTTCTAAGGGAAAATTTTAAGGATGATATAAATCGTTATGTGTTAGAGAAACCATTTTGCGAGTTGATCGACTGTAAGTGCAGCAATGAATGCCAAATCTTCAATAAGAAAAGTGGAAGAAAGCGAGCGTTAGATCTATATTATAATCATGATAAGCAAACTTGCATTTTTGAGTTCAAATATCATCGGAAAGGTAGCGTATCTACATCTACTGATGCTAGTGAAATTTTATTGGATTTAAAAAGATTAAGCTTATTGAACAAGGATGAAGAGACAAAAAAATATTTTATTTATGTTACTGACGAGATTATGAATGATTATTTTATAAATAGGACCAGAAAAGATTATTTCGATTTCTATAATAATGGTGATGGAAAATTTATTACGGAAGTTAATTGTTGTGAAGACAAGGCTCTAAAAAGAGTTTTTAAAGACAATAGTAAAAAGATTAGATTAAAACGCATTAAAATAAATCTTAATTCTAATAACACGAACGATATATATTATGTGAGGGCGTATGAAGTTTTTTCGAACTAAAACGTTTCTTACATTACTACCATTCATTGCTACTATTTTTGGTTGCAATAATTCGTTCGATGAGGGACCTTTTACAATTACTTGGCAAAATGATGATGGAACTGTATTAGAAGTTGATTATGATGTGCCACGTGGCACTACCCCTACATATGAAGGAGATACACCTAGAAAAGATCCGACGCAACAATATACATATACATTTTGTGGGTGGTCACCATCAGTTGGCGTTGCTGAAAAAGATGAAACATATGTTGCAAAATATACTTCAACATTAAACAAATGCGATGTGATATTTAATTCGGATGGTGGATCATATACCCCAGAAACACAGCATATAGATTATGGATATTATGCTACGCCGCCTGCTCCCCCAACTAAATATTCTTTTGATTTTACTGGATGGTATGAAGAAGGCGCTACTAAACCTTTTGATTTTTCAAAAACGAAAATTATAGATACAGTCAGATTAAAAGCGAAGTGGAAAACCGCAGTATATTGTGTCACCTTCCATTCTAATTGTGGCAAAGATTCTAAGGCCGATGTAGAACATGGTAATAAAGTCACTCCTCCTACAATTACCAATACCGGTTATGATTTGGACGGATGGTATACAGATCCTACGTTTAGTGAAGGAAGCGAATTCGATTTTTCAACCGGAATAACTCAAAAAACTGATTTGTATGCCAAGTGGACATTAAAAGATTGCACAGTCAAATTTAACGCAGGCGAAAATGCAGTTATAACTGGCACATCGTCAGAATCTTACACTACGCCTGTATTTAAATACGGCAAAACTTGGAAAGAGCTGAATGATAAGACTGGAACAAAAACTGGATATACTTTTAAGCATTGGTCTTTAGAAAATTCAGAGACGGGCGAAGCGATATCTGAATCGTATAAACCCGAAGGCAATATAAATGTTTACGCTGTCTATACCATTAATACATATACGGTTTCATTTGTTTCGCGTGGTGGAAATCAGATAAAAGAAAAGACAGTTAAGCATGGTGATTATATTGATGAACCCATTCCAACATATGGCAATCACGATTTCCAGGGATGGTATATAAGTGATACTTATCAAGGCAGCGCTTTTAATTTTGACACTACCCCTATAACTAGTGATTTAACGTTATATGCTAAATGGGACGAATACGATATTACATTTGATGGGAATGGCGGATATTTTGACGATACTAAAACAACAACTTCAAAAACAATCAGCGTTGCTTGTGGTGAAACTCCGATAATTGCCAATCCTAAACGAGATTCAACTGCAGAATTAGATTACACATTTGACGGTTGGGACAAAGAATTAGAAGTTGTATATGAACCTAATACTTACCAAGCACAATGGGAATCTAGTGATAGGGAATATACTTTTGAATTTAACGGAACGAGTTGTAGTGCTGACGGATATTCTTCAACTTATCACTACAATGACGATATCGCTTTTACTATTACTCCTGTTGCGGGAGATTATGTTTTAAGTAAAACAATTTCGGTATCGATTGACGGAGCGGAAACCACAACTGATAAATATTCTTATGATTATATTACCGGCGCCTTCTCAATGAAATGCATTGGCAATATATCAATAACAGTAACTGCATCACAAGACACTAATTGTACAACGTTATCCTATACAAGGAGCAAAGACGATTATAATACAGTGCAATTTGCATACGAAGGAACATTAGATCATGTTAATTGGGGCGATGGCACATATGACACAAATAGTAGCCATGTATTTTCTGAGAACAAGGATTATACCATTTATATATTTGGCAGTTTAACATCTATTGATTTTCATAAAGGGTCATCTACACTTGCTAAAGGAAATCAATACATCACTTCAATCAAGTTATCTAGTACGATTAATCATTTTAAGGTCACGAAAGGCGACCCATTTAGTAGTTTTGCGTTTATGGGTAGGTTAACATCTATAACTTTATCTAATTCAATCGAAGATAATGACGCTCAAGGTGTGTTTAGAACTACTGGTTTAACTTCAATCGTTTTGCCTATAAATGAAAAATTTACAAAAATTAATCCAGTATATTTTGCGAATTGCTCAAAGCTAAAAGAAGTGACCGTTTCTAATTACATTACCGTTTTTGATTATAGTGCTTTTGAAGGTTGCAAAACGCTTGATACAATTTCTTTCCCATCCAATTTAACAACTATTGGGTATAGAGCGTTTTATCAGTGCACTGCATTACCAACACCCACATTGCCCAATTCGTTGACTACAATTGGCCATAACGCTTTTGAAGATTGTCAATCATTTACAGGTTCTTTAACTATCCCCGCTAGTGTTGTAAACGTTGGAAGTCAAGCGTTTATTCGTTGCGATAATTTATTATCCATTAATGTTCCGTTCCGTGAAGGCGAAAAGCCGGCTGAGTGGGCCGATGATTGGAACGATGGATATAGCGGAACAATTAATTATTTAGAATAATATTGATATTCATTAATTTTATATTGAGAAATGACCTTTTTATTATTATAATAATAAGGCATTAAAAATAACTGGAGGTTATGTATGGCAGTTCAAAGTATTGCGAAAGAGCGCATTATTGAAATATGCGAAACTTACAAGAAGGAACCGACTCCTTTAATGATGATCTTATCCGACATCCAAAAGGAATTTGGTTATATTCCACTTGAAGTACAAGAGATTGTGAGTGAACAAATTGGTTTACCTGTTGCCGAAATCTATGGCGTGGTGACTTTCTATTCGTTCTTCTCGCTTGAACCAAAAGGTAAATACGTCATTGGTGTCTGCTTAGGTACCGCTTGTTACGTCAAAGGTTCACAAGCCTTAATTGATAAGGTCCTTGAAGTCTTAAAACTCCAAAAGGCGGGGCAAACTACTCCCGATGGTTTATTTACGGTTGATGCTTTACGCTGCATCGGTGCGTGCGCTTTAGCCCCCACGATGAAAATCAATGATCAAGTGTATCCCAAATTAAAAGTGAGTGATATTCCTAACATTATTAAAGAATATCAAGCGCGTGGTTAATAAGGAGATTAGTTATGGCCAAAATTAGAACGCAAGAAGAATTAGCAGCCCGCATTGGTAAATGCGAAAGTTGCTTAAAGGCAAAATTCACCGGTGAAGGTGGAAAACGGGCGATTGTCATCTGCGGTGGCACAGGTTGCTTAAGTAACAAATCCGCCGAAATTAAAGCCGCGTTTGAACAAAAACTTAAAGAAAAGGGCTTAGACAAAAAGATTTCAATTAACTTTGTCGGTTGCTTTGGTTTCTGCTCTCAAGGACCATTCGTGAAAATCTTCCCCGAAGATACTTTATACCGGATGGTGAAAGTAAGTGATGTTGACCGCATTGTTGAAAATGATATTATTGGTGGCAAAGTTGTCGAAGATTTAGTCTACGTTGATCCTAACACCAAAGTAAAATATCCAAAGCAAGACGAAATTCCTTTCTACGCGAAACAAAAACGGGTAGCACTCCATGGTAGTAGTATGATTAACCCCGAAGATATCGATGAAGCGCTTGGCTATGATTCCTTTAAAGGTTTAGCCAAAGCCTTAACCATGAAACCACAAGAAGTCATCGATATGATTTTAAAATCGGGTTTACGGGGCCGCGGTGGTGCGGGCTTCCCAACTGGAAGAAAGTGGCAATTCGCTCATGACCAAGTCAATAACACGAAATATGTTGTGTGTAATGGTGATGAAGGTGACCCCGGTGCGTTTATGGACCGGAGTATGCTTGAAGCCAACCCCTTTAACGTCATCGAAGGAATGATGATTGCGGGTTACGCGATCGGTGCGAAAGAAGGTTACTTCTATGTGCGTGCCGAATATCCAATCGCGGTTAACCGTTTAAAGATTGCGATTAAGAAATTAAACGAAGTCGGTTTATTAGGCCGCCACATTTTAGGAACTGATTTTAGCTTCCAAGCCCATATCCGTCTTGGCGCTGGTGCCTTCGTGTGTGGTGAAGAAACCGCTCTCCTTAATTCGATTGAAGGTAAAAGAGGTATGCCTCGTCCTCGTCCACCATTCCCCGCGATTAAAGGCTTATGGCAAAAACCAACCATTATTAATAACGTTGAAACCCTCGCGAACGTCCCTTATATCTTAAGAGTCGGCGCGGATGAATACGCGAAAGTTGGTACCGAAAAGAGTAAAGGTACGAAAGTGTTCGCCCTTGGTGGTAAAGTCAATAACGTTGGCTTAGTCGAAGTCCCAATGGGCTTAACCTTAAAAGAACTAGTTTATGATATCGGTGGTGGTGTCCCCAATGGTAAACAATTTAAAGCCATTCAAACCGGCGGTCCTAGCGGTGGTTGTTTAACCGTGAAGAACCTTGATACCCCAATTGATTACGATAACTTAATCGCCCAAGGCTCCATGATGGGTAGCGGTGGTGCGATTGTCATGGACGAAGATAACTGCATGGTGAACATCGCTAAATTCTATATGGAATTTATTACCGATGAAAGCTGTGGTAAGTGCACCCCGTGCCGTGTTGGTACTAAACGGATCTTAGAAATCTTAACCAAGATTACGAAAGGTCAAGGCACGATGGAAGATTTAACTTACTTACAAGAGTTAGCCTTCGCGACGAAAAACGGCGCGCTTTGTGGTTTAGGTCAAACCGCGGCGAACCCAGTCTTAAGTACCATGAAGAACTTCTATGATGAATACGTTGCGCACGTTCGTGATAAGAAGTGCCCAGCGCATGAATGTAAGGATTTAATGGAATACTACATTGATCCAGAAAAGTGCAAGAAGTGCTCGGCTTGCGCTCGTGGTTGCCCAGTGGGTGCCATTAGTGGAGTCGTTGGTAAAGAAGCGTTTAAGATTGACACCAAGAAGTGCATTAAGTGCGGGTCTTGTATCTCCACTTGTCGCTTCGGGGCCATTAGTAAACGGTAAGGAGAATAGTTATGGCAAAGAAAATGTTAAACATCAAAATCGAAGATCATCCTTATCAAGTCGAAGAAGGATTAACGATTATGGAAGCCGCCCAAAAGTGCGGTTATAATATCCCCCATCTTTGTACCTTTGAAGGTGGACGTTGTAGCCGTGGTAGCTGCCGGGTGTGCTTAGTCGAAGTGACCGGTGCACGTGGCTTAGTCGCTAGCTGCGTCTATCCGATTAACGAAGGAATGGATATCCATATTAACTCCCAAAAAGCACTTGGTGCTCGTCGGACTTCGGTGGAACTCTTATTAAGTAATCATAATAAGAACTGCCAACAATGCGTGAAAAACGGTAATTGTGAATTATTATTAGCCGCCCAAATGACCGGTGCTCGTGATGATATGTATCAAGGCGAACAAACCGAAAATACGGTTGATGAAATTGCTCCTGGGATTACCCGTGACACCAGTAAATGTGTCCTTTGTGGTCGGTGCGTGGAGACTTGTAAAGCTCTCCAAGGTATTGGCGTCTTAGGTTTCCAAAAACGGGGCTTTAAGACCATCGTTGGTCCGGCCTTTAACCGTTCGTTTGCGGATTCACCTTGTATGCAATGCGGACAATGTGTGCTTGTTTGCCCAACCGGTGCGCTCTTAGAAAAGAGTGAAATCGAAAAGGTTGACGAAGCCATGAAAGCCGGCAAGAAAGTAATTGTCCAAACTGCGCCAGCAGTCCGGGCGACGATTGCCGAAGAATTTGGTGAAAAGATTGGTACGACCGGCACTGGTAAAATGGTGGCCGCGCTCCATCGTTTAGGCTTCTATCGTGTCTTTGACACGAACTTTGCGGCCGACTTAACCATTATGGAAGAAGGCACTGAATTACTTAACCGGATTAAAAATGGTGGTGTTTTACCACAAATTACTTCTTGTTCACCTGGCTGGATTAATTACATGGAATATTTCTATAGTGATTTAATCCCCCACGTTTCAACTTGTAAATCACCACACGAAATGGAAGGGGCGATTATTAAGTCTTACTTTGCCGAAAAGCACGGCTTAAAACCAGAAGAGATCTTTGTGGTGAGCATTATGCCTTGTACGGCGAAGAAATACGAAAGAACAAGAAAAGCGAACGCCGCTGTTAATGGGTTACCAGATGTTGATGCCGTCTTAACGGTACGTGAATTAGGTCGGATGATTCGTCGGGCGGGTATTAATTGGCAAAAATTACCTGAAGAAGAATTTGATAACGACTTACTTGGTCAATATACCGGCGCTGGTGTCATCTTTGGTGTCACTGGTGGCGTGATGGAGGCCGCTCTTAGAACGGCTTACCACGTCTTAACTGGTAAAGAAGCGGGCTTCTTAGACTTTAAAGCCGTTCGTGGCCTAAAGGATGTAAAGGAAGCCGAGATCGATATTAACGGCACCAAATTAAAAGTCGCCGTTACCTCAGGCATGGCGAACGCCAAACCATTACTTGATGATATCCGTGCGGGTAAATCACCTTACGCCTTTATCGAAATTATGGGTTGCCCGGGTGGTTGTATCAATGGTGGTGGTCAACCATATGTAACTTCGTGTTTCTTACCACACGAGAAAGATAATATCCGTGATACTTACCGGAAGAAAAGAAGCGCGGTGCTTTATAGCGAAGACGAAAGATTAGCGATTCGTCAAAGCCATAATAACCCCGACATCCAAAAACTTTACCAAGACTTCCTTGGTGAACCTTGTGGCGAGAAATCACATCATCTTCTCCACACAACCTACGAAGCGAAACGTGTTCGCTTCCCCAAGAAGTAAAACAATTAATTATGAATAAGGTGGCAATTGCCACCTTATTTTTTATCTAATCGTGTTATAATGAGGACTAGAAAAGGAATTTTAAATATGGAAAATAAGGAAAAAATTGTTTCACTCTATCGCACTCCTAGTGAATGGAAAGCGCGTTATCAATTAGAGACTTACGCCCCGAATAAGGAGATTAAAGGCGAGTATGATAAGTCGCTAGCTGCGCATTGTCAAAATGGTATTTTTGTTGGTCGCTTAGTTGAACATAATATTAAAGTTTGGAAAGGGATTCCGTTTGCGAAAATCCCGGGACGGTTTGAACAATCAACTAATCCTGACGCTTCTAACCAGGTGATGGAAGCCTATCATTCAGGTAAATCCTGTTTACAACCGTTAATGAATGGGGAACAAGCTTCGCATTACGAAATGAGCGAAGACGAATGTTTAACCTTAAATATTTACGCGAATAATAATGAAATTAAAAATAAACCCGTGATGGTGTATATCCATGGCGGTGGTTGGATTAATGGTGGGAACTGTGATCCCCTTTATGATGGTCGTAACTTTGTTTACTATAATCCCGATATCCTTGTCGTAAATATTACTTATCGGGTGGGCTTTTTAGGACAAATTAATTTAACGCCATTACTTAAACCCGGTGAAGAATTACCTAATAAATATAAGTGCTCTACCAATAACGGCATCTTAGACCAAATCCAAGCATTACGCTGGATCAAAGATAACATTGCCGCGTTTAATGGTGATCCTAATAATGTCACAATTTGTGGTGAGTCAGCGGGTGGAGGTTCAGTATCAAACTTAGTGATGCTTCAATCAAGTCACTTTGGTCAATGGATTAAAGATGGTGAACGCCTTTTTAAGAACGCGATTTCAATGAGCGGCGGCATTAATCAATATATTAATGTCGAGTCTTCAAAACGTTTAGCAACGAAGATGCAAGAGCCTTGGAAAGACGATGGTTCGGGTGGCTTTGGGATTCATTCAATTAGTGAATTAGTAGATCCAAAAATCATTCCGTTTACGCGTTTAAAGAAGTGGTGGGAAAATCAAGCGAACCAAACATTAATTAATTACTGTACACTTGATGGAATAGTTTTACCTTTAGATGCCTATCAAGTTTACACCAAATATGTTGGTAGTGATATCACCGTTCTTCAAGGTGCGACCACGAATGAATTCGCCTATTATCACACCGTACTTCCGTTTGATTTAATTGGCACTACCTTTGATGGTATTTGCCATTCTTTAAGACGCTATATCACCGGTGATCACCATGATATTCCCGCGCAATATTTAAAACCCTTTACACCAAGTGATGAATTTAATAAGGCGTTTAAAAATTACCAAGTCGCGTTAGAAAAACTTGGCTTTAATAGTGAAGAGGCGGTGCGTGAACTTGGTAATGATTTAACGCTTCAAGGTATTAACTATTATTTAGCGGATATGCAAACCCGTAATCATGGGGTTAATTACATTTATGCGTTTGATAAGTCTTATGATGGTGAGTATGCGGTGTTAAAAGCCGCCCATGCCGTTGATTGCTTCTATCTCTTCGGTAACTTTGAAGGCACGGGTGGTAAGGGTGATGAAGTTGAAGTGGAATTAGCTAGAGACTTTGAAGCTTCGATTGCGGCGTTTTGTCGGACTGGTGATCCATCCACCGCAAAACATCCATGGAAACGTTATGATAATACGACTCGTCCATGCATGCTTATTAATGAACGTGAATATGTTATTAAAGATGGTTATCAAGCGGATCGTTATAAATATTTTGTGGATATGTTAAATAGTAATGAACGCGCCCGTTATGTTCCCGCTTGGAGCGATGCGTTCATGATTGCAAACGTCTATTATCCGAAGAAAAAATAAATCATCTTTTATTCACTAGTTTTATTATTTAATTTCGTAACCGCAAAAAAATTGATTTTTAAAAGTTTTGCGGATAGAATGTATATAATCTTATGATTAAAAGAGATGAATATTTAAGAAAATTAATTGTTTATAAGGATAAAGAGCTTATAAAAATTATCACTGGAATGCGAAGGTCAGGTAAATCTTTTTTGCTTAATAAAATTTATTATAATTACCTAATTAATTCCGGCGTTAAACAAAATCACATAATTAGGGTTAATCTAGAATCACATTCTCTAAGAGCGCTTAGAAATGAAAATAAGCTATATGATTATATTGTTTCTTGTATTCACGATGATAAAAAATATTATGTTTTTATTGATGAAATCCAACTTGTTGATAATTTTGAGGATGTTTTAAATGGGTTGACTAACGACCACAACGTTGATTTATATATTACGGGCTCTAATTCTAAACTACTTTCTACTGAAATAAACACTAAATTACGTGGTAGGGGAATTGAAATTAAGATATTCCCTTTGTCATTCAAGGAATTTTATTCATATTACGGTGGCGATAAGGAATCTGCATTTAAAGAATATGTTCGTTATGGTGGGCTTCCTTATTTAACTCAATTAAAAAATGAGGCAGAAAAGATTGAATATTTGAAGATGATTAATGAAACGATTGCCTATAAAGATATTATCGAGCGTTTCAATATTAGAAACATTGGACTTTTCGATTCGTTAATTAATTTAATTTATTCGCAAATTGGATCGGTTGTTTCGCCTAATAAAATTGCCAATACGCTCAAATCAAATAACTATAAAACCATAAATCACGAAACAGTGTCCAATTATTTAAAATATCTTAGTGATGGATTTTTGTTTTATAAGGTTAATCGATATGATATCAAAGGGAAAGAATATTTAAAAACACTATATAAGTACTACGCAGTAGACATCGGATTAAGAAATCAAAGAATGAATTTTAACCAAATGGAAGTCGGTCACATAATCGAAAATATTATTTATTTTGAATTGCTTCGTCGGGGCTATATGGTAAATATTGGAAAGAATGAAAATAAAGAAATAGATTTTGTGGTAAAGCATGATAAAACTATTTCATATATTCAAATTGCCTCATCTATTGAAGACCCGAATACTTTAAAGCGCGAAGTCAATGCGCTTAAAGGTTTAGATGACGGATATGAAAAAATAATAATTACTATGGACAAAACTATATTTGGTCACCTTGATAACGGATACAAAGTGATTAATATTTTTGATTTTTTGTTGGAATAGTTTTGCTTGCTCTTTCTTTTTTATTGTATAATAAAAAAGATTATGAAGAAGTCAGCTTTTAAATTAAGTAAACCTTTAAAGCACATTGCTTTTATTATGGACGGGAATGGTCGGTGGGCAAAAGCGCATCATAAACCACGCACATATGGTCATCGGGTAGCGATTAGTCAACTGATGGATTTAATGGAAGAGTGTAGTCGTCTTGGTATTAAGGGCGCGTCCTTGTTTGCTTTCTCGACCGAGAACTGGAAACGTCCGAAAACCGAAGTACGGTTATTATTTAAATATCTCGAACAATTCTTAAAACGGGAATTACCGCGTTTAATGAAAGATAAGATGAAACTTTATATTTCGGGTGATTATCATCGCTTACCTTCATCAACAGTGGCTGCGATTGATAAAGCGGTTAAAGCCACTAGTGCTAACCAGGGAATGAAATTAAACATTTGTCTTAATTACGGGGGCGAAGATGATATTGTTCACGCGGTGAACACGATTATTAAACAAAAGATAAAACAAATTGATAGTAAGACGTTTGCAAAATATCTATACGCTCATGAACTAGGACCAATTGATTTATTAATTCGGACGAGTGGTGAATGTCGGATATCGAATTTCATGCTTTATCAGTTAGCCTATAGCGAATTAATTTTCGACCCCACGCCTTTTCCAGATTTTCATATTGAAAATCTTCACCAATGTTTAGTAGAATATAGTTCCCGAGAAAGAAGATACGGAGGCTTAAAACATGCCTAATAATTCAAAAAAGCCCTTAATCAAAACGAATGAATTATCGACTGATACCAAAGCGAGTATGAAGAAACGGATTATCATCGGTGCTTTAGTAGCGATGGTGGTCGTTCCTTGCGTTTTCG
Organism: Bacilli bacterium; assembly: GCA_024408655.1. Classification (GTDB taxonomy): domain Bacteria; phylum Bacillota_I; class Bacilli_A; order RFN20; family CAG-826; genus UB1719. The sequence goes on from JAKSUV010000001.1 coordinate 235,422, forward strand.
TTGGTTGGTGGTTTTATTTAGCGTTAATTGTTTTCGTGATTGGCGTGGCTACTTACGAAATTGCGAGTCTTCCTTCCCGGCGTTTATCTTTCTTACTCTGGGCGACGGTCTTTGTCACAATGTACGCACTGATTTTCTGGGTAGTTATTAAGCACGGTTTAATTAATGAATTTAAAGATTTCGATATTAATATGGCCTTTGGCACTATCTGGCTTTCGCCCATTGCCCTAGCGGTGATGATTATGATGTATTTCTTAGTTATTGTCTTTAAACCAAAGTTCACCGTGATGGATGCCTGTTACCTTATTGCGGTCACCCTTTTACTAGCATTAGGTTTTCAAGCGGTTTTATATATCCGTTATATACCGTTTAATCTTTTTGCGGAACCAGATGTATCAATAGCGGTAGATGTGAGCAGTAATTACTTTAAGTATTGTCAATCGGCCTTACTCTTATTTTATTTACTCATCGCTATTTGCTTTAACGATATGGGCGCTTATTTTGTGGGTGTCTTATTTGGTAAACACAAAATTAATCCCCGGATTTCGCCGAAGAAAACTTGGGAAGGTTTCGCTGGTGGAATTATTGTTTCCTTAATTCTTTCAATGGCGATGGCGCTTGTGTGTGCGGCGTGTCATTCACCCCTTCTTCCTTTCTTCACCCTTGATCGTTGGTATTGGATTTTCCTTTGTAGCGTGGTTTTACCACTCGTTGGTGATTTAGGTGACTTTGCCTTTAGCGCCATTAAACGCCAATTTAATAAAAAAGATTATTCGCATATCTTAGGTCCGCATGGTGGCGTCTTAGACCGAATTGATTCCGCGCTTTTTGGCGCTTTAGCGTTAACGATCCTCGTCGCGTTTATTTCGAATAACTGGAGTTTCTTAGAGTGGGGCGTCATTTAATCATTTATGGCATTAGCGGTAATATCGGCGAGCAGGCGCTCGCCGTTTTAAGCCGTCATGATTTATATGATTTAGTGGGGTTCTCAGTTGGTCATAATGTTAAAGTTATTCCTGATATTCTTAAAAAACATCCAACTGTTAAAGCGATCTACGCGATTAGTGATGAAGCACTAACGCCGTATAAGAAACAATATCCTCAGATTAAGTTTTATTCTGGTCAAGAAGGACTAATGACTTTATTAACTGAGACGAAAGCGGATATGTTATTAAACGCGTTAGTTGGGTTTGTGGGCCTAGCGCCAACCTTACAGGCGATTAGTTTAAATATGGATATCGCCTTAGCGAATAAAGAAAGTTTAGTCGTGGGTGGTGAATTAGTGATGCACGCTCTTAAACATTCAAAGAGCACGATTTATCCAGTTGATAGTGAACACTCCGCGATTTATAAATGCTTACAAATGGCAAAACGTAAAGAAGTAAGCGATATTATCCTTACCGCGAGTGGCGGCGCATTCCGTCATTTATCCCGCGCTGATTTAGCTAACGTCACACCCGCGATGGCACTTAAACATCCGACTTGGCGGATGGGCGAAAAAGTGACCATTGATAGTGCTAGCATGTTAAACAAGGGCTTTGAAATTATCGAAGCTTATTACTTATTTAATATGTCGCTTAATCACATCCAAGTCTTAATGCATGATGAATCCTATGTTCATTCTTTATTACGTTTAAAAGATGGCACTTATTTAGCGGAAGTTACTCCTCCTAGTATGGAAGGACCCATCCGTTACGCCTTAATGCGTTCTACTTTACCCGAGAACGTGATTAAAGCTAAAACAATTAATGAATTTGGCCATTTCCATTTCCATGATTTTGATCCGAGTCGCTACCCAATGGTTGGTTATGCAATTAAGGCGATTAAGATGGGTGGCATCATGCCGTGTGTGTTAAACGCGGTGGATGAAGTGGCGGTGGATTTATTTTTAAAGAATATGATTTCTTTCTTAGATATTGAACGGATTGTTGCTTTAGCCTTAAAAACTTTTAAAAATAAAAAACATCCGGATTATGAGATGTTAGTACAAGCCGATCACGACGCGAGAGAATGGGCGAAGACCGCTAGCTTATTGGAGGGTTCCTTATAATGGCGTGGTGGGAGTGGCTCGTTGGCATCTTACTCTTTATTGTTGCGTTAGGCGTCCTCATTGGTATTCATGAGTTAGGGCATCTAGGTGCGGCCAAACTTTTTAATGTTTATTGTTTTAATTATTCGATTGGTTTTGGTCCCCAGATTTGGCACAGTAAACGGAGTGCAAAACACGAAACTGTTTGGAGCTTACGCGCGATTCCTTTAGGGGGATTTGTCGCGATGTATGGCGAAGGGATGGCGGATGATACGGTTGGTTATATTCCCCCTAACCGGAGTCTAGAAGGTGTTGCTCGTTATAAACGTGCGATTATCGTGAGCGCGGGTGTCACTTTAAACTTTATTTTAGGTTTTATCTTAATCTTTATTCATAACGCTGCTTTCCCGCATATCTTCTTTGATATGTCGCACCAAGTTGATAATTGGACCAGTAGCATTGTTACTACGGTCGATAAATCATATATACAAATCCAAGATGGTGACGCACTTGCGTTAGTCCAAGAACCACTCCAAACGGTTGCAGTGGAAGGTGGACAAACCACGTGTTTTGTTCTTGATGATGCAGTAAGTTTTGGTGGTAATAATTATGTTTTGGTCATGAAGAACGCGGTGACTACCACAAAAGTTGACCCTGATTTAACCACTTCGCTTGGTTTATATGTTGCTCAACCAGTTAATACTGTCATTGATAAATATTGCAAAGAGAAAGTTGATAATAACGCTCTATTAACTGTATTAGCGATTAATAATGGAAAACTTAACGATGAAGAATGGCTAAATAAGGAAAAAGCGAGAATTAGTAAATTAAGTGATAATCAAAAGAAAGAGGAGTATCGCGCTGCTTTAGGAGTCTATTATGCGGGAGGCAAAATCAACAATACCGTTGATCCAGATTCGCCGTATTTACTCAATAAAGATTCTAAGAAGGAGATTAAAGCTAAGCTGCAATTTAAATCTTTACAAGATGAAAAACTTGAGCTTATTCCCGTTGAAATTACTTTAAAGTTAAACAAAGATCAAAATGGTTGGGATCCGATTGGGATTGCCCTTAAACGGACTATCGTGCGTTATAACGCTGGACAAAGTTTTTCGGCTACGTGGGATGAGTGGTGTCAATCGAATTCCACCATCTTTGTCGCGTTAGGAAAAATCTTTACGGGTGATATTTCTAGTCTTGGCGGGCCACTCGCGATTGCGTCAATGAGTAGCCGGGTACTCGCTAACTTTGGCTTTGAACGTTATCTCTATATGTGGGGAATGATTTCTTGTAACCTCGCGATTATTAACCTTTTACCCTTCCCGGGATTAGATGGTTGGACACTCGTGGTGATTGCCTATGAAGGAGTGACTAAGAAACAAATTCCTACCAAGGTGAAAGGTATTCTCTCGTTAGTGGGTTTACTCTTCTTGATGTTACTCGCGGTAGTGATTTTATTTAAAGATATCTTTGGGTTAATTGTATGAACGAGAAGATGACGCGCTTTTTAACATCTATTAACCTTAATCCGAGTGATTTTGATTTAGAGTTTGATGCGCTTTATCGTGATTCGTTTGCGAAGAATATGTGGGTGATGATGATTGCTAAATCCACCCCCTGGACCTATCCTTCTTTAAGAACTTTCTTAGATGCATTAAAGAACATTAATTATCCTTATAAGATGAGTTTTTCTTATCGCACTCATCCTCGCTTTAAAGATATTGAAGCATTATTCTTAGATTGGCACTTAGATGTGCATCATTTTCCTTTTAAGGGCAAACTAAAATTAGACGAAAACATTTTAACTTTTACCTATCTAAATAAAGAAGAAAGAGACCGTAATCTACCTATCGTAAATGATTTTATGGATTTATTAACTTTCTTTTCTTATGGCTTAAAAGCGGAAACTTTACCTAACGAAATTACTGGGCGCGTTAAGAGTCTAGAAGAGACCATTAACGAAAAACATCATGAACTAGATGAATCTGATAAAGCGAGTCAAGACGAAGAACACGCGGCTAAAGTCAAAGCGGCGGAAAATCTTTATCTAGATGAACTCGAACACAATTTAAAACTTATGCACGAAGAACGCGACAAGAAACGGATGTTTAAGCGGGGCGATTACGAAGTCTACGAAGATTTCTTTAAGATTCCGAAAGATAAGAAAACCAATGTTGATATTGATGGAGAAGTCTATGAGGCCGCGATTCGCACCACCAAGATGGGGAAGAAGATGCTCGTTGGTGGGATTGGTAATAAAATCAGTGCGATCTCTTTCCGGGCGATGGAAAATAAGACCACTTGTCAAATCGAAAAGATGCAGTTAATCGATAAAAATTGTAACGTTGTGAAAGGTAAACGTACCTTCACAAAAGTCCGAATTCGTGGTTGCGCAGCGATGGATGAACGGAGTCACGAAATGAGTGTGATGGTTCATTATCTTGATATCTTACCCGATGAGATTAAACGGAGTGATGACGCGAAAGAAAAGCGCGTTGAACTTCATTTACACACGAATATGTCCCAAATGGATGGCGTCGCTGGTGTAGAAGATTATATTAAGCTCGCCAAAGCCATGGGGCATAAAGCCATTGCGGTTACCGATCACGGTGTCGTTCAAGCTTTCCCTTACGCCCAAAAAGCGGCAAAGAATGATATTAAAGTGTTATACGGTTGTGAGATGTATCTAGTTGACCGGAAACTTAATTACATCTTTAATGATTCTGATGTCCCTTTACGGGGTGCAACCTATGTATGCCTTGACTTAGAAACCACGGGTTTAAGCGCCCGCTATGACCGCGTGATTGAATTTGGGGCGGTGAAAGTCCAAAACGATTTACCACTTGGTCAAATGGATTTATTAATTAATCCTGAATGTCCGTTAAGCGAATCGACGAAGAACTTAACGCACATTGATGAAACAATGGTGAAAGGTCAGCCGACCTTTAAAGAACTCTGGCCCAAGATTAAAGACTTTATCGGTGATGCGATTATCGTCACGCATAACACCGCGTTTGATATTTCGTTTTTAAATGGTGAACTTGAGCGGATGGGGCTACCACCGATTCAAAATCCGGTGATTGATACCTTATCATTATCGCGTTATCTATTCCCCGACGCGAAAGCCCATAACCTCGGTGCCTTATCTCGTCGTCTTGAATTAGATATTTATGATGATGATAAAGCCCACCGCGCAGATTTTGACGCGAAAGTTTTAAGTGATGTTTGGAGTTCCTTATTAACAAAGTTTATTGAGAAAAATCCCAAGATGCTTCACCGCGACTTAGGTGAATTTATGACCACGAACGATATGTTTAAACATATGCGGCCTAGTCATTGTGTGGTTTTAGCGAAAAACGCACAAGGTTTAAAAGATTTATTTAATTTAGTCACCAAATCTCATCTTGAATATTTAGCGGAAGTCCCCAAGATTCCGCGGGACGAAATTAGTAAGGTCCGGCAAAACTTAATTATTGGTAGTGCCTGTTTTAATGGGGAAGTATTTGAGCACGCGCATACCCGCTTAAAAAATATTTTATTAAAGACGATGAAGTTTTATGACTACATCGAGATTCAACCTTTAAGTTGTTACTATCCTTTAATCTATAAATATAAATATTCGCGGATTGAATATAGTAATGATGAGAATGGACCAAGAGCGTATCGCTATGCTTCACCAATGCCTGAGTTAAAAAACGAAGAAGAGATTAAGCGGACGATTAAAGACATTATGGATGCAGCGGATGAACTTGGCTTACCCGTTTGCGCAACCGGGGACGTTCATTATTTAAATCCTGAAGACAAAGTCTTCCGGGAAGTTTATATTGCGACGGATGGCATTAATCACCGAGCGCATCCGTTGTGCACTAATCCACGCGGATATGTGAAAAACCATGACTATCATCCAGCGGGCGAACAATACTTCCATTCGACTGACGAAATGCTTGAAGAATTTAAATATTTAGGTGAAGCGAAAGCCAAAGAAATCGTGATCACTAATCCTAATAAAATCGCAGCGATGTGTGAAGTGGTAAAGCCAGTGAAAGACCGGCTTTATACTCCCCATATTGATAACGCGGATAACCAATTACGGGAACTTGCTTATTCAAAAGCGAAAGAATTATATGGTGATCCCTTACCCAAGATGATTAGTGAGCGTCTTGAACTTGAATTATCACGGATTATTGGTGATAAGGAAAGCTATGCGGTGAACTATCTCTTAGCGCGCGAGATCGTCAAGAAAGCTAATGACGATGGTTATTTTGTTGGTAGCCGTGGTTCAGTTGGTTCATCTTTTATTGCGACTTTACTTGGCGTCACCGAAGTTAATCCATTGCCACCACATTATTATTGTTCGCATTGTAAGAAAATCATTTGGAACGAAGATCCAAAATATATTTCTGGGATTGATTTACCCGCGAAGAAGTGTCCGGATTGCGGGCATGAATTAGCAAGAGACGGCCAAAATATTCCGTTTGAAACCTTCCTTGGCTTTGATGAGAAGTCGACGAAGATTCCGGATATTGATTTAAATTTCGCGAGTGTCTATCAAAGCCGGGCGCACGATTATTTAAGAGAACGCTTTGGCCGTGACCACGTCTTCCGCGCTGGGACGATTGGGACATATAAAGATAAGATGGCCTTTGGTTGCGTGAAAGATTATTTTATTCGAAGCATGCATAAAGATTTAAGTGAAGTTTCAAAAGCCTATCAGTCATATTTAGCAAGTAAATGTACGGGTGTTAAGAAGACAACTGGTCAACATCCAGGTGGCATTATTCTTATCCCCAAAGAATTTAATGTGCATGACTTTACACCGATTCAACACCCCGCGGATGATATCGATGCAAACTGGGAAACGACGCATTTTGAATTCTCAACCATTCATGACACGGTACTTAAACTTGATTTACTTGGTCATAAAGATCCACTGGCGCTCAAGATGATGGGAGAATTAACGGGGGTTGATTTCACCAAGATTCCTTTAGGCGATCAACGAGTTTTGTCATTATTTACTTCGCCTGATGAACTTCATCTATCGGATAATTATCTTAAATTTAAAACGGGGACAATGGGGGTACCCGAATTTGGTACACCCTTTGTGCAAGAAGTGCTTCAAACTGCGAAGCCTCATACCTTTAATGACTTATTAGTGGTCTCAGGCATTACGCACGGTACGGACGTGTGGCTAAATAACGCGGAAACCTTACTCCAAAATAAAACTGCTAAATCGTTAGAGGATATTATTGGGTGCCGGGATGATATTATGATTTATTTAATGCGGCACGGGGTCCCCAATGACATCGCCTTTAAAGTCATGGAAGATGTCCGGAAAGGTCGGGGTGTCAAACAAGAATATCTTGAAGTGATGAAGATGAATGATGTCCCTGATTTCTATATTGATTCGTGTCAAAAGATTAAATATCTTTTCCCCCGGGCCCACGCAACGGCTTACGTTACGCAAGCGGTGCGGGTTGGTTATTTTAAAATCTATCATCCACTAGCCTTCTACGCGGTTTATTTCTCAACGCGTTCCGCTCAATACGATATTGATGCTATGGTGAAAGGAAAAGAGGGTATTATTGCCCGTCTAAATGAATTAAGTAATAAGCGTGAAACGGAAAAACTTTCGACGAAAGAAGAAGATATTATTGATACACTCAAGATGGCACTTGAGATGGCGGAACGGGGTTACCGTTTTGTTCATATTGATGTGAATAAATCAAAAGCGAGTGAGTTTGTGATTGATGAAGAGCATCAAGCCTTAATCCCACCCTTTATCGTCTTAGATGGTTTAGGTGACGCGGCAGCGGAAGGGATTGTCAAAGCCCGCGAAAAGAAGGGCTTTACGAGTATCGAAGACTTCGCGGATCGTTCGCCCGTGAGTAAGAAACACCTGGAGCGGTTAAAGGCGATGGGGGCGTTTGGTGAAATGCGCGAAAATGAGCAATTAAGTTTATTTGATTTTTCTTATTAATTAACGATAATAAATACTAGTCGGGACATAGCACAGTTTGGTAGTGCGCTTGGTTCGGGACCAAGAGGTCGTGGGTTCGAATCCCACTGTTCCGACCATTTTTAATAAAATTATTTATACAACCTTATTGTGTTTTTAATTAAAAGTTGTATAATAACGGCATGAGTGTTATTTCTAATGTTCTCAAAGAAGAAGTCGCTAGACTAAAAGAAAATGTTAGTATCTACGAAAGATCACTAAGATCTTTACCACGTGGCAGTATTTATATCGCTAAGATTAATAATTCTTCGTTTGTATATCGAAAATTTAAAGAGAACGGTAGAGTAATTTCTGTTTATATTGGCAAAGTCAATTCGCCTAAGTCAAATGAAGCAATTAATCAAGCAAATGAATATAAAAGAATAAAGAATAATTTAAGAGTCGCTAAAATAGAATTAAGAAAATTGGAGCGAGTATACCATATTTATAATTGATATTAAAAAAATACAACAATGATGTTCTATTTATTTTTTGCTTGTATTTAGGGAACAAATGATATAGTATGTAAAAGAAAAGTTCCCTAAGAAGTTTATGAAAAATTATAATACAATTCAAGATTTATTAAGAAATAAAACTGATCTCGAGACTAGATTAAAGCTTTTGCCGTATGACGGAACTCCTGAAATAAAGACGATTGGCGCAAAAAAATATCTTTATATCCGAAAAAGAGTTTTCGATAAAGTTAAATCAACTTATGTTGATGTTTATAGCGATGATCTATACAACCTTTTAGTGCGCAACAACAAAGTAGCGCGTGAATTAAGGAAACAAATTAGATTAATTGATCGGCAGTTAGCGGAGTTAGACTACTCATCTACTGAATTAAGTAGTAAAGCGAAATTATGTATTGATTTTGCGAGAAAAAACCGCAACGTTATTATTTATGATCAAGCCATCCTAGAAGGCATTGCCACTACTTTTCCCGACACCGAAGAAATTATTGAAAATGGAAGAATTAAAAACGCTTCGACAAATGATGTTCAAAAATTATTAAATCTGAAACACGCATGGGAATTTATTCTTGACGAAAACGTTTTACAATCGCCAAGTGATTATTATTTATCTTCTTATGTGGCTAAATTAGTCAATGAAGGATTTTATCAAGAAGGCGGAAGAATCAGAGGAGTACCAGTTAAGATTGGCGGGACTTCCTACATTCCACCACTTCCAATTGAACAATTGGTCAAAGAAGAATTTAACAAAATCTTAAGCCAAAAAATCGGCGCGATTGATATAGCGATTGAACTTTGCTTATACATCATGAAAACACAAGTATATAATGACGGAAATAAAAGAACCGCGGTAATTGTTGCTAATCATTATTTAATAGCACAAGGGATTGGTCTATTGATAATCGACGCCAAAAATGTATCTAAATTTAAAAAACTCTTAATTAATTTTTATGAAGGCACTGATGTAGTTAGTATAAAAAAATTTCTCCATACTTGTGTCATGACTATCAAATAAATTATTAAAGTCTATCAAATTATCAAGGAAAGCAATTTGCAAAAAATGCAAACTCCTAATTTTTGACAATGCTTTAGTCGCCCAACCTAAACCATTATTGCTAAGATAGTCGCTAGTCTTTTAAGCAAATAGATTAAGGTCCACTGTTCTGACCACTTTTTTGTTTAAAAGGTATATAATCTTTATTATTCAGGTTAGGAAGAAAAACAATGAACAAATTTTTAAAACGTAATTTATTAGGCATGCCAATGATTTGTGCTATAGGTATTTTAGGCGTCATGCTAATTTCTATCCTAGTCGGATCATTTTTAGATTTTGATATCGATGCTGCTTTATATAATAAAACCGTTATCGGTGATCATTTTGCGACTTATGGGTCAATTATTTCCTATTGTTTATATCCAGCAGCGGGCATGTGTTTATTTAAAGCTTTTAAAAAGAAAGGCGGGAATTATACTTTCTTAGCTTGGGTATTATTAGTAATTTCTGTGTTCGTAGCCGCTTATTCTTCCGATAATTATAACGGTGACAAATTAAGAAAAGTTCTTGGTGATTTTACCGGTGCATGGTTTGTTAGTGTCTTAATTTGGGTTCTTATTTATGCCTGGGTGCCAGTCGCTTGTTATTTTATCATTGACGACACTCATCCCGAACGTTTAATTATGGTAGGCGCAACGATTTTAGTGGCAGGTGTGATTAGCGATTGGGCTAACTCGTGGCTGAAACTACTAGCCTCACGGCCACGCTATTATTATTTACTTGAACAACATCCGGGTCATGAAAGAGAGTTTTTCCGCAATTGGTGGGAATGGCTTCCATATACCGCTGGTAAGGAAGATGGCCTCAAGAGTTGGCCTAGTATCAATATGACGATTGCGACGATGGCGTTTATGTATCCTGCATTAGTTAGTAATTTTAAGAAATCTAGCAAGATGGTTGAATATATTGTCTTCGGTCTTGCTTGTGCGTATGTCATCCTTTATGGTTATAACCGTATCCACATGGGTAAACATTCTTTAACCGATGTTGCCTTCGGTGCTTTATTTACCTATATTGTCTTTGCGTTTGTCTATCAAGGATTTGATTTGTCCTTGAAAAGAGCAAATAAGTAACGAACGATACTAATTTAAAATTAGCTGTTTTGGCTGTTTTTTTGATATGTAATAAAAGCGGTGTTAATAACAAGATTAAACGTTTCGCTATTTAACCTCCGAATCTGGTGGATATATAGGTTGAATTGTACCATAAGTAAAGTTCATTGTGCCGTATATTGTATGTGTATCCTCAGAAAAATACTCATAGGCAAAAAAAGTCAAACGGTTTTTATAAAATGCTAGCGCATAGGTGTAAGGTTTAGAAGCGAATGTACCAGTAAAAAAGTATCCGTGTCTTTCTTGATCATATGAGTCTTTAATGGTGTCATAAGTAATCTCGCGCGCATCTAATTGTTGTTTAACACTAAAGTTTGTTGGTTTTAAGAATTCATCTGCTTCAGCGGATTTTTCTTCGCTCCATTCTTTCCAACCTTCGCGCGTTTTTTTAACATATTCATCTTCATTCATTTTTTTAACATAACTTTCTTCGGCGGGGTAAACAATATTTCCCGTGGCGTCTATTCTTCTAGAAAACTTATGATAGATAGTTGGTGAAATATAATCTTCAAGATATTGTAAGGATGCAATTGAGCCACTCGAAACCACCCCTGATTCATATGAACGTTGCGCGTATTCAATCTCGGGGTCAGCCATAGTCACTGCTTGGATAAATGTCTGCTCGTTGACATGGAAGTAGTTATCACTATTATCTTTATAAGCTGTAACTGTAATATCATCAACGATCGGTAGAGATAAAGTAGCGCTTTCTTTATCATCATTAAACTTATATTCGTAGTCTTTACCTTTTTCGCCTACTCTTTCGCCAATTAAAACCGTTAAATCGTCTGGGAAGGGTAAATCAGCGGTGGGTGGGACATAGCCTTCTTGAAGTTTTAAGGTAAGAGTAACTGGCTTCTTTTCGTCTTTTTGATAATGGCGCTCATTATTTAATAATAGGTAGTCACTATTAAAGACAAACGAACAAATGGTGTTATTTTGACAACCAAATAATGATGGGGTAGCGAGTACCGCTAATAATAAATAAACTTTTCCTTTCATAAATATAACCTCACTAAGAAAATTATATAACAAAAGTAAGGAGTTATAATTACGTTATTGGAATTAACTTAACTTTTGGGTTAATTTAAATTCAACATCGCTTTTATATTGACTAGCGCTACTGACGCTTGCTAATTTCTTAATTACTTTCGTGGTTGCATTCGTCTCGTCTAATAGTTCGGCTAATTTATTAGCATCCACACCATCATAGTTATAACGAAGGAGCATTTTCTTGGCTTTCTTATCGTATTTCACCGCAATCCGGATAATAAATTTTCTTTCGGTAGCTTTAAGTAAGATCGAGTTAAATGTTTCATCAAGTAATTGGACCATCGTGGTAATCGTTTTCTTACCAATATAGTTCGCGTTTAAGAAGGAAAGCATTGATTTATTAATGGTCTTATAGTCATAAGAACGATCCATAATTTGGTAATCCCAACTTTGGGTATGGAAAATAAATTCTTTGGTCCGTTCGTTCTTGGGGTGTTCAAAGATTTGATTAGGTGTCCCTTCTTCACATACCATTCCATCATCCACAAAAACCACCCGGGTTGAGACTTTCTTGGCGAAGTCTTTTTCGTGGGTAACGATAAGAATGGTGATACCGGTTTTCGCTAAACTAGTAATCACATTTAAAACTTCTAAGACTAGTGAGGAGTCAAGGGCGCTTGTCGGTTCATCAAAAAGAATTACTTCTGGATCCATCGCAAGCGTCCGCGCAATCGCAATCCGTTGTTTTTGCCCACCGCTTAATTCATCAGGATAGGCAAAGCGTTTATCATATAAGTCCACTTGGCGTAATAATTTAACCGCTTTATCGTAAGCTTCTTGGCGGCTCCGTTTTAATAACGTAGTTTGTGGCTTCATGACGTTTTCAATCACCGAATAATGGTTAAAGAGGTTAAAGTTTTGAAACACCATTCCAACCTTCCGGCGGTAGAGCGCTTTTTTAAAGCGCCGGGCCAGAATATTTTGTCCCTTATAAAGGATTTCTCCACCGGTAGGTGTTTCCAGTAGATTAATACAACGGAGTAAAGTTGATTTACCCGTACCCGATGGACCAATAATTGAAATAACCTCTCCTTGGTTAATCTTAAGATTAATATCCCTTAATGGAGTGTATTGGCCATACTTCTTATTTAAATGTTTAATCTCAATTATCATCGGTCTTTATCCCTCGTATAATTCGTTTTTGACTCCGGTGTTTTGGATCGGTGGAGAAGTTAATGCGGTTGACAATAAATTCGAAGAGTAGCGCAAAGAGAATATAAATAATTGCCACCGCAATTAACGGGAAGAAGGCTTCGAAGGTTTGGTTACGAATAATATCAGCGATCTTAGTTAAATCTTGAACCGCGACATAACCAACGATTGAAGTTGATTTAATTAAAGAAGTAATCGCGGACTTATAACCAGGTAAAGACTGTTTCGCCGCTTGGGGTAAGATAATCTTCATAAAGGTGGTCCGCCGTTTATAACCTAACGCGGTCGCGGCTTCTTCTTGTCCTTTATCAACCGTCGCTACGCCTTGTCCTAGTAAGGAGAAGACGGAACAAGCAAAGAGGAGCGAGAAGACAACCATCGAGACAATTAATCCTTCAATTTGGACATTCCTAAAGATAACGTAGAAGAAGATCATAAGCGTAACAACTTCAGGGAGTCCAGTTAATAGCCACGACACCGCGCCTAAGAGCTTATCAAGTAGCTTTAAGTTCGTCGCTCTTAATAATAAGAAGAGTAAGAAACCAATGATTGTACCACCCGCAATTGAGGCAATCACAATTAAGAAGGTATTAAGAATACCTTGTAAGAATAACTTATACCGTCCTTCTTCAATAAAGGTGGAATAGAAAGCATCAACAATCTTTTGCCAAAAACTACGGTTATCGGAGAAGGTCTTGTTTAAGACCACACCAATTACTTTGCTTTCTGAAGTGGAGGTAGAGAAAACAATGCCGCTAGTAGTAACACCGGTTAAAGAACCGCCGCCAATAGAAAGTCCTGTATCGTCGGTTGTCACTTTACTAATGACGGTATCAAACCCAGCTTCTTTTTCCTCCTTGATGTTATAGCCACACTTCTTAGCAAATAACCTAAGCAAATCAATTTCATATCCAGAGAATTCTTTTTTTTCAGGACTATAGTAATCGTATGGTAAAGAATCTGCCGGTGTGTAATAAATAAGTTGTTCACCATTAGGGTTATATGGTAAAGGCTCGGCTTGTGGTAGATTTTTCGCATTATCTAGACTCAGCCATTTATGTTGTAAAGCCTTTATTTCTTCTTGATACTTTGAATCTTTAAAGAATGCGTTAAATTCATCACAAATTTTTCTACCGGTTGCGTTGCTATTAAATGCAAATGATGTTTCGGCAGTAATCTCTTCAGGAAAACTATCAAATAGTGTCTTGAAATCATTGCCAAGTAGGCTGGCTTCAACTTCGGTAGTGAAGAAGGCATCAATTTTATTAGAACGAGCCGCGGCAATACAATCGGTGGTCGAGTTATATACATAGTATTGAGCGTTAGGTAATTCATTTTTCACGTCATTAGCGAATAATGAGTTAGGTTTAATGCCAATCCGTCGATTGTAATCATTTAATTGACTAAGACTATGAATTTGATCATCAGGAGTTTTGACCACAAAACGCACGCCATTAGTATCAAGGATAGGGTTCGAAGAAAAAATACATTCCTCATCGGATTTATGCCGTATCCAAGAATCACGATGTGGAATACAACCAATTAGTAGAGAACGATCTTGAAAGTCTGTATTCCAAATTTTTTGCCTAAAGTCAAAAATTTTGTCATCTTTCGTTTGACCCGATACAGTGGAGTATTCCGTCGAATCAAGAGCGTACACGGGTTCTCCATCTCGGTGATTTTCGTTATGATAGTTAATAGCGTTTATTAGCAAATCATATTCAAAACCAGTTAAATTGTCGCCTTCGTCTTTATAACACATAGGCGGACATTCGGGGTCATAGTAGACTTTTAACTTAATTGGGTTAGGCCCAGCATCTTTTATGTCAGTTAGTGTTTTAGTGCTATTAACATCAAACCATTTCGTTTTCAATGATTGAATAGTTTGACTTTTGTTGAGATAATCAATCGCGCTATTTAAATGATTTTCAAGGTCATAAGGTTCTGAATAAGAAGTAGGGCGACAGAAAGCAAGGGCATATCCAAAATCGCTGTCACCATATGAATGAATTAATTGATTGAGGCTAGTTATATTTGGCGAATTATTGATGAGATATTCAGCAATTGGATAATCAGCAATAAAACCATCCAGTTTTCCATTTTTTACATCCTCGATGGCGGCCTGATGGCCTCTTTCATCGTTATCGTATTCATGCCAATGAGGGAAAACAAATTGTCTTGATTTTTGGGCTGCTTCTTTATCGGATTTATCAAAAAAACCAATTTCAGCGTCGTGGTAGTCAGATATTTCATTTTTTGTTTCTGTTCGTGTGCAACTAGTGAGCCCAAATAAAATAGGCACAGCGGCAAATATTGATAAAAGGAAGAATGCACTTTTTTTCTTGGCCTTTTTCATACTCACATTATTTTAAAATAAAAGACGATAAATGTAAATTTTAAATATTTTATTTAAAAAATAATAGTATTTTGATACATAATATTAGATTTGCTATAATCAAAACGTGAAAAAAATTGTTACAGTTATTTCCTTTCTTCCGTGTTTTTTGTTTGCTTTTTCTTGTGGCAATGGGCAAGATCCCGGACCAATCGATTGCAAAGATTTATGTTTTACCGCCGTTTGTGATTATAGCGATGGCGTGAGCATAGGATGGAAAACTAATAGTGACAATCTTACTTCACAATTAGAAAAGACTATTCAAATTTCTGTTGATGGGCGTGATTGGCATACTTGGGATGGCGATCCTGACACTACTGATTTTATGTTTCCGATGAAAGCGGGCGAAAAGTTTTATATCCGCAATACCAGCAAAACTCTCTCGCTATCGCAAGACGAATATTTTTATTTTGAATTTAAAGAACAAGGACATAATGATAGATTTTGGGATATTAGTGGAGATATCCGTAGTTTAATTAATTACGCTGATGAAATTCCAGAATACAGCTTTTGTAATCTTTTTGGATTCGAATATACAGCCGGTGAAGGATTTAATGTTCGCGATGCTTCACAATTGTTACTTCCAACGGATAAACTTTCTAAGGGATGTTACCAAGCAATGTTTTATGGTTGTTACGATTTAACTAAAGCGCCTTCATTGCCCGCCACTAAATTGGCAGACTATTGCTACAATAATATGTTCTATGGTTGCAGATCACTTAAAGTTAACGAAAACGGAACAGGCACAGAGATTTTTACTTGTCCTTCTACTGACAATCTCACCGATCCGGTAACAGATATGTTTACTGGCACTACTGGTGATTTTACCAGCACGCCGACCACAGGTAATACATATAATTATTATTAATAACAAAAACCAACTAGTTGTTTTTTATTAGTAATTAACTTACTTAATAAAACGTTTTAAGAAGTCTTTCTTCTTTTTGCTATATGGATGTTGTCGCATTGGTAAATTTAATTTTGTTTTACCAAATAAAACGGTGGATGGGTGAGTGAATTCTCTAAAGCCCCAAACACCATGATAGCAACCCATACCCGAATGACCAGTGCCACCAAAAGGCGCACCTTTAACCACCATATGCATAATGACTTCGTTCACACAGCCACCGCCATATTGTTGAGTGGACATGGTTTTTCTTGCCCAGCTCATATCCTTCGTAAATAAATATAAGGCTAAGCCATGTTCACGACGGGCAATCGTATTTAATAATTGATCAACTTCGTTATCTTTATAAGTGACGATTGGAAGTAAGGGTGAGAAGAGTTCGTGATTCACAATCTTTTCATCAATCTTCACTGGATAGATAATCGTGGGGCTATATTTACAAGTTTCGGGATCCCCTTCGCCACCAAAGACAATGCGGTCACGATATTCTTCCGCTTCTTTGGCGCAATAATCATAAGCGCCCCGCGTAATTAACTTCGCGTATTCCGGATTTTTAAACGCTTGCTCACCAATTTGACTAATAAACGCTTGCTTTAAGACTTTAATAAATTTATCGGCAACTTCTTCCGCCACGGCAATTTGGTTAATGTTGATACAAATTTGGCCGCTGTTACAAATCTTAAAGAAGGCAATCTTCTTCGCCGCATCTAATAAATCAGCGTCTTTCCGAATAATACACCAGTTCCCGGTTTCGCCACCTAACTCTAAAGTAACCGGAGTTAAATTCTTCGCGGCACACTCCATCACGTGAACGCCAATGCGTGGAGAGCCAGTATAGAAAATCTTATCGAAGCGTTCGTTTAAGCAGAAATCAGCGACATCGTGACCACCATCAACGACACTGATGTAGTGATCAGGAAAAGTCGCGGCAATAATCTTTTGTAAACAAGCGGTTGAGGCCTTTGATTTACTTGAACATTTAATGACCGCGGTATTACCACCCGCAATCGCGGGGATTAAAACACCAACGGATAATAAGAAGGGGAAGTTAAATGGTGCCACGATTAAAGAGACACCATAAGGCATCTTATAGATTTTGGTCATGGTGGAAGGGAAACACGCAATCCCAGAACGTAAGCGTTCGGGGCGTGCCCATTTCTTTAGTCCACGAATTGTTTCGTTTAATTCGAGGATGACTGGTCCAATATCACATAAGTAGGCTTCCGTATCACAACGCCCTAAATCTTCGTGTAAGGCTTGTTCAATTTCACTTTGATATTTAATGAGCATATTTTTTAACTTGAGTAATTGCGCTTTCCGAAATGCGATACTTAAGGTTTTACCCGTTAAAAAATATTCTCTTTGTTTTGTGACTAGCGCGTGAACGCTTTCTTTACTCCATTCCATAAAAAAATACCTCTTGTTTAATTATACTGATAAGTAACACTAAATAAAAGAAAAAGCACTGTTTACAGTGCTATAATGCTAATTGGAGCAGGTGACGGGAATCGGACCCGCATAACTACCTTGGCAAGGTAGTGTTCTACCACTGAACTACACCTGCAAATTGAGTGCCGTATTATTATAAATAAACTAAAATCAGTATTCAAGTTAAAATAAATGTATGGACAAACTAGTTGAATTAGCGGAATTAATGTTTCCTGAGATTAAAGAAACGATTGGGGATTTAGAAGCCAAGTACCCGCCCCGGAATTTAATTCCGTCCGCGGAAGTGACCCGTTTTGCGCCTTCCCCAACCGGCTATCTTCATACCGGAAGTCTATTTACTTCGCTTGTTAGTTATTCATTAGCGAAATCAACGAAAGGTGTCTTTTTTCTTCGCTTAGAAGATACCGACACTAAACGCGAAATTAAAGGTGCGGGGGAAATGCTTCTCCGTGAATTAAAGAATTTTAAGATTGTGCCCGATGAAGGTTATGCGGGTGATGATGTTGATAAAGGGATCTTAGGTCCTTACATGCAATCCCGCCGGGCCAAGATTTATAAAATTGTCATTAAAGAATTAGTGAAAAAAGGTTTAGCCTATCCTTGTTTCTGTACGCCTGAAGAATTAGAAGAAATTCGTGAGGTCCAAGAAGCGAGTAAACAAATCCCGGGTTATTATGGTAGCTATGCTAAATGTCGCTATTTAACTCCGGATGAAGCTATTAATCTAGTTAAAAGTGGGAAACCTTATGTTGTCCGGTTTAAAAGTCATGGTAACCACAATAATAAGATTCGGGTGCATGACGAAATTCGGGGTGATATTGATATCGCCGAGAACGATATTGATGTCGTCATCTTAAAAAGCGATGGTCTACCTACTTATCACTTCGCGCACGTCGTCGATGATCACTTTATGGGTACGACCACGGTCACTAGAGGTGAAGAATGGATATCATCTTTACCAATTCATGTCGAAATGTTTAAGGCACTTAATTGGCGGTTACCTAAATACGCGCATCTCCCCTTAATCCAAAAACTTGATAATGGCAATAAACGGAAATTAAGTAAACGGAAAGATCCAGAAGCAGCGGTGAACTTCTTCTTTGAACAAGGTTATCCCGTGGAAGGCGTATTAATTTACTTAATGAGTATCGCTAATTCTAACTTTGAACAATGGACGCTTGAAAATAAGTCATTTGATTTAAGTAAATTTAAATTCTCCTTAAGTAAGATGAGCCTTGATGGTGCCTTATTTGATTTAAATAAATTAGCCTATTTTGCGAAAGAATTCTTAGCTACTCTCTCCGCGCAAGAGATGAGTAAGCGGGCATTAGAGTACGCGAATAAATATCAACCCGCTTTAGCGGATTTAATTAAACGCGATGAAGCCTATTTCACTAAAATTATGAATATTGAACGTGATAAAGAAAACCCAAGAAAAGACTATGCGAAGTTCTCGGATATTTATCCGATTGTTCGTTTCTTCTATGATGATGAATATCAAAAGATCATTCAAAACGGTTACCCATTTAATCCGAATATTAAGCGTGAACTAATTGCTCAAGTTCTCACCGACTTTATTAAGAGTAATGATTATTCGTTAAACGAAGCGGATTGGTTTAACAGTCTTAAAGCATTAGGCGCTAAATATGGCTTTGCCGCGAACCGAAAAGATTATAAAGCGAATCCTAGTCAATATGTTGGGATGGTGAGTGATGTCGCGGAAATGCTTCGGATTGCCTTAACAGGCAATAAAAATTCACCGAACCTTTATTACATCCTCCATATTTTAAGTAAAGAAACTATCGAAAATAGAATTAAAAAAGCAATTGGCGTAAAATAATATCACCCGGTCCCATGGTCAAGCGGTTCAAGACGCAACCCTCTCAAGGTTGAATCACGGGTTCGATTCCCGTTGGGATCACCAACTTATCAATTTATGAAGAAAAGAGAAATTTCACCATCGGTCACTCGTCAATTACAAATTTTAAGTGACCACTACGACATCGATGAAGAGCACAAAATTATCACCGTGGTGTTTTTCTTTGAGGACATTAGTGAAGTCCTTAATCCTCATTTAGCGGAAAATAAACTACCGCAGTTTAACCACGAATTCGTTGAAGAGATTAACGATATTCTTGATACTTTCCCGCTTGGCTATAAAGCAGATATTAAGATTAACGCGGATAACTTACGAGGCTATAAGCCAGAAGACTTATTAACTTCGTTACGTCATTCACTTGAACTTTATCGCTATGTGAGTAAGCGCGAAGGGGCGAAAAATTTCGTGCTCGCGATGATTATGATGGGCATTGGTATCTTCGCTCTCTTTATGATGGTGCTCTCCGAACAACATCAGTGGTTTGAAGACGAAACGATTCGGACGCTGGTGACTGAGATTATTGATATTATTGCCTGGGTCTTTGTTTGGGAAGCCGTGACAATGATTATGTTAAACCCAAGCGAATACCGTTCAATTTCCGTCAAACTAATTACGAAAATTAACACCATTAGTGTAACCTCTTTACGAAAGCACGCGGAGATTACCGCTGCGGATATGCTTGATCACTATGTGGATGATAAATCATATATTAAAGCGGGTAACTCTTGCTTATTAATTGGTGGTGTAGCGCTAGCCGCCCTCGCCATTCCAAACGCAATTCGCTCAATGATTAACGCCTACCATGGTGAGTACGGAACTGGAACCGATCTAGCTTTCGCTATGTCACTAGCGGTTATCTTTGCGTTACTTTGTTTAGCCTCTGGCATCATCGCGATTATGAGTTACTTAACGGGTAAACGTCGTTATTACATTACCGCGCGAATCTTAATTCCTTTAACTTTAGCGTTTAACATTGCGATTGTGGTTTCTTTAGCCTATTGGATTGCCCGTGGTGTTTATTCTTATTCAATTATCATTACGCGGTGTTTTGAATTAGTCTTGTCACTCCTTTGCGGAATCGGTTTAATCTTAAAAAGACGTAGTAAACCTCATGCCACAAATAACGAAAATCCCTTATCGTAAATACCACACTTGTGTGTATATTTATGGTTCCTTATCAAGTAAACGACCAGTCGTTATTATTTTACATGGTGGACCAGGTGGTAACACCGCGATTTATCGTCCGTTAACTGATTTAGTTAAATATGGTTATACCGTAGTACTTTATGATCAACTTGGCTGTGGAAAGTCTAGTAGCATTCGTGGACATGAAGAACTTTATACGATGGCTACCTATGTCAATGAATTAAATCACTTATTAAAGTATTTAAAAATTAAGAATTATTATCTCATTGGTCACTCATGGGGCGGGATGCTTGCTTTATCCTATATTCATCAATATCAACCAACAGGTTTAAAGAAATTAGTGCTCTTCTCTTCTTTATATTCTACGAAGGCGTGGAACGAAACTAACCTTGAACGTTGTTTATCTTTATTAAAAGGAGAAGACAAAAAATATTGGTTAAATTGTTACAAGAATCAATCATTTAGTTCACAAAAGGCCCGGCGGATTTTTAAAGAAAAACTTTTACCACATTATAAAAATAAGACGAATACTTCGCCTTATCCATACCGTAAATACCCGCATTATGATGGTAAGTTTATTTACCGAAAGATGTGGGGGAGCAATGATATGTTTGGTTTCGGCACTCTTTTAAATTGGGACGAAAGTAAAACTTTAAAACAAATTAAAGTACCCACGCTCATTCTTTGTGGGCGTTACGATCAATCGCGCTTAAGCATGAATCAAAAGATGCAGCGCGCGATTAAAGGTAGTCAGTTAGTTTATTTAACTAAATCTGCGCACTGCGGCTACTTTAATGAATATCATAAGAGTTTAAGCGCGATTAGTAAGTTTTTCGCTTAATTTTCTTTACTTTATCTTGAGCGGAGAGTAAATTATAGTAGTTAATAAAAAGGGGTACATATATGGCAAAAAATGTGAAGTTTTATGACGGCCATACCGTCCAAGAATGGCAGAAGAAATACCAAAAGCAAATCGCGAAAGGTAAGATTAAAGTTTTCGAACGCGAAGAAGATTTATTAAACTACGCGAAGTATTGGAAAATTGATGGCAAGTATTACCAAATTCCGATGGCGTTTGAGTGGTACGCAAAGTCACTTAGAAAGTCCAAAGGTTTAACAATTGCTTTAACGGTAACTTCAACTTTAGCTACCTTCTTTTTATGCGCTGCCCTTATTCAATCACAAATTAAATGGGAAGAGGATCAAGGCTTCACAGTTAGTTTATACGCTGGTGATGGCGTATTCAAAGAAGGTTCTAAATCAACTAAATCCAAGGTTATTCATGGTGTTAAAAAAGGAACCAAATTAAACGAAATTAAAGATTATGCCATTCCGTGGAAGGAGCATTCAGAAACAGAAGAATATGGTTTTTCTGAATGGCATATTGATGACGAAGACGAAGCGGTATTTCCTAAAGATAAAGCGATTGACAGCAATGTGTCTTTAAAAGCAAATTACGAGATGGTGCCTAGTGATCCTGTCGATTTTAAAAGTGATTCTTGGGCAACCGTTTATAGCGTAATCGAAAAAGGTAAGCAAGCTTTTATTGATACTTATTGTAGTGATCAACTAAGCTATATTGAAGGGGCAGAAGATAATGAACAAGCCTTGTATGAATTTATGGACAGTACCAATAATTGGAAAACGTTTAGCGTTGGCAATGTTGGTGATTACGGAGTTCGATTAATCGGCGTTGGACAAGATAAATTAGCTGAAGGCGAAGAGGAGATTAAAAGAGAGCTTTTCACGTTTGAATTCAATGAATGTGTGCAACAAGTTTCTTATTCATATACGCAAGCTGGATCGCCTTTTTATACAGCAGCAGGCGCTGAAAATGAAGAAGCTACACGTGGAAACGATTATTGTTATTTAAAAAAATATTATGATTCAGATCTTTTACCGCAATTTCCTAAATTTTTACAAGATAGAATAAAAACGGTTGAAAAAAGAACCCTAGAGATTCATGGTGGATTTGCATATCATTCCTCACTAAACGATCCCGATAAAAAACAATATGAAAGTTGGATATTTGACCGTGATGAATGTTTAGATAAGCAAGATAAGCATTTAGAAATGGCAGTAACAAAAGAAAAATTATTCTCATTAAGCATCGACGAAATTGGTGGTGATTATATTTCTTTTGATGAATCCTTAATAGAAGGTTGGAGCGAAACAAGTAATGAATTAATTGGTATGACCACCCAGGCGGATGAACAATATTTAGAATATTACAAAGACGAAAGCCGTGGAATTACTTCACAAGGAGAGGGATTTGAACGATCAGTCGAAAATGGGAATGACCGCCGTGGTGCATATATGTTCTACCAAAATGAATGGGAAGATACTGAAGGCCACAATTATGAACACAAAAGAGAGAAAAAATACTTTATAGGTGATGATCCGACAGGCGTGGAAACACAATATCGCTTAAGATCAATCTATATTCCCTATGAATACGATGTGGATGATTTTGCTACTGGAAGAATGGGCGGAAACAAAGATTATCGTCCGTTTGAAACTTGGAACATAAATCCCGATGGAAGTATAGGTAATTGCAAAGTTTCTGGTACAGAAACAACACCGGGTTCGGGTAAAAAATGGCATTTCCTTGCCGGCGATATGGCCTGGGCTGGTATCTATGTCGCCCCTGCATTCTGTCTCTAATTCTTAATAATTAAAGATTGTGTTTCATATAACTAGGATGTGCTCCGCTTGTTTTGTGATACACTAAATAGCGTTATGAAAAGTTATGACATTATTGTCATCGGTGGTGGTCACGCGGGTGTTGAAGCCGCTTTAGTGAGTGCCCATTTAGGTCATAAAACGCTTTTATGTACTTTAAACATTAAAAAGATGAGCAATATGCCCTGTAACCCAAGTATTGGGGGCAGCGCCAAAGGGATTGTCGTAAGAGAAATTGACGCGCTTGGTGGCTCAATGGGCATTGGAGCAGACCATACTTATCTACAAATGAAAATGCTTAACACGGGTAAAGGACCAGGAGTCCAATGTTTAAGAGCGCAGTGTGATAAATATGATTATCCTCATTTTATGCAAACGCTTTGTTTAAAGACGAAGAATTTAACTGTTAAAGAATGTGAAGTTAAAGCTTTGCTTTATGATAAGAATAAAGTCTATGGTGTGAAAACTAAAAACGAAAGTATTAAGGCCAAAGCGGTGATTATTACTACTGGCACTTTTATGGATGCTTATATCTATCACGGTAAAAACAAAATTAGTGCCGGACCCGATGGGGAAAAGCCAAGTGTTGGTCTTAGTGATTGTTTACGGAAGATGGGTTTAAAAGTCTTGCGGTTAAAGACCGGCACGCCACCAAGAATTAAACGGGGTTCAATTGATTTTAAGCAAGCGGAAATTCAACTAGGAACACCTGGTCATTTAGCGTTCTCCTATTTAACGAAACACTATGTCCCGATAAAGAAACAATTACCGTGTTATTTAATTTACACAAACGAAAAAACCCATAAGATTATTCGCGCCCATCTAGATGAATCTGCACAATATAATGGCACCGTTCAAGCCATTGGCCCACGGTATTGTCCAAGTATTGAAGGAAAGGTGATGACCTTTAAAGATAAGAAGCGTCATCAACTCTTCTTAGAACCCGAATATAAAGACCAAGAATCCATTTATTTACAAGGCTTCTCTACTTCAATGAGTCATCCGGTGCAAGAAAAGATGGTGCATTCTTTAAAAGGCTTAGAACACGCGGAGTTTTTAAAATACGCTTATGCGATTGAATATGATTTAATTGATCCTTTAGAATTTGATTTATCTTTACGCGTAAAGAAATATCAAGGCTTATATGGGGCTGGACAAATTTGTGGGACTTCCGGTTATGAAGAAGCGGCTGGTTTAGGTTTAATGGCGGGTATTAACGCAGTCCGTGCGATTGAAAAGAAGAAACCATTTATTCTGAAACGAAACGAAGCCTATATTGGTGTCATGATTGATGATATTGTGACAAAAGGAATTAGTGAACCTTATCGCTTATTATCTTCACGCGCCGAATATCGTTTATTATTGCGTCACGATAACGCTGATCTTCGCCTCACTCCTTTAGCGCATTCTTTAGGTACGATTAGTGAAGAACGCTATTTGGCGTTTAAAGCGAAAGAAAAACAAATTAACCGTGCATTAAAGATTTTAAATACCACCCGTTTTGGGAGTAAAAGCGAAGTTAACCATTATTTAAAGACGCTCAAATATGACGCGCTTAACGCGGGAGTGAGTGCGCTTGATTTATTACGGCGGCCAAGTGTTACCTTAGAGGGTCTATATTCATATATCCCCAGTTTAAAGAAACTAAATCTATCCGAAATTGCGATTAGCCAAATTGAAGTGATGGTGAAATACGAAGGTTATATTAAAAAACAAGAAAAAGAAGCAAAAGAATTTAATAAGATTGAAGATACCTTAATCCCAAGTAAGATTGATTATCTTCATATGGATGGTTTAGCCTTAGAAGCAAGACAAAAACTCGATAAGATTCGTCCGCGTTCAATTGGTCAAGCCTCCCGAATCTCCGGAGTAAATCCTAGTGATATTGCGATTTTAGTATTAAACTTAAAGAAGAAATAATGGATTATCAAACTTTAGTCAAAGCCTTCCCTCTTGATACCCAATTAGTGGATCAGTTTTTAACTTATTTATTAAAAGTTAATCAAGTGATGAATCTGACCTCGATTACAAAAAAAGACGAGGCGATTGAAAAGCATGTTTATGATTCACTACTCATTAGTAAAGCTTATGATTTTTCTCATCAGTTAGTGTTAGACGTTGGAAGTGGTGGTGGTTTCCCTGGTATCCCTTTAGCGATCTTATATCCAACCGCTCACTTTGTTTTACTTGATGCGACCAAAAAGAAAGTTAATTATCTTAACGATGTCATTAAATTATTAAAGCTCACTAACGTTGAAGCCAAGTGTGCGCGGATTGAAGAATTAACTAACCGTGAACATTATGATGTCGTGATTGCGCGGGCTTTAAGTGAATTAAGAATCTATCTAGAATTAGCAGCCCCTTTTACCAAAGTTAATGGTCATATTATTGCCCTAAAGGGCGCGAAGGCTAATGCTGAATTAGCAGCGAGTAAAGAGGCAATTAAAAAACTTGATCTAACCCTTGAACATATCCAAAACACTAGTTTAGTAAATGGCGAAGAAAGAATTAATTTTATCTTCCGCAAACTAAAAAAGACGAACGCTCGTTATCCACGTTCGTTTGGCGAAATTAAACATCATCCGCTTTAATTAGCGGTTTAAGTCTTTTAAGAAATTATCTTTTTCTTTGTTACTAACAAAGTTAATCGTAATTGCTTTGTCTTTATTAGTGACTTTACATTGATATTTATTAAGTAATAGGGTGCGATTATCATCTTGATTAGTGTGTTGTTCTTTGACAATTTGTTCAATATCACGGACAGATAATTTTTCTTTATAAATCCGTTCCACTAATTCTTCGATTCGCGTTTCAGGAAGACTAGCAATGGCCTTAGCGTGACCATAGGAGAGCTTATTTAAAGAGATATCATCAAGGATGTGTTTGGGTAAATTTAAGATTCTTAAGATATTCGTGATTTGGGAACGGGATTGGTGCGCTAAACCAGCAAGGGTCTTTTGTCGGAAATTATATTTTTCCGCGAGTTCTTTTAAGATTAAACCCATTTCAATCGTATTGGCGTCGGCTTGGGCGCGAATATCCGCTAATAGCATTAATAGCATTTCTTCATCGCTAATCTTTATGATAATAACTGGCACTTTCGCAATCTTATATTTTTTACACGCGAGTAGCCGTTTCCGCCCAAAGACGACTTCGTAATATTCTTTCTTAGGCCGTACGACTAAGGGACTTGTCATATGTTTTTCTAGACTATCAGCGATACTCCGTAAAACCTCAGTCCGGATGGGCGCGCTTTTTAAATAAGCGTTATCGTCAATATTAGTCACTAAAAGTTCAGTGCTCTTATTTTGTTGAAGATTTCGTTCCATCTCTTCGATGACGTAGCTTTTAGAAAAGCGGTTCACCAAGTTCGATAGTTGGTTCTTTTTTAATAGCTTAGTTTTTTTGACTTTCATGGTCTAATAATTCCTTCGCTAAAGCGGCGTAAGAAAGTGAACCCGCACTCGTGGGACGATATTCACTTACGGGCATAAGTTTGGCGGTGGCTTCGGGAATAGAAACATTCCGGGGGATCACACTAATGAAGGTATTCTCTTTAAATAATGAACGCACTTCTTGGGCGATTTCTTTACTTAAATTAGTTTGGGTATCAAACATCGTTAACACAAAACCTTCAATCGCTAAACTAGGATTATGAAGACGTTTTACTTCACTAATCGTGCCAAGGATTTGCGCTAACGCTTCCATCGCAAAATATTCGCATTGAACCGGAATTAAAATACTATTAGAGGCACTAAGCGCGTTAATGGTTAATAAGCCAAGTGATGGGGGACAATCAATAAAAATAAAATCGTAGGGTTCACTAATTTGGCTAATGATATCTTTTAAGACGAGATAAGGATTATCTTTCACGTTATTAATGACCGCACTAAAGTTCGCGAGATTAAGATTACTCGGTAAAACATCAAGGTGAGCGATACTGGTGTGTTTAATCGCCTTATTCACATCACAAGCGTTTACTAAGGCATCGTATAAAGTTTTATTAAGCGCGTTAATATCAATCCCGACACCCCGCGAAGAATTACCTTGGGGATCCATATCAATAATTAAGACGCGTTTATCTAGATTCACTAACGCCGCGCTTAAATTAATCGCGGTGGTAGTTTTCCCCACTCCGCCCTTTTGGTTCGCAATCGAAATAATCTTCGCCATGCCTACTACTATAATGTTTCACGCGAAGTTTCACAACTAGATTTTTTGTAGTAACGGATAGAGTTTATGGTAAATTTGGTATTTCTTTTGGTAATAAGCTAATAGCTTTTTATCACGTTTAATCACTTTACTAATTTTCACAATATGTTTAGTGGCATCATTAATATTTTTGTATTCATGATTAGCGACCATCGCTAAAATCGCCGCCCCAAGTCCTGGTCCTTCATCCGCGTTAATTAATTTCACATCGACATTTAAGGCGTTTGCGATAATCGTGGGCCAAATCTTTGATTTAGCGCCACCGCCACAAATGGTAGTGCTATTAATTTTAATTCCCATCTTGCGGGCAATCTCTAAACAATCGCGTAAGGCAAAAGCGACACCTTCGAGGACCGCTAACGACATATCAAAGCGGGTGGTGTTACTTTTTAAATTAAAGAAAGCGCCAGTTGCATTGGGATCATTATAGGGACAACGTTCGCCAGTTAAATACGGTAAGAAATAAATATCGTTCTTGAGGTTTAAAGAAACATTATCAGTTACTTTACCTTGGCTCACATTGCTCCACCAACTATAGGCACTAGCGGCACTAAGAATACAACCCATCAGATAATATTTCCCATTCGCGTGATTAAACGAGTGAATGGGTAAAGTGTTACCCGCGTGATAAGTATCAAGCGCAATTAATAAGGTGCCAGAAGTTCCTAATGAAACGTTACAAGCTTGGTGTGTAGTAGTGGCGGTACCAATCGCGGCAATCGCGTTATCAGCGCCTCCGGTCACAATCATGACATTTGGACTTAAGCCAAGTTCACGCGCCACGCTTGGCTGAATCTTGCTTACGACTTCATAACTTTCAAGAATCGTTGGTAATTGATTTTCTTTAATCCCAACAATCTTTAACATTTCTTTGGACCACTTCTTGTTCTTTACATCAAGAAGTAAAGTTCCGGCGGCGTCACTATAGTCAGTGACAAAACGGTGGGTGAATTGATAAAGAAGATAATCCTTCGGTAACATAATCTTCTTAATCTTTTTAAAGTTTTGGGGCTCATGCTTTTTGACCCACATAATTTTTGGAGCGGTAAAACCCGGGAAGGCAATATTACCGGTTAATGCATTTAGTTTTTTCGCGTTCTTATTTAACGCATCCGTTTCTTTTTGACTCCGGCCATCGTTCCATAAAATACATGGACGAATGACTTTATCATTTTGATCTAGCATCACTAAACCATGCATTTGTCCAGAGAAAGAAATACCTTTAACAGAACTTTTATTGACTTTGCTTAATAATTTCTTTAATCCACTTTTTGTGGCAGACCACCAAAGGGTTGGATCTTGTTCACTAAAATTTGGTTGAGGGATATTAACTGGATAAGGGGCAGAAACCGAATTAATAATCTTACCGGTTTTCTCCACCAGTAAAAGTTTCACCGCACTGGTGCCAAGGTCAACGCCGATATAAGTGTTATTTGCCATAGATGACTTGGTTTACAATACTTTCTAATAATTCTTGGTGATTACTAGTGGGGTATTTAACTTGTTTTAACTTAGTAGCGTAGTCCGCTAACTCGGTTAAAGAAGTTTTATTACTCACAATCTTCTTACCAATGCCGGTTTTAAAACTCGCATACTTATCATTAAGGAGTTTAGTAATTCTTCCATCCTTAATTAATTTATCCGCGTTAATTAAACCTAAAGCGAAAGTATCCATACCTAAGATATAGGCATAGAAGATGTCTTCCATTGTATAAGAGCCACGACGGTTCTTCGCATCAAAGTTAAAACCACCAGTTAAACCGTCTTTATAATTTAAAACTTCATACATCGCCATGGTGGCGGTATAAACATCAAACGGGAATTCATCGGTATCCCAACCTAAGAGGTGGTCACCTTGGTTCGCGTCAATACTACCTAACATATGATTTAAGCGACTCACGCGTAATTCGTGCTCAAAGGTATGACCCGCAAGTGTTGCATGGTTCGCTTCAATGTTAAGCTTAAAGTCTTTATCTAGACCATAATGCCGTAAGAAGTTAATCGCGGTACTAGCGTCAAAATCGTATTGGTGTTTCATGGGCTCTTTGGGTTTTGGTTCGATATAGAAATCACCTTTAAAGCCAATGGAACGACCATATTTAACCGCCATCTTCATAAGACGCGCAATATTATCAAGTTCTAATCCCATATCAGTATTTAATAAGTGTTCATAACCTTCGCGTCCACCCCAGAAGACATAGCCCCGTCCACCTAATTTCACGGTCGCATCAAGGGCTTTTTTAATTTGGTTCGCGGCACAAGCGTAGACATCGGCGCTACTCGTGGAACCCGCCCCGGCAAAGTAACGAGGGTTAGAGAAGAGGTTTGCAGTCCCCCATAAGCATTTAATATTAGTGCCTTTCATCTTTTGTTTAATGTAATTAACGATGATGTCCATCCGACGATTGTTTTCTTTTAAATCGTTGGTATCACCTACTAAATCAACATCGTGGAAGCAAAAATATTCCAGACCAAGCTTTTCCATAAATTCAAAGCCAGCGTCGACTTTCGCTTTGGCTAGTTCTAGACTATTCGCCTTTTCACCAAAACTCTTATCAGCGGTACCCGCACCAAACATATCCACGCCATCGGCGCAAAGGGTGTGCCACCATGACATCGCGAAGCGGAAGTGATCTTTCATCTTCTTCCCGCGAATCACTTTATTAGGGTCATAGTAATGAAAAGCGAGGGCGTTTTTACTGTTAGGACCCTCGTATTTGATTTTCTTGATATTTGGGAAATATTGTTTCATAAACTTTCCTCCTAGCGATACCTAAATAGTATATAAATTATTTGTTTTAATGTGAAGTGCTTTTAGTATATAATATCTCTAGATAAATTAAGGTAAGGTATGCGAAAAAACTTTTCGAAACCAGTTGCTATTGTAAGCGCTTTATTTGTTACCACCTCGTGTAGTCTCTTCGCGCAAAAGACTTTTGATTGGTTTGTTGCTACAAAAAATAATATTCGGATTAATTATGTTCTTTTGATTGGTCAAAACGAACACACTGATAGTATTGAAAGAACCCGGTGGACAAGAGAAACTTTCCACACGCGCGATGAGAGCACTGAAATTAATGGCAACGCCAATTTAGGCGTGCCTAAAAAAGGTTGGATTGCTTTGGAGGGCGGGCAACCTATTCCAGGGAAAATATTGGATGTTTACGAGATTGAACACAGCGAACAAAAATCATTAGCAGGTATTGCCTGGGATCCGATTACTGCCAACAACTCAATGAATACATGGTTATGTAAACACGATACTGACATTAGTATCGTTATTTCTAATAACGACTGTATGGCTGAAGGTGCGATGATGGCGTCTAACTGGATTAAAAATTTACCAGTGATTGGTTATGATGCAAACGCTTCAGCGATTGAAAGAATTGCCGACCCGAATAACGATAGTTTACAGGGAACAATTGACCAAAACGCTGCTTCGCAAACTGCTACTATGGGCTTATTGGTTAGGAATATTCTTGATGATCTTAATAATAAGGATACATCCAGCAACCACAAGATTGGCACGACAGAATATAATCCGGTTTACACATGGAGCGACGAGACACATACAAGCGGCACTAACGACCGTGGTTTTGGCGGGAAAAACAGTGTTGTAGCTGAAGAAGAAAAAGGATATTATATCAATGGTTTTGATAAAGCCCTGACTTCTTATTCTGATGAACCGAAACTTGATGGATTGATTTGCCCTGTGGATAATCCAAATAATCTATATTTAGGTTATTCTCGTATAGAAGGCGAAACAGATCCTTCAAGTGGTGCTCACGAAATTTTATCAAATAGCTTTGCGATTGATAAAGAAAATGTTAAGGATTACATAAGCGAAGATGGTTCAGCGAAACTACCAGCCGATTTAGCGTGGGGTAGATTTGTTGAAACAACTAAAAAACCGACGGTACCGTCATACCGAATCTGTATGACCGTTAATAGTTCGTCTGACGTCTTTTTAAATACGACGCTTCTTCGTTATATGCAAACCTATGCACCGCAATTAAATCTTAATCTTGATACACCGATTATGGGCAATGGTTCGGATGAAGAGAAAATGTTAAAAGAAATCGCATCACGTGGTTCTAAATACGACGCTTATTTAATCAATATGTCAACGACGGGTGATGGTATGTCATTTATCACGACAATTGCTCCTCAAGCGGCCGCTCACGAAGGCAAGGGAAAGGTACCGAAAGATGGATGGGACAATTTTAAAGATCGCCTAGACACACCATTAATTTTCTATAATAAGCAACCAATGACATCCGAAGGAAATATTGACTATAATGTGATGAATAATCGTTATTTTAAATATACTTATTATGTTGGTTCAAGTGCTGAACAAGGCGGACAGGCACAAGGCGATTTGATTAAAAAATGTCTAAACACCCTTTATGTTAAGGCGGAGAAGGAGAAAATGAGATGAAACAGAAAGGTCTCTTATTTACTTCATTAAGCATTATCACCGCCACTTCGTGCTCTTTATTTGCGAAACATATTTGGCATTGGGATGTTTCAACTAAAGGCAACAACATCAATTATTGTTTATTAATTGGTCAACTTGATCATGACGACTCAATGCAACGGACGGGTGGTATTCGTGATAAGTTAGATACTCGTACGGATGAAGCTCATCGCCGCTCCAACAAGAATCTTGAAGATCCAAAGACTGGTCATTTAACCTTTGGTGGAGATGAATATCAAGTCGAGTTTGAAGGGAAAACCTATACCGCTCCTGAAAAAGAATTTACGATTAATGAATTAGAACACGCTGAACAAAAATCTTTATCTGGCTCAAATTGGGATCCAATTACTGCGAATGCGACAACGGGAACTTGGATTTCTAAACACGGCAAAAACATTACAATGTTTGTTTCAAATAACGATGCGATGAGTGAAGGCGCTCTTAAAGCGTGTAACTGGTATCAAGGGATGCCAATCTTTGGTTATGACGCTAACACATCAGCGCTTGAACTCGTGAAAGCTGGTCGTATTATGGGATCGGTTGACTCTACTACGTATGGTCAAGCTTTAGCGTCCGCTATCTTAACGCGCAATATCTACGAAGCTAATAAAAAAGTATATCCAAGTCCGAATGGTCTAGACACTAACCTCTATAGTCGCGTTGATTGGTTTTATAAAGGCTGGGGTGATCCGCTTGGTAATTACAAGTCTCAACTAAATGACAAGTATGACCCAATAAGAGAAGGATTTATTGCCTACGATATGGAAGGAAAGGAAATCAAACCATATTACGGAGAGACAAGAGAAGCGAAAGAAAATCGTGTTAGATATCCAAAACTTGATAAAAACGGAAAAGCGATTGAACTTCCTGAGCCAGGAGAATATGGAGAGCAATTTGAATTGGCACCTGTCACTGGTCATATGCTTAGCCCGATTAACTATGATGATGCTAGTCATGGTGTACTTTTAAGAAATCGTGCAGTGACAGTTGAAGCAATCAAGAAAGGCGATGGTTACGAAGACGATTTTGAATCAATTTCGGTACTTGATTTCTTCAAGGAAGATGAAAAAACCGGCGAATGGACCGCCCTAAATTATCCAGAGATTTATGATAAATTCGAAGGCTATAAAGCGGCAGAAGAAGCGGGACATAACCCAATTAAATTTAGTGAAAAAGATGCCTTATCATCATTATATACATGGCAATCTTGGGGCATTGGCTCGGATCCATATTTTAAAACTAATCTAAATCTTCATTTTAATACCGTGTTCGGTGGAAGAGATGCGCTAGGTAATCCAGCGCCAAGTGACTATGAAAAACTTCACCCAGATACAGGCCGGATGTTTAACCTTACCATTTCTCCATCTGAAGGCGATGGTAATGACGAGGCTCGATTACTTAACTCTTTAGGTTCAGCGCTTTCCATCGGACCGGCTAAAGCCCCGAAAGCGTATTTAATTAACGTAATTCGTCAACCTAACGCACCTGAGTATGTGAAGAAGTTTGAGACTGCTCCTGGCTGGGATATTAAACCTCATGATAATTGGAATGAACGGAGTGGCATTCCCATTATCTTCTGGAACCGTCGTCCTGGGAACGAAAATGCAGTTCCATTTGGTCAAGATAAAGATGATCCAAACTATCTCTTTATGAAAGATAATAAGTATTTTAAATATGTTTATTATGTTGGCTTTGACCCAGAACAAGGTGGGAAATTACAAGGTTCACTCATTGTTGATTGGTTAAACCGTAAATACATTGTTGAAGAAGGAGAAGGAACACCCGTATCGGAGGAGTAAAGCAATATGGCAGATGAAAAGAAAAGCGATTATATCCTAGAGATTGTTCACTTATCAAAGTCATTTGGTAAAAACCAAGTCTTAAAAGAAGTGAACGTGCGGATTAAACATGGTACGGTCATGGGCTTGATGGGCGAAAATGGTGCAGGTAAATCCACTATGATGAAATGTCTTTTTGGGATGTATGCACGTGACACTGGTACCATTCGTTTAGATGGAAAAGCGGTGGACTTTAAATCGAGTCGCGAGGCCCTAGAAAATGGAGTTGCGATGGTGCACCAAGAATTAAACCAATGTTTAAACCGGACCATCCAAGATAATATGTTTTTAGGTCGCTACTACACAAGTTATGGTGTGATTAACGAAAAGTCGATGTATAAGAAATGTCTTGAGATGTTCCATCGGCTTGATATGAACTTTAACCCCAAGACCCCAATTGCCTCCTTAAGCGTTTCCCAACGCCAAATGGTGGAAATTGCGAAAGCCGTTTCTTATAACGCGAAAGTCATCGTGCTCGATGAACCAACTTCATCCTTATCCGAAGTCGAAACTAAAAAACTCTTTAAGATTATCCGTTCCTTAAAGAAACAAGGTATTAGTTTTGTCTTTATCTCTCATAAGATGAACGAAATCTTTGAGATTTGCGATAACATTGTTGTTCTTCGTGATGGAGAAGTGACACTTGATAAACCAATCCCGGATACGAACTTAGACGAAATCGTCCAAGCCATGATTGGTCGGAGTTTATCGAGTCGCTTCCCGCCTCTTACTAATAAACCGGGTGATGTAGTCTTAAGCGTGACCGCACTCGAAACTAAATATCGCCCTCATTTAACCGATATCGATTTTAATTTACGGAAAGGGGAAATCCTGGGTATTTATGGTCTAGTTGGTGCGGGCCGGAGTGAATTACTTGAATGTTTATTCGGATGCCGGACGGTAAGTCAAGGCGCGATTCGCTATAAAGGTAAACGGGTCTTATTTACTTCGCCACAAGAAGCGATGAAACATAACTTTGCGTTTGTGACTGAAGAAAGAAAAGTTTCTGGTATGTTCCCGAACGCCTCCTTAACCTTTAATACTTGTATTACTAACCTTAATAAATATAAAGCGAAGTTTGCCTTAGTGAACAGTAAGATGAATAAGGCAACCGACCGTCAAATTAAACAAATGCACGTGAAGTGTAATAACCGCGATGATAAGATTATGGCCTTATCTGGTGGTAACCAACAAAAGGTTATCGTCGCAAAGTGGCTAGAAAGATCACCCGACGTGTTCTTAATGGATGAACCAACCCGTGGTATTGATATCATGGCCAAATACCAAATCTATCAATTAATGATTGATCTAGCGAAGCAAGGTAAATCAATCATCATGGTGAGTAGTGAAATGCCCGAGATCTTAGGCGTCACTAACCGGATTGTGGTGATGAGTAACTACCACATTGCTGGTGAATTAGAAACGAAAACCGCTACACAAGAGCAGATTATGCGTCTTTGTGCGAAATATCTATAATTTAAAGGAGAATAGTTATGGCAGCGAAAAAGAAAAAAGTTAGTAAGCCCGTCATGGAGAAAGTGACAGCAGCGCCAAAACCAGTGGTGAACGCTGAAGTCGCCTCTTACGTGAGTAAGAACGCTCGGTATGTCGCCGAAATTATGAAGTGGCGTAAAACCGACATTATGGAGGCGTTTAAGATCGAAGGCCAAATCGCCGCGCTTAAGCATGATGCGAGTAAAGTAGAGCAAGTTAAGGAATTAACAGCGGCTTTACATAAAGCCTATGCGGATGCGAAAGTAAGTCGAAACGAGATCAAGAAAATCGTGAAGGACGCCATCGCACATAAGTATTATGATTTAAAGACTTGTTTTTCCTACGAGCAAATTAAGTATAGCGTTTATCTTGACCGCTTAAACGTGTTACGGGAAAACGGTGAAAACAAAGTGATTGCTCTCCGGAGTGAAATTCGTGATATCTTACTTAATTCCCAAATTGATAAGGAAACGAAGAAATCACTGATTGCCACTAACCGTAAACAATTAGAAGCCGCGAAAAAGATTGCGAAGAAAAACCACGAAGAAGTTGCACGCATTGTCCGTCAAGCGATGAGAGCGAGTCGCGAAGATTTCGCTAATTACTTTAAGATTGTCAAAGCCGAAAAGGCCACGAACATCATGGAAGCGAAGAAGTTCTACCGTGATATGTGTAACACCTTAGCGAATAACCACGAAGCGCGGTTAAAGAAACTTAGAGAAAAGACCGGTGTCGACAAGAAAGAAAAGGCGATTGACTTACGCGCTGAAAACGTTGCCCACGCGAGCCGAATTAACGAAGCGAAAGTGGCGTACCGTGAAGCTAGTGACACCGCTAAACAATATAAATATAACGTGTTTATGAATAAATACGGTTATACGGGCAAAGTGAAAAACGATCATCACCCCATCGGTGAATGGTTACAGTTTAAATATGAACACTACATCGCGAACTTTAACCTCATGAACTGGTTATTAAAGAATGCGCTTTATGTCATTATCATTCTTGTGTTTGCAATTATCGCTTGCTTACCCGCCGCACGTGAAGGTGATGGTTTATTATCACCTGGTTCAATCTTAACCGCTTTAGTTCAGGTGGCGCCAAAGATCTTCTTCGCCCTCGGCGTTGGTGGTCTAATCTTACTTGGTGGTACTGACTTAAGTATTGGTCGATTAACCGGTGTTGGTGTTTCCTTCACCTTAATGATCTTAACCGCGAAAGTTGGTGGTTACCCCGATAATAACCAAATCGTTTGGTTTAACTTAACGGGTGCGGCTCCGGCTGTCAAAATTTTATTAGCCTTATTTATCTCGATTCTCTTCTGTACCTTATTTACGACCTTCGCTGGTTTCTTTACCGCGAAGTTTAAAATGCACCCCTTTATTTCAACCTTAGCGGTGCAATTAATCTCTTATGGTTTATTCCAATTATTCTGGAGCGCAACGAGTAGCTTTACTCCTGACGAGAACATTATTGAGGGGCTCCGAGGTCCACAGTCGATCTTGCTGGTGGTATACGCGATTATCGCAATCCTCGTGGTGTGGTTTATCTGGAACAAAACACGATTTGGTAAACATATCTACGCGGTTGGTGGTAACCAAGAAGCTGCGACCGTTTCTGGTATTAACCCCTTCACGATTACGCTTCTTGCCTTCGTGATGGCGGGTATCTTATACGGCTTTGGTGGCTTTGTCCAAGCAGTTCAAACTGGTACTGGTAACTTTAACTCAGGTTATGGAACTGAGACCGACGCGATTGCCGCGTGCGTTATCGGTGGTATCTCCTTTAGCGGTGGTGTTGGTAAAGTTTCAGGTGCCGTCATTGGTGCGTTAATCTTGGGCTTCTTAACTCACGCCTTTGGTTATATCGGTGTTGACTCGAACTTACAATTACTCATTAAAGGTATCATTATCTTAGTCGCGGTTGCTCTTGACTGTGTCAAGTATCTCCGGAAGAAGTAATTAATCATTTAAAAAGAAAAGAAGTGGGGCTCCCACTTCTTTTTTTATAATGTTTCAAGCTTATTGGCAAGATCTAGACTCACCGTGACACCTTGTTTAATGGTGCCGATGTCAATCATTACAATGTTAATCGGATAACCAAGTAGGACATTACCACCACTGGTGAGTTTTTGATCAATCTCGAAATGGAATGAACGTAAGACATTTTTAAACATTGGATAAGAGAAAAGACGAATCCCGACACTCGATTTCACTTGGTCTTGGATATATTCATCGTAGATTGAAATACCATGGTTAATACCGGAAATAATGCCTAAAAATTCTCTTGGGTGACCTAGAACAATATCGGTATCACATTTTAAGAGATTTTGTCCTTCGATTTCACCCCGGTAGTTTTTATTGTTCTTAAATAAAGTGCGAAGCGGATTATCGTAATGCTCACTATAAGTTAATAACTTAAATTCGGGATTTTCTTTATGGAAGCTCTTCTTCATATATTGGCTCATGAGCGCAAGATAGTTTTGGTAATCTTTATTCGTAGGCGTGTCGTTATAACCTAAATCACCAATACAAGTGACCCGGTGGGTTTTATAATTAGCGAAAGTTGCAATAATTAACGGTGAAGTAACGGTGGGCTTTAAGAACTTTTTCACCGCGCTTACCACGGCTGGTTTATCAGTGTAGGTAACAAAGCCCGTAAAGTCTTTATCTTCATCAAGAAGCGTTAAGGCAAAAGCGAGAGAACGGTCTTTAATTTGAGCGTATTTCTTATCGGTCTTTTTCGCAAAGAGCGAAAAGGAATAAATATTTACTTGCCTATGATCTTTAATGGTTAATAAATCACTTTGTTCACCAATAATGGTGATAATCGCGTTCTTGTTTTTATTTAAGAAAATCTTAATGCCTTGGACCGCGGCTTTGGTATCACGACCTAAGGGGACTAAATCAATTAGTATTTTACTCATGTGTTTATTATATAATTAAAGCATGCTAAAGCATAAAAAGATTTTATCTAGCTTACTAGTGTTACCATTTTTCATGCTTTTTTCATGTACGAAGGCTAAAGAAGATTATCCCGTACATCGTTATAGTCAAGAACCTGAAAAAGTTAATGAACATTTAGTGGTTACTGGTGAATTAAGTAAAAAAGAATATGACTCCACTAAAGAAGAGACGCTCAGCTTAGATGGTTTAACAATTTCG
Source organism: Bacilli bacterium (assembly GCA_024408655.1). Taxonomy (GTDB): domain Bacteria; phylum Bacillota_I; class Bacilli_A; order RFN20; family CAG-826; genus UB1719. The sequence continues at coordinate 273,933 of JAKSUV010000001.1, forward strand.
ATTGATGGTCAAGTCACTACTGATCGTAAGGGCGATAAAGAGTCAGCCTTACAAGGTGGTTTCTTTGTATGCGAACGAGAAGATCTCCCTACCAATTCAATTGTTCATCTTGATTCTAAAGCCGGTACAAATGTTGAGAAGATGGATTTCTCTTTCTATATTGGAGCGGCTATCAAAAATGAAATATATGTTTCGCGAGTTTTTACGGTAACAATTAAAAATCCTAACGCTATCAAACCATGGGTTTGGTATACCGTAACCGCGGTAGTAGTGTTTGGCGTTGTTGGTATGGTAATGTTTACTCGTTACCGTAAAGGAAAGCGTAACGAGAACATTACTAAATAATTAAGCTTTTGCCTTCTTAGTCTTATTAGCGTGTTTTTCTAATATCTTTTTACCTGGATCAATAAACTTAACGATGAAATAAACGATAATTGAGATTGCTAATCCTGAAGGGATATCAATAAATAAGTGTTGTTTAGTGAATACAGTAGATAGACAAATAAAGAATACCGCTATAAGTGAATAGATTCTAAACGCTAAAGATACTTCTTTTCTTCTAGCCACGCCTAGATACATGTATAGACTAATTAAGCAATGAAACGAGGGGAATAGATTCATAGCTTGATGGTTCCCATCACTAGAATAAACAACAAGTAGTAATTTACTTAGGAAGTCGCCATTTTTTTCAAGTATTTCAATTTGAGGAGTATGATCCATAGTTGTAGGTAGAGCCGTTAGAATTACAAAACCAATTAAAAGCGCAGATGTGTAACCAATGCAGAAGTTAATAAAATTATCTTTCTTAGTTAAAGATACCGCTGCTGGTCCAAATATCCAAAAGACATAGGAAAAGACATAGACAACCACAAATCCTGGGATAAAGGGAATATAGTCATCAAATGGGACATAAGGGACCCATGGAGTTACTCCACCCGCCTTAGCGATTACATCGGCTAAACGATAAATCGCATATTGTAAGCCCATTAAAACGATGCCAGCTACCCAACCATACCAAGGTATAGATTTAATTATTTCCCAGCGTCTTTTGAAAAATGCTTTGATTTTTCCTTCACTCTTCTTTGAAGGTTCCTTCTTAGCGTTCATATCTAATATGATACTTTCTAATTCATTTTATTGCATTAAAATTAACTATGTTATATATTTATTAAGCACGTTTTAAACGTTTAAGACGTCTTGTGGGCCGTTAGCTCAGTTGGTTAGAGCGCACCCCTGATAAGGGTGAGGTCGATAGTTCAAGTCTATTACGGCCCACCACATTAAAACGGGCACATAGTTCAGCTGGGAGAACGTTTCCTTCACACGGAAGAGGTCACAGGTTCGAGCCCTGTTGCGCCCACCATGAGCCGACTTAGCTCAATTGGTAGAGCAACTGATTTGTAATCAGTAGGTTGGCGGTTCGAGTCCGTTAGTCGGCACCAGATTTCTGAAATTACCCCCAAATATTGGACCAACAATTGGTACAATAATTGGGAGGTTTTT
>JAKSUV010000010.1 GCA_024408655.1 Bacilli bacterium
ATGTATTCAGCTGACCGATACTAATAGGTCGAGGACTTAATTTCATAAAATTTAATCGATTTTAAATCCGAGAAAATATACAAAGTAAAATTTGGGTTTGTTGTAAATAACTTGAGAACGTGTTTAAATTATAGTATCTAGTTTTCAGAGATTAGTTCTCTGAAATTGAAAAAGTCTGGTGGTGATGGCGCGGTGGACACACCTGTTCCCATCCCGAACACAGAAGTTAAGCACCGTAGTGGCGAAGGTATCTAACAACGTTTGTTAGTTAGAATAGCGAGCTGCCGGGCTTTTTTTATTTATAAATAAGTTAGAAAAAATTCTTCAATAATAATTATTGAAAAATAAGTAAAAGATATATATAATAATCTCGTATGGCTTTTTATGAAAGTAAAAACGCCTGGAGGAAATGAAGATGAAAATTACGAAAAAAGTTAATGGTGATGAAGTCGTTCTAGCGATTGAAGGCCGTTTAGATACGTCCACTGCACCAGAACTTGAAAGTGCGTTAGGCGAAGTTGCGCCAGCCACCAAAAAGTTAACGCTTGATTTTGAAAACCTTGAGTATGTCTCAAGTGCTGGTCTCCGGGTTTTATTAACCGCCCAAAAAACCATGAACGCCCACAATGGCAAAATGGTTGTGAAAAAGGCCAATGAAGTTGTCCGCGATGTCTTTGATGTCACCGGCTTCTCTAGCTTCATTACTCTTGAATAATTAGTTCTTAATAATTAACTATTTAAAAAGAAGTCACCGCTTCGGGACTTCTTTTTTTTGGAAAAATTGGTTATTTTTATTTTATGTAGTAAAATAAAGAGGTATGGATCCACTTAAGATTACGCTTTCAGTTCTGGGAACATTGATTATTCCAACCGTTGCAATCGTTGCTGGATATTTGATTACGCAGCGGACTTTACGCTTCCGTCGACTTCCACGCTGGGCCCATTATTTAATTGAAATTATCTTCTTTTCAGGCTTATCCATTGGTGTTGGTTATTATTGCGGCTATGATATTGTTTATATTTCCTCTAATGGTATCAGAACGCTTGTAACTTTTGGTACAACCGCTTTTGCAGTTTATATTTCTGGTTTACTTTGTGATTTCCCTGTGGCGATTGGTACGAGTGTAGTGGTCGCTTTATTCCGGGGTTTAATTAACCGGCATGATCCAATTAGTATACCGATTGTGATTGCCATTTTATCGGCGGCAGCGATTTCAATCGTCCTTCGTTACGTGGTTTTTAGAAAAGAACGCATTCGTTGGTATTATGCGGCGGCCGGGACGACACTAGTTGAGTGCTTAAATAACGCTTTAATCATGATGATGGCTGGAGCGGCTACTGACGCTTTTACCGTTTTACAATATGTTGACTTAGCAGTAATTTTAATTGAATTTATTTCGGCTTCGATTATCTTTATCGTGATTGATCATTATCATTTCCGCTTTAACGCTCATATGGGACGGAAGATTTCGAACAAGATTCAACGTCACATTTTTATTGGTACCGCTATTTCGGCGATTGTTCTTGCGCTTGGAACATTTGCCATCAGTTTCACGAAAACCCGGTCGGATATTGAAACTGAACTTGATGCGATTACTTTGAGCGTGCAGCAAAGTGCTGAATTAATTCCCTTCCCTAAAGAAGACGCGCCTATAGAGTTAAAGACACTTATTCAAGCCATCCATAATGAATTACTTGATAATTTAGCTTATGGTCAACGGGTTGAATCTTCGGGTTTTGTTTTAGTAGTAATTCGTGATAAGGAAGCGGTGCGAGGCGGAGACGAAGACAAAGGGTATCCCATTTACGAGTTTTCGGTAGGTCCAGCAATGTTACCGGAGAGAGTAGGTTCCGCTTATTATAACGACGTTGTGTGCTGTCGCAAAGAAATGACTAATCGTTCCGTATCATGTGAAGACGCGGGTGATGGGCATGAACTTAAGGCACAAATTGAAGAAGGGAAACGCCAATTATCGATTAATGGTCATAAGGATGGAACGGCCTATTTGGAGCAATTTCTTTATAAACCAGGTAAGGAAAAACCAAAATATTTTACTGTGAGATTTGATAACGCTATTGCTTCGCAGGGGGTTGAATATCTTGCTAATTATTCTCTTTGTAATGATAATCATAGCAGCAAAGAAGGCAATGATCCTGAGCACGGCATTTTAACCGTGATTAGCTTAGATGAGATTGCCTTGAATGCCCGGATTATTTCTCGTTCTTTAATTTATACCGAAATCGTCGCTTTCATTACTTTATACTTTATCGTTTATGTGCTGATTAAACGCGTGATTGTGAAAAAGATTGATACTGTTAACAGTGCGCTTAACCAAATCATTGACGGTGATATTAATGTGACTTTACAAATTAAAGACACCGAAGAGTTTGAGCAATTATCCGAAAACATTAACTTAACCGTTGGCGCTCTTAAGAACTATGGTGAAGAAATTAACCACCGAATTGAAGACGATCTAGAACTAGCGAAAAACATCCAATATAGTTCAGTTCCACTCCTCTTCCCATTTGATAATGAATACGAAATTTATGCGAATATGTTTACCGCTAAAGAAGTCGGTGGTGACTTCTATGATTACCTTAAATTAGGTGATGACCGCGTCATGTTCTTAATTGCCGACGTCTCAGGTAAAGGAATTCCGGCTTCCTTACACATGATGAGAGCGAAGACCTTAATTAAATCATTATCACACACGATTGAAAAACCAGAAGAAATCTTACGGTTAGCGAATAACGAACTTTGTTACCAAAATAAAGCGGGCTTATTCGTGACCGCGTGGTTAGGTATCCTTAATACCAAAACCGGCGTCCTTACTTACGCGAACGCCGGACACTGTGCGCCGCTAGTCCGTCATAACCAAGAATGGTCATATATTAAAGGCAATAAGAACTTTGTTCTTGGTGGCTTTGATGGTATCGCTTATAAGCCAAACGAAATTAAACTCGATCCAAGCGATATGATTATTCTATACACCGATGGCGTGACTGAAGCGACCAATAAAGACAAAGAACTTTATGGTGAACAACGGCTACTTGAAACGGTGAAAAAATCTGGCGACACGAACTGTGAGCTCATTGTTGATCAAATTACCGCCGAAGTGAATAAGTTCCAAAGCGGGGTTGATCAATTCGACGATGTAACGATTTTAGCGGTGCGCTATTTTGGTGGTCGCGAAGATAAAAACGATACTCAACTAAATCTCTATTCACACTTTGGTAACGTGTCAACCGCGGTTAACTTCATTCAACATCGTCTCTTACCATATCAACTGGAACCGAAAGCGGTGAACGCGATTTGCTTAGCGTCGAACGAATTATTAGACAATATTGTCAGTCACGCTTATCCAAATAATAAAGATGGTGTCTTTACGGTCAAAGTCGAAGTGACTAATGCGGATGTCTTAGTGACATTCACCGATGACGGACCAGAATTTGATCCCGCTCATGTGAAATTTGTGAAAGATATTAATGGCAAGATTTCTAATCTTGGTATCTACATTGCGAAAAAGAATGTTGATGAGATGCGGTACCGCCGCATTAATAACCAAAACGTTTTAACGATTGTGAAACATCGTAAACAATAATTAAAGGAGACTTTATGGCCAGTACACCCAGCAGTAACAAACGTCTAAGCGAATTCGAATTAGCCCAGTTACTCTTACATGCCGCGGGTGGAGTCACGAATATCCTTGATGTTTCTAACTGCATGACTCGTTTACGTTTAACGGTCAAAGATCCAAGCACAGTGCGGATTGCGGATATCAAACGTACTCCCGGTGTATTAGGTTTAATTAATGATGGCCCACTTTTCCAAGTGGTTCTTGGTCCTGGGGTTGTGCGAAAAGTTGCTGATGAATTTACCGATTTAATTAAAGCTTCCGCAGCGGTTGCTCGTGAAGTTTATAAAAGCGAAAAGAAAACGGATCAAAAACCAATTACGGGTAACGCGTTTGTTCGTTTCTTTAAACGCATTGGCCGTTTCTTAAAGAATGTGCAATGGAAACGTGGTCTCCGTCATGTTGGTAACGTTTTCTCGCCCTTAGTTCCGGGCTTTATTGTCTTTGGTATTTGCTATTCAATTACGGTGATTATTCAAACTTCGGTCCTTGGGCCGGGCGGAGAACCAACCGATTTAACTGGTGCGGCCGGTGCTTTCTATTGGCTTTTCTACGCCATCTCGTTTGGTTTCTTATCATATTTATCAATCTTTGTTGGTATTAACTCCGCTAAAGAATTTGGCGCAACACCAACCATTGGTGGAATGCTCGGTGGTTTAGCCATTGTCCCGGAGATTATAGAACTAGCCAAAATTATTGGTTGGGCGGGTGATCCAGGCGCAGGAGACTACCCACTATCATTAATCGCCTCTGGTCGTGGTGGTGTGTTTACCGTTATTTTAACGGTCTTTATCATTAGTTTTATTGAAAAAGCGATTCGGAAAAAGATGCCAAACGTTCTTGATACAGTCTTTTCTCCATTATTAACGATTACTATCGGTGGCACATTGCTCTTATTTATCATTATGCCAGCAATGGGATTTGTGAGTAACGGGATTACGTCTGCGATTGGTGGTTTCCAAACCTTAGGTCCTTTCTTAAAAGCACTGTGTGGTATCTTCCTGGCTGGTTTATATCTACCGCTTATTATGCTTGGCCTCCATCACGGCTTTACCACTATTTATACGACCCCGGAAATGATGGCTAATAACATCCTTTATCCAATGTTTGCGATGAACGATGCTGCTCAATGTGGAGTGGGTATTGCGATTTATTTAAAAGCCCGAAAATATAAACATAATCGTTTAAGAGAGAACGCGGCTGCGGGTATCATCCCCCAAGCTCTTGGTGTTAGTGAACCATTAATTTATGGTGTCACCTTACCATTATTTAAACCATTTATTACCGTTGCCATTGGCGCAGCGATTGGTGGCGCCTTTATTGCGGGTATGGGTCTAGGCTTTAATGGCTTTGATGTTTCTGGTTTATTAGGCGTGATGCTGGCGAGTAAATTAAATGGTGTTGACGCTCCAGTGATGGCGCGGGTTGTTTATCTCGCCGGTTGGTTCCTTTCGGCGGGTATTAGTTTCCTTGCGACCTGGTTCATGATTAGCGAAAAAGATCTTAACAAGATGCCACGTTACGATACCTTCGTTAATAAACCAATTACGGACTAATTTACTAGTTAATTGTTAATAAATAAAAATGCACACCATAGGGTGTGCGTTTTTGGTTCTGTAAACTCTGTTATGGGATTTTATGGGATTTACTAAGTAACTCCCTAAAACTGTAAACTCTGTTATGGGATGTCATAATACCCAAAAGACATCCCTTTTTATATGGTCTATTTTTTGCTATAAGTAAGGATTAACATAGCGCGTTTTCTGAATTATTTAGAATAATTAATGAACATTATGTAGGAGGTCTTTTTCTTTAGGAAAACTTAATAAAACTGTAAACTATTTTATGGGATTGAATAAATTACCCCATATAAGAGTGAACAGAACCGCGTTTTTTTAACTCTGTACTTACCCCAAAACGTTGGACTAAACTAATTGAACACTCAACAACTATTATA
>JAKSUV010000002.1 GCA_024408655.1 Bacilli bacterium
CAAATCAAAATTGAAAAGGGTGTTGATTTAAACGATAAGATGGCGATGCAACGTTTCCTTGATGCGGCTGAAAAAGCCAAGATCGAACTTTCTAGTTCGCTTGAAGCTACGATCTCATTACCATTCATTGGGATGGGGAAAGCGGGTCCAATTAACTACGAAGGTGTCTTAACTAGAGCCAAATTCCAAGACTTAACTAAGCACCTCTTAGCGCGTTGCGAAGTGCCAGTGAAGAACGCTTTACGGGATGCGAAATTAACCGCGAAAGATATCGACGAAGTCTTACTAATCGGTGGTAGTATCAGAATGCCAGCGGTGCAAGATTTAGTGAAACGCTTACTTGGTAAACAACTTAATATGTCCGTTAACCCTGACGAAGCCGTAAGTATTGGCGCCGCGATTCAAGGTGGTGTCATCTCGGGTGATGTGAAGGACGTCGTCTTACTTGACGTCACACCTTTAACCTTAGGCATTGAAACCTTAGGTGGAGTGTTAACTCCGTTAATTACCCGGAACACGACCATTCCAACGACGAAGAGTCAAATCTTCTCGACGGCGGCGGATAATCAACCAGCGGTGGACATCATGGTCTACCAAGGCGAACGCCCAATGGCGCACGATAATAAATTATTAGGTCACTTCCAATTAACCGGTATTAAACCCGCTCGGCGTGGTGAACCTCGGATTGAAGTTACCTTCTCAATCGACGTCAACGGCATTGTAAACGTCAAAGCCCAAGACCTTGATACCAAGAAAGAACAAAGTATCGAGATCAAGAATAGTAGTGGCTTAAGTAAAGAAGATATCGACCGCATGGTAAGAGAAGCCGAAGAAAATAAAGAGGCCGACGAAAAGCGGAAAGCTGATGTCGAACTTAAGAATAAAGCGGAACAATACCTTAATAGTATTGACCAAAGCTTACAAGAAAAGGGTGATAAGTTAACTCCCGAACAAAAACAACAAACCGAAAAACTCCGGGACGAATTAAAAGAAGCGCTCAATAAGAATGATATGGAGACGCTTAAGAACCGGATTAACGAACTTGAGCAAGCCGCCCAAATGATGGCGAGTGCCCAGGCGGGTAACGGCGATCCAACCGCCCAAGCGAATGGTGCAGCCGACCATCAAGAGGCGAATAAGCAAAACGACAAAGATGTCGTGGACGCTGATTTTACCGACAAGAATAAAAACTAAAAAACATGAGGAGCGCAAGGGGTCATTCCCTTGCGTTTCCTTATAGGAATTTATGGCAAACAAACGAGATTATTACGAAGTATTAGGTCTAAGTAAGAACGCAAGTAAGGACGAAATTAAATCCGCTTACCGCAAATTAGCGAAACAATATCACCCGGATATTAATAAAGCCCCCGGTGCTGAAGCGAAATTTAAAGAAGTCCAAGAAGCTTACGATGTTCTTTATGATGATAATAAGCGTGCGACTTATGACCAATTTGGTCACGCCGCCTTTGAACAAGGCATGAACCAAGGTGGTTTTGGGGGACAAGGTTTCTCCGGCGCGGGCTTTGGCGATATTAATCTCGATGATATTTTTGGTTCTTTCTTTGGCGGTGGTTCCCGTCGGTCACGGAGTCGCGGTAATGCGGCAAGACGCGGCGATGACGAAGTCATGCGCATTCGTCTTTCCTTTATGGACGCGATTAAAGGGAAAACGATTACGCTTAATTTGACGTATGATGAAATGTGTAGTAGTTGCCATGGACAAGGCGGCACGACCGAAACTTGTAGTAATTGCGGTGGTTCTGGTTATGTAATGGGGACCCGCAATACCTTCTTTGGGATGATGCAAAGTCAAGAAACTTGTCCAGCCTGTGGCGGAAGTGGCAAGATTATTACTTCGCGTTGTAGTGCATGTAATGGTAAAGGTTATAACAAAGTTAAAAAATCATTTGATGTTAAGATTCCAGCCGGCATTAACTCAGGTCAACAAATTCGTTTAAGCGGCAAAGGGGCGCGTGGTAGTAATGGTGGGCCTAATGGTGATTTATATTTAGAGATTCAAGTTCAGGACCATCCAAACTTTAAACGCGACGGTAATGATATTCATATTAAGATTCCGCTTTCTTTTGTGGATGCCGCGCTTGGTACATCAATTGATGTGCCAACTGTCTATGGCGAAGTCAGTTTAACAATTCCCGCCGGTAGTCAACCAACCCAAATCTTTAAACTTAAAGGTCGGGGTGTTAAGGATTGGCGGACCGCGACACCTGGTGATCAATATGTTCACCTTGATATTAAGACCCCAACTAGTTTAAGTAAGGAACAAAAGAACCTACTTAAAGAATTTAAAGAGCAAGAGGGTAATGATAATTGGTTCACCCGCTTTAAAAGCGCATTTAAACGTTAAATGAAAATCTTAATCGTAAGTGACTCCCACGGTCACGATGAAATCTTAAGAAAAGTCGCGGGATTACACCCAGATTGTGATTTTTATTTGCACGCGGGCGATAGTCAAAGTGATGCGGAAAACATTCATCCGTTTGTGAGTGTGAAGGGAAATTGTGATTTCTTTCACCGTGATTATCAAAGCCATTATGAACTAATGACACCATTAGGGAAACTTTATATGGAACATATTCCGTTTTACCAAATGGATTTTAGCGATTTAAAGAAAGCAAATGTCAAAATCTATGTTTGTGGACACACCCACATGAGAAAATGCGAGATTATTGACGGGATTCATCTGATTAATCCTGGTTCATTAGCCTATCCGCGGGACGGTAAGGCTGGTTACGCGATTGTGGAAATTACTGAACAAAAATTTGACTATAAATTTTACGATTTATCGTTATAATAATTTTGTATGAATAAGCGACTTATTTTATTACCGATACTCTTATTAGGTTGTTTTAATGTCACGAGTTGTAACGTTGAAGATGGTGATATTAATGAATGGGTTGGCGAATACAAGTGGGGAGCGAACCGTGAAGAAAAATGGCATCACTTTATTACCGGCGAGAAAAAAAAGCGAAGCGAAACTTCCTATTGGTGGGACGATTATATGTATCCTTTTGTGATTAAACAAGATAAGACTTGGTTTCAACATAATAGTGATAAAATCGAAACTTCTGGTTATTCAGGAAAAGTTAAATGTTATAAAGATCACCTTTGTTTTACTGATATGCCTAGTAATTATCACGTCAATGTGAAATTTAATTTTAAACATTATACCGATACCCAAGGTGCCTGGATAAGATATTATTACGATGAAAGCGTGGACCGCCATGACCTTGATTACGATTACACGATTAGAACAATCTATTTGAAACTAATAAAATAGTTTATTTTATCGTTGATAATACAATCATTAACTCTTATAATATTTTCTAGTTAGTAAAGGAGTTTTTCTATGGAAATTAAGAAGAGATTTCAATCCGTTGATGGTAATACAGCGGCCGCTTTAGCGAGTTACAATTTTACCGAAGTTGCGGGTATTTATCCGATTACGCCGAGTAGCCCAATGGCCGAAAGCGTGGATGTTTTTGCCGCCCAAGGGAAGAAAAATTTCTTTGGTAAAGAAGTGAAAGTTGTTGAACTTCAATCCGAAGGTGGTGCCTCAGGTGCGGTGCACGGTGCGTTACAAGCGGGTGCCTTAGCCACTACTTATACCGCTTCACAAGGTTTACTCTTAATGATTCCTAACATCTATAAATGGGTTGGTGAATTATTACCAGCAGTGTTACACGTTTCCGCGCGAAGCTTAGCCACTCACGCTTTAAGTATCTTTGGTGATCAACAAGATATTTATGCGATTCGCCAAACCGGTATTACCTTACTTTGTTCTCATAGTGTCCAAGAAATTGCTGACTTAGCAAGTGTCGCTCACTTAATCGCGATTGATAGTGAAGCGCCCGTTTGTCACTTCTTTGATGGCTTTAGAACGAGCCACGAAGTGCAAAACGTTGAATTCGTTGATGATGAAGAGTGGAAGAAACTCTTACCAATGGATAAAGTTGAGAAATTTAGAAGTCGTGCCCTTAACCCCCATACTCATCCAGTGACTCGTGGTGGAGCGGAAAACGACGATATTTATTTCCAAAAACGTGAAGCGCAAAATAAGCACTTTGCGAAAGTCGTCGAAATTGCCGAGAAATATTTAAAAGAAGCGAGTCGGTTAACGGGTCGAGAATATGCGCCCTTTACCTATTATGGTAGTAAGACCGCGAAATATGTTATCGTCGCAATGGGTAGCGTTACCGAATGCGCTAAAGAAGTGATCGATGAATTAAAAGATAACGATATTGGCTTAGTGAAAGTCCATCTTTATCGTCCATTTAGTGCAAAGCACTTAAGTAATGTGTTACCAAAGACTGTCAAGCGGATTGCGGTTTTAGACCGGACCAAAGAAGTTGGTGGTTTAGGTGAACCACTATATCTCGATGTGGTGGCCGCGTTAAATCAAGTGAACCGCCAAGACATTGAAGTCTATGGTGGTCGGTACGGCTTAAGTAGCAAAGATACACAACCACGCGATATTAAATCAGTCTACGATTTCATTAAAGGGAAACCTTGGAATTCCTTTAGTATCAGTATCACTGATGATATGACTCATTTAAGTATTCCCGTTGATGAAAACTTTAATGTTAAAACTGATTACACTTCTTGCTTATTCTATGGTTTAGGAAGTGATGGCACGGTGAGTGCGAATAAATCATCGGTCAAGATTATTGGTGATGCAACGCATCAATACGCGCAAGCTTATTTCCAATACGATAGCCGGAAAGCGGGTGGCGTTACTCGTTCCCACTTACGTTTTGGTAAGTCACCCATTAGAAGTACTTATTACGTAAAGAACGCGGACTTTATCTCTTGTTCGCTTGATAGTTACATCTTTAAATTCGATATCATTAAGAACTTAAAAGATGGCGGTACCTTCCTTCTAAATACCAATATGGATGAAGCGACCTTAGTGAAGAGCATGCCCAACCGCATGAAATATTTACTCGCGAAGAAACACGCGAAGATGTATATCATTGATGCGAACAAACTCGCGATGGAAATTGGTATGGGTCGTCACACCAATACCACCTTACAAGCGAGTTTCTTTAACCTTAACCAAGGCATCATGAAATACGAAGAAGCCCAAAAGTGGATGAAGAAATTCGCCGAAAAGAGTTACGCCAAGAAAGGTCAAGAAGTGGTGGAGATGAACTGGAAAGCCATTGACGCCGGTGCGGATGGCTTAAAAGAAATTAAAGTTGATCCCGCCTGGGAAAAATTAGACGCGACACGTGTCTTAGCCCATGATGGCGATGCTTACTTTGATAGCTTTGTGAACCGGATGGCGGCGCTTGATGGTGATGATATTCCGACTTCTACTTTCGAGAAATTAGATATCTTAGACGGCACGATGAAAAACGATGCGACTTATAAAGAGCAACGGAGTATCGCGGACCGTGTTCCATTATGGAATCCGGATGGTTGTATTCAATGTAACCAATGCGCTTTTGTTTGCCCACACGCGACCATTCGTCCGTTCTTATTAGACGCTAGTGAAGAAGCCAAGGCCCCCGAAATCGTGAAGAAGAAATTAGTGCCCGCGATGGCGAAACCTGGTTATAAATATGTGTTACAAGTAAGTCCAAAGAACTGCGTTGGTTGTGGCTTATGCGTGACTGAATGTATGGGTAATAAGACTGGTAAGAAAGTCTTAACAATGACCGATGCGAAATCACAATTCGCCGATGAAGAAGCCGCGACCTTCTTATATAAACATACCGAATATAAACCATTATTCCCAACGAATACTGTTAAAGGCGTTGGTTTCTTAATGCCTTACATGGAAATCTCGGGTGCTTGTGCGGGATGTGGCGAAACACCATATTACCGTTTACTCTCCCAATTATTCGGTAAGGATTTAATGATCGCTAACGCGACTGGTTGTTCAAGTATTTATAGTGGTTCAACTCCTTTAACCCCGTTCTGTACGGATAAAAATGGTGAAGGTGTTGCCTGGGCCAATAGCTTATTTGAAGATAACGCGGAATTTGGTTATGGTATGCGGATTGCGACCGATTATAAATTCGGCGTGATTGTGAAAATCTTAAAAGACAATAAGGATAAGTGTGAACCTGAACTCCAAAATAAGATTGATGAATACATCAATAATATTAAGGATAAAGAAAAGGTACGTCCAATTGCGAAAGACTTAGTGAAACTTGTTAAGGCGAGTAAATGCCAAGAAGTGAAGGAAGTCTTAAAATATGAACGTGACCTTATCGATAAGAGCATCTGGATCATCGGTGGTGATGGTTGGGGCTACGATATCGGTTACGGTGGCTTAGATCATATCTTAGCGAGTAACGACGATGTTAACGTCTTATTACTTGATACCGAAGTCTATAGTAATACGGGTGGTCAATCTAGTAAATCGACCCAAACCGGCGCGATTGCCAAATTCGCTGCCTCAGGTAAAACCGGTTATAAGAAGAACCTGGCTTTAATGGCGATGGCCTATGGTCACGTCTATGTGGCGCAAATTACGATGGCGAATCCAATGAAAGCGATTCAGGCTTTAAAAGAAGCGGAAAGCTATCACGATGGACCAAGCTTAGTTATTTGTTACGCCCCATGCGCGAACCATGGTATTAAAGGCGGCTTATCTAACTCCTTTGACGTTGAAAGAAAAGCGGTAGAATGTGGTTACTTCACTAACTTCCGTTTTGATCCACGCAACGAAAAAGCGGGTAAACCATTATTAACGCTTGATAGTAAAGAACCTGACTTCACTAAATTTAGAGAATTCGTAATGCGCGAAACCCGGTATTCTCAATTACCGAAGGTTAATCCAGCGCACGCCGAAGAACTCTTAACGAAGAGTGAAGAATTAGCCAAAGCTCGTTATGCTCGTGTGAAAAAATTCGGGTTATAATGTAGAATCGTTATAGAGGTATTTATGCAAAACGCGAAAAAAGGCTTAAAACTGATGACCATTTCCATCATTATCATGATGGTTTATACGGTTATTTATTCAATTTTAATGTCGCTCACGGCTAGTGATAAACTTAGCCCGGAATTGCTCGAACGTCTGTTTATGTTCTTCGTTACGTTTGGAATTTTAGGATCAGCCTTAATCCAAGTGATTACCTATGTGATTGCGATGGTTGGTTTAAAGATTGCTGGTAAGGACAATGAGTGTTTTAAGAAAGCCCGTAAGGCTAAGCTATTCTCATTAATCCTTTCGGCGATTGGTGTTGTTGCCGGTATTGTTTGCGTGTTGGCGTTTCTCTTTTCTAATCAAGAAGGAGACGCTGGTAAAATATTAGCTATTCTCGGTGAAGGAAGCTTTTTTGTAAGCGCTGGTACTAACGTCTTAATGATTGTTACCGAAGTAATCGCTTTTCATTCGATTACCAAAGGGTGCCGCGAAATCGCGCCAACCGTCGGTGGCATATCTATTGCTACTTATGCATTTTATATCATTGCACTAGTGCTAAATGTTATTTTACCGGTTTTCCCACTTGCTATGAATATGCTACAAGCATCAGGGATCGGCACTAAACTTATCACGGTTGTCGGTTATGTTGAAACATTGGCGTCCACCGCCTATAGCGTGCTCTATATCGTCTTAATCTTTGTGACAACTGGTAATATGAAGAAAAAAGAAGAGCCCAAAATGCGGACGAAACTCCCAAGATAAATTATATTTATTGAAAAAGACCGGTTCAGCCGGTCTTTTTTCGTAATTAATTTCCTTATTAATTAATGAATGTGCTATAATCTTTCACGTTTAGAAATAATTCAAAGTGAGGATTTAAGAAATTATGAAAAACGTATTCGAATTAGAATTCGAAGGCAAGAAACTTGTGGTCGAACAAGGTGAAGTTGCCAAACAAGCCGATGGTGCAGTCTTAACTAGATTAAACGAAACCGTCGTCTTATCAACCGTCTGTTGTAGCGATTTACCAAAGGAAGGCGATTTCTTCCCCTTAACGGTTAACTACGAAGAAAAACAATATGCGGCTGGGAAAATTCCTGGCTCCTTTAACCGGCGTGAAGGACGCGCTGGTGAACACGCGACCTTAGCAGCGCGTTTAATTGATCGTCCCATTCGCCCAATGTTTGCGGATGGCTTTCGAAACGAAGTCCAAATCATTAACACGGTAATGAGTGTTGATAAAGACTCTACGCCTGAAATGACTGCATTATTCGGTTCATCGTTAGCCCTAGGAATATCGGATATTCCTTTTGATGGTCCAGTTGCGGGCGTATATGTTGGCCGTGTGAATGGTAAGCTTATCATTAACCCCAGCGTAGAAGAACGCGCGAAGAGCGATATTAATTTAGCGGTCGCGGGTACTGAAACCGCGATTAACATGGTCGAAGCCGGTGGTGCCGAAATTAGTGAAAGCGATATGCTTGACGCCTTAATGTTTGGCCATGATGCGATTAAAAAGCTCTGCGCTTTCCAAAAAGACATTATCGCAAAGATTGGCAAAGCCAAACGCGAAATTAGTTTATACGCACCTGATCCCGCTGTGAAAGCTGATATCGAAGGTAAGATTAAAGAAAGAATGGTGAAAGCCATCTCCATCTTTGATAAACTTGAACGGCAAAACGCGGTCGATGCTTTAAAGAAAGAAATTATCGATGAATACGAAGCGAAGGCCTATCCAAACGAAAAAGAAAAGTTTATGAATATGCTCATGGTAAACGATATCTTAGAAACCATGGTCGCTAACGAAGTTCGTCGTTTAATTACCGAAGAAAAGATTCGTCCGGATGGCCGGAAAGTTGATGAGATTCGTCCACTTGATGCCCAAGTTGATGTGTTGCCGCGTCCCCATGGCTCTGCCATGTTTACGCGTGGTCAAACGCAGGTTATTTCAACCACTACCCTTGGTGCGGTCACCGATGAACAATTAATTGATGATTTAACGGAAGAGACCACTCGTCACTTTATGCATCATTATAATTTCCCGCCCTTTAGTGTGGGTGAAATTGGTCGGACTGGTAGTCCAGGTCGCCGCGAAATTGGTCATGGTAAATTAGGTGAAAGAGCCTTGTCTTATGTGATTCCTTCATTAGAAGAATTCCCATATACGATCCGCGTTGTGAGTGAAGTCGTTGAAAGTAACGGTTCTTCTTCACAAGCGAGTATCTGTGCTGGTTGTATGTCCTTAATGGCAGCCGGTGTTCCGATCAAAGGCATGGTGAGTGGTATTGCCATGGGCTTAATTACAAGTGGCCCATTAGATGGTAAACATCCTTATACCATCTTAACGGATATCCAAGGTCTAGAAGATCACTTTGGTGATATGGACTTTAAAGTTGCCGGTACCGCGAAAGGTATTACCGCTTTACAAATGGATATTAAGATTAAAGGCGTGACGCGCGAAATCTTACAAGAAGCGTTAGCACAAGCTAATAAAGCGCGAGCGGAAATCCGCGCGAAGATGGAAAGTGCGATTAAAGAACCACGGAAAGATGTTGGTAAATATGCGCCGAAGATGACCACCTTTAGAATTGATCCAGATAAGATTCGGGAAGTAATTGGTACGGGTGGTAAAGTCATTAACGATATTATCGCTAAGTGTGATAACTGTAAGATTGATATCGAAGATGATGGTAAAGTCACTGTCTATCATATGAACCGCGAAATCATCAATAAAGCGGTCGCGATGATTAATGATATTATTCGCGAAGCGAAAGTTGGTGAAGTCTACGAAGGTATCGTTAACCGGATTGAAGACTATGGCGCATTTGTGAATCTCTTCGGTGATTGCGATGGATTATGCCATGTCTCGCGTTTAGGTTGGGGCTTTATTAATAAGGCAAGTGACGTTGTCCATGTGGGTGATAAACTCAAAGTGGTCGTCACCGAAATTGATAATCAAGGCAAGGTTAAAGTCTCCCACCGCGAGTTTGTCGAAAAGCCAGCGGGCTATGTTGAAAAACCAGAACCGGAACATAAAGAACGGCACGGTCATTTTCACCGGCGATAATTTATTTTAAAATTTAATTAGTAATTCATAATAACTATGTTATTATAATATCCGTAATGGATAACCTTTCCTACGATATTATTGTAATTGGAGCAGGCGTTATTGGCTCAAATATTGCGCGGGTTTTAAGCGAATACCAAACCCGCGTTTTAGTAATTGAAAAAGATAACGATGTGTGCGCAAGAGCAAGCATGGCAAATAGTGCGATTGTCCATTCGGGTTATGATCCGGTGCCTGGTACACTTAAAGCACGCTTTAATGTTGCGGGTAATAAACTCTTCCCAGATTTATGTAAGCGACTTGACGTTGAATATAAGCAAATTGGTTCACTTACAATCGCGATGAGCGATGAAGATATGGTGACGCTTGAATCATTAAAAGAAAGAGCTAATACTAATGGTGTTCCGGTAGAAATTATTAATCATGACCGTTTATTAGAATTAGAACCAAACGTTAATCCAAAGGCGAAAGGAGCCTTACTTGCGCCAACCGCGGGGATTGTTGATCCATTTACTTTCTGTTCACACAATATGGAGAACGCACTTGATAATGGAGTGCAACTCCATTTAAATGAATTTGTAAAGAATATCGAAGATCACCAAGATTATTTTATTTTAAAAACTAACTTCGCAACTTATACTTGTCGCGTGGTGATTAACGCCGCGGGTCATGGCGCTTATTCTTTAGGTAGTATCTTTGAACGTTTCGATTATAAGATTACGCCTAAAAAAGGTGAATATTTTGTCTTAGATCACTACGCACCAGGGCTTGTTAATCACACGATTTTCCCTTTACCAAGTGAAAAAGGGAAAGGCATCTTAGTGAGTCCCACTTATAGTGGCAATTATCTAATTGGTCCAAGTAGTGAATTAAGTTTAGCGAATGATCACTCCACTGATCCAGCAACTTTAGCAATGATTAAAGCTGGTGCGCTTGAATTAGTGCCGAGTATTCCGTTTACGGAATTAATTCGGGTATTCGCGGGAGTCCGGGCCGCTCCAACTGATCACGATTTCCATATTGCACCATTAAAGAAACATCCTAACTTTATTCATTTATGTGGCATTGAATCACCTGGTTTCGTTTCTTCACCCGCGATTGCGGAGTATGTGGTAAACGAACTCGTGAAACCAATTTTAAATTTTGCGAAAAATAATAACTATAATCCAACTGTCCGCCCGCGTATTCATCCTGAGACTATGAAAGACGAAGCGCGGAAGAAACTCATTGCGAGTAATCCAGATTATGGCGAAATCATCTGCCAATGCGAAAAGATTAGTAAAGGCGAAATCATTGACGCAATGAGTCGAAGTGATCACCCACACACCATTAAAGCGATTAAGAAACGTTGCCGCGCGGGCTTTGGCAAATGTCAAGGTGGCTTCTGTCAACCACTAGTTGCGCGATTAATTAGCGAATATTATCACATTCCTTTAACCCAGGTCGTCTATTCAAAACTTGGTAGTAACATTGTCCGCTACCGCACTAAAGGAGATAACGATGATTAAGAAACATTATGATTTAGTCGTTATCGGTGGTGGTAGTGCTGGGATGGCGGGCGCGATTGAAGCGCATAAACTCGGCATTAAAAATATTTTAATTATTGACCGGAACGATTATTTAGGCGGTATCTTAAATCAATGCGTACATAATGGTTTTGGTTTAACTGAATTTAAAGAAGAATTAACCGGTCCTGAATTTATGACCCGTTTATCCGATGAAGTTAAAGCGCTTAATATTGAATATGTTTTAAATACCACCGTCACCTCCATCTTACCTGATAAAACCATCTTTGCGTCTAATCGCGAAGGCTATCACATTATTAAAGCGAAAGCGATTCTTGTCACTACTGGTTGCTATGAACGTAATGCCGGGGCGATTATGTTACCGGGGGAAAGACCAAGCGGGGTGATTACCGCCGGAACCGCGCAATTATACTTAAACGTTTATGGCTATTTAGTTGGTAAACGCGTCTTTATCTTAGGTAGTGGTGACATTGGTTTAATTATGGCGCGTCGCTTAACCCTTGAAGGGGCGAAAGTTCTTGGTGTCGCAGAAATTTGTCCATATTCTAACGGTCTTAACCGCAATATCGTCCAATGTTTAAAAGATTATAATATTCCCTTATATTTATCGCACACTGTAAGTGATGTTAAAGGTAGTGACGGTCGACTTCTAGGGATTACGATTTCGCAAGTTGATGAACATAATAATATTATTCCTGGTACGGCGAAGGGCTTTGAATGCGATACTTTACTTTTATCGGTTGGGCTTGTTCCTAATTCGCCCTTATTACGTGATGCAGGTGTCGAGTTAAGTCGCAACAAAGGTGCGATTATTAACGAACGTTATGAAACTAATATTTGTGGTATCTTTACCGCTGGTAATGTCTTACATGTTCATGACTTAGTTGACCTAGTGACAAAAGAGAGTCGTTTAGTCGCCCATTATATTAATGAATATTTAAAAGGTAACAGCATTATTGATCAAATTTATCGTCCGGTTGTTGCCGGCGATGGTTTAGGTTATGTCCTTCCTCATAAAGTCGGCACCCATCCACTTGATGAAGTCACCTTTAAATTCCGGGTCCGTCGTCCGGTAAAGGATGTTAACGTTATCTTCTACGAAGATAACCAAACGATTAAATCGGTTTTTAAGCCGGTCTTAATTCCAAGCGAAATGACCGAGATTACTTTATCACTTGATGAATTAAAACAATTTAAACAAACAATCAATGTCAAACTGGAGCAAAAGCAATGAGAGAATTAATTTGTATTACTTGCCCACGTGGTTGTCACTTAGTAGTGGATGATAATAAAAACGTCACCGGGAATTTTTGTCCCCGGGGTGTTACTTACGCGATTAGTGAAGTTACTCATCCCGTCCGGGTGGTCACTTCAACCGTTAAATTAACTAATAGCGTTTATCCTCGCGTCAGCGTTAAAACTAAAGACCCCATCCCCAAAAGTAAAATCGGGGCGGTCATGGAAGAGATTAACCGGGTGAGTTTAAAAGCCCCCGTCAAGATTGGCGATATCGCGATTCAAAATGTTCTAAATCTTGGGGTCGATGTGGTGGTGACAAAGAACATCGACAAATAATTTGCAATTTTACCTAATTACGAAGATAATAGTTAAGCACGGTTCTGGACCAGTGGTGTAGCGGTTAACATGTCTCCCTGTCACGGAGAAGATCGTGGGTTCGATTCCCATCTGGTCCGCCAAAAAGTGCAAATGCATTGGCCCGGTAGCTCAGCTGGTAGAGCAACGGACTGAAAATCCGTGTGTCGCCGGATCGTCCCCGGCCTGGGCCACCAGTCATAGAAAGCTGTCAGAGGACAGTTTTTCTTTTTCTAAATTCTTGTAGACCAAAATTCTACATAATGCTATATTAATGGTATGAATAATCGTTTAGGTGAGGCGCTTAAAGCCTTAAGAAAAAAGAAACATTTAAGCCAAGATGAACTGGCGAAATCCTTAGGTTACGCTTCGCGTAGTTCGATTAATAAAATTGAATTAGGGCACAAGAAGATGAGCTATCAAAAACTCGTCTTATTACAAAATAAGTATCATCTTGCCTTTAATGATTTAGTAGTCGCCGATAATTCATTACCGCATGATAAAGAAATGTTTCCAAATCCCGCGATTCCTTCCCTTTGTTACATTAAAAGCGTAGTGAAGAATAATCCAAAGATTATTGTTGGTGATTATACCTATTATGATGATGCGATCGATGGAGGCGATTCTTTTCTTCGTCATGTGACCCATCATTATTCTTTTAGTACTGACCGCTTAATTATTGGTAAATATTGCGCAATTGCCCGCGGTGTTGAATTTGTGATGAATGCGGCGAACCACCGGATGAACGCGCCTTCGACTTATCCGTTTTATATTATGGGTGGGAAGTGGGGAAGCGCGATTGCGCCTGTCGCAAGTGAATTACCCAATAAAGGTGACACGGTGATTGGTAACGACGTTTGGATTGGCCAAAACGTTACAATTTTGCCCGGTGTTCATATTGGTGATGGAGCAATTATTGGTTTAAATAGCACGGTGGCTAGTGATATACCCGCTTACACAATTGCGGCGGGTAATCCAGCGCGCGTAATTAAAAAACGCTTTGATGATGAGCTAATTAATTTACTAGAAGAATTCGCTTGGTGGAATAAACCGATTCAAGAAGTTGATTCGCTATTAAAGATTATTTGTAATAGTGATTTAACATATGTTAAGTCCGAATTAAAGAAGCGGCTTCGTGATCACTTAACAGTGAGAAAAGCGACCCTAAAAGACTTTGATACGATTATTAAAATCTATGTGAACGCACGAAAGTTTATGGTGAAAAATGGCAATCCAACTCAATGGGGTAAATCTTGGCCACCGCGCGATATCATTAAAGAGTCAATTAAAGCTAACGAAACTTTTGTGATTATCGATAAACAAAAGAAGATTCATGGAACTTTTGCCTTAACTTTAAAACCCGAACCGGACTATAAGGTTATTAAAGACGGTCATTGGTTAAATGATTATCCGTATGTCACTTTACACCGCTTAGCAAGTGATTTTAAAGTCCATGGCGTCGCTAGTGCTATGTTTGAATTTGCGGAACGATTTCATTTAGATGTACGGGGCGATACTCATCAAGATAATAAAATCATGCAAAAACAGTTTAAAAAGCACGGTTTTAAGCACGTCGGCACCATTTATATTAATCACCAAGGGACGTTAAGTCCGCGTCTTGCGTACCAAAAAACTCTAAAGTAGCGAAAATTTCTATTTACAAACGCGAAAAAATAGTTATCATATTCTCACGATGAACGTTTCTACTATCTACGATAAGAGTGTCAAAATGATCGACGAATGCTACGAGCGGCTTTTACGCATCTGGCAATTACCCAAAGGCTCGATTAGTAAGAAGACCATTAATAGTCATAATTATTACTATCACCAATATCGCGAAGGGAAGAAAGTCATCACGAAATTAGTGAAAGGCGAACAAATCGCTGAATTAAGAAAACAAATTAACGAACGGAAACGGCTCGTGAAATTAAATAAGAATGCGAAAGAGGCAATCCAAAAGAATGTGAAAGTGATTGCGATTTTTGATAAAGGTTTAAGCACTTCCTTATTAGACGAAGTCTACGCGTATGGTTTTGACGAGATTCCAGTGAGTGAACGGAGCCATGTTGTAATGCCGATCGCTCAAATGAATATCCGGCAAGCCGATGGTAGTTACACGATTAACGAAAATTTAACTGAATATTATAAGCAATGGGTCAAAGGCGAGATTCGCGCTCGCGAAATTTCTAACTTCATCATCCAAAAGATTAGCGACTAACTTATGCAGTTAAGAAATATTGCCATTATCGCCCATGTTGACCATGGGAAAACGACCCTTGTTAACCAACTGTTAAAAAGCAGTGGGACTTTTCGCGCGAATGAAACGGTGGTTGACCGCGCGATGGATAGTAATGATCTTGAACGGGAACGGGGGATCACCATCTTAGCGAAAACCACCGCGATTGCCTATAAAGATTATCGTATTAATATCCTAGACACTCCGGGTCATGCTGACTTTGGTGGCGAAGTCGAACGAATTATGCACATGGTCGATGGCTGTTTATTACTTGTCGACGCCTTTGAAGGCACGATGCCCCAAACCCGTTTTGTTTTAAAGAAAGCGCTTGAAGCGGGAGTAAAGCCCGTGGTGGTGATTAATAAAATTGATCGGCCAAACGCCAACCCAAAACTCGCAGTGGATAAAGTATTAGAACTATTTATTGAACTTGGTGCACCAAGTGAATTCCTAGATTTTAAGGTTGTTTATACGAGTGCCCTAAAAGGTACGAGCGGTGATACACCTGAAGACCAAGTGAATAACATGGACAAAGTCCTTGATTTAATTATTAACGAAATCCCGGAACCACGGGTTATACCAAATGGTCCTTTTAAATTCCAACCCGCATTACTTGATTATAATGACTTCGTTGGTCGAATCGGAATTGGCGTGGTTAAGCGCGGAAATGTTCATGTTAATGATATTGTGACGGATGTTCGTTTAGATGGTAGCCATAAATCTTTTAAGATTTTAAAACTCTTTGGCTATTTTGGCCTTAAGCGCGTCGAAATTGAAGAAGCACATGCTGGTGACATCATTGCGATTGCGGGCTTAAGTGATATTAACGTTGGTGAAACCATTTGTGATCCAAAGTGTTTAGAGAAAGAACCACCGTTAAGAATTGATGAACCAACTTTACAAATGACTTTTGCCACTAACACTTCACCCTTTGCAGGGCGCGATGGTAAATATGTAACGGCCCGGGTAATTGAGGAAAGACTTTTTAAAGAGATTCAACGCGATGTCTCACTCAAGGTTGAACGAATTATCAATAAAGAAGCGTGGATGGTGTGTGGTCGTGGTGAATTACATTTAGGTATTTTAATTGAGAATATGCGCCGCGAAGGCTATGAACTCGAAGTCAGTAAACCAACACCCATCATTAAAGAAATTGATGGGGTGAAATATGAACCTTACGAAGATGTCTTAATTGATATCCCTAACGCTTATCAAGGAACGATTATGGAAACGCTTGGTAACCGTGACGCGGAACTCGTGAATATGGAAGACGATGGAGTAACTACTCGTCTTACTTACGTTATCCCAAGCCGTGGTTTATTAGGTTTTGTTACTAATTTCTTAACTTTAACACGGGGTTATGGGATTTTATCCCACACCTATAAAGAATATCGCCCCATGAAGTCGAAAACGATTGGTGAAAGAAATATCGGTGTTTTAGTTTCTACTCATACGGGTAAAGCCACGCCTTATGCGATTGAAAAGGTGGAAGAACATGGCACAATGTTTATTAAACCTGGTACTGAATGCTATGAAGGGATGATTATTGGCGAACATAAATATTCAATCGATTTGGCGGTGAATGTTACTTTAGAGAAACACCAAACCAACGTCAGAAGTTCCACTAAAGATTTAACCGTGGTCTTAAAATCACCACGTGTCATGAGTCTAGAAGCGTGTCTTGATTATATTAATACGGATGAATTAGTCGAAATCACACCGACTTCCTTTAGAATGCGGAAAAAAATCCTTAACACGAGTGAACGGAAGAAGTTTGATTCGCGTAAAAAAGCCCAATAAAACAAAAATATTCTTGACTTCACTTAATAAATCATTACCATTTTTTACGCAATCAAAGGAGAAACCTGATGAAAAAGAAGACGATTTTACTTAGCGTTGCGCCAATTCTTATGGCCGCCGCTTCCTTAACTAGCTGTGGTGGTAGTCACCCGGATGATCCAATTAAAGATGTCGAGCCTTTATGTTTCACCGCGCTACATGATGATTCTTCGATTTACGCTTGTTTTGCGGTTGCCGAAGAGGGTAAAGTTCCTGAGCAATTACCAATAATTTATTACTATATCGGCGAGCAACCATCTGGCAATCCTAAAGATTGGAAACAATTTGAAATTGATAACCCAGAATATAGTGAGCAATTAGAAGAAGGCTATCAAAAAATCGCCACGATTAATAAAGGACAAAATATTTATTTTGTAGGGAAAAATCCCAACGGAATTAATGGACCGAAAGCACACGCAGATCCACTAGATGCAACAGTTTATTGGCACTTTGGAACTGATGTTTATAAAAAAGGGAATCCGCATAGTTTTGAAATTAGCGGGAACATTATGTCACTTATCGACTATACAAAATCGATTGAAAAGATTCCTGGCGAGTATTGTTTTGCTTACTTATTCGCGAACCGCTACTATGGCGCTCCGCAATTTGTCAATGCGAGTAAATTACAATTATCGGCAACTGAGTTGACGGCCGGATGCTATTACAATCTTTTTTATAATAATTCGTTATTAACCGATGCGGAGATCGAATTGGTCGCCGGTACTATGGAACCTTATTGTTATAGCGGAATGTTCTTTGGCTGTGAAAAACTAGAAAAGGCGCCAAAAACATTAAAAGCAATGAACCTTGCTGAACACTGCTACGAGAAAATGTTTTGTAACTGTTTCAACGGCCTAAAAAATTCACCAGAACTATTAGCAACTGATTTAAAAGATGGCTGCTACAACTATATGTTCAACAATTGCCATAAATTAAATAATATAGTCGTACATTTCGACAAAAGTTGTGACCCAGATGAAATGAACAAATGGGCAAGTGGAAAATATTCTTACAACTGGTTAGATGTAGGCGGTGGCGCTGAAAGCAAGTACCCCAGAACCTTTACTTCGCCTATGAGTAAAGATAGCATTACTACTAGAAATGATAATACCGTACCAAATGACGATGTTTACAGTGAATGGGATATCAAGGAATTTCAATCTGAATAATTACTAATAATTAATTAACGGGCTTCGGCCCGTTTTTTATATTTATATAATAAATATATTTAAAAATTCGCGTCAGCCTCTTAAAAAATCCCTATATATAAGTAGGGAGAAAAGGAGGAAGAAATTATGAAGATCAAATTGACAGATGAACATCTAAACAAAGTGGATGTTGGTGAAGCTATCACCTTAACTAGCATCATGACCGTGATGGCAATTGCGATTACCGCGGTTGTAATTTACCGGTTATTTAAATCTAAAGCGGGAAGTACCACGGCGCCCGGAGGCTGGAAGTTTGAATGGAAGTAATTAATATTAAAAGACTTCCTGAACTAGAACGACCAAGAGAAAAAGCGAAACATTACGGCATTAATAAACTAAGTAATATTGAATTACTGGCCTTAGTAATTGGTAGCGGGACTAAAGATGCAAATGTATTAATGGTAGCGCAAGATCTACTTATTAAGACACGCGGCATCGAGCATCTATTAAACGTTTCCTATCAAGACTTACTGAAAGTTAATGGAATTAAAGAAGCGACCGCTTTTCGCTTCTTAGCCATTAATGAATTAGTGAAACGGGCAGGACAAAGTAGCGTGACTTCAACTTACCAAAGTAGCGAAAGCGTGGCACGCCGCTATCAACAGATTATTGGCGGCAACAATAATGAATCACTTTATCTAATCGGTCTTGATGATAAGGGGAAGCTAGTAAAGGAACGC
This sequence comes from Bacilli bacterium, assembly GCA_024408655.1. GTDB lineage: Bacteria > Bacillota_I > Bacilli_A > RFN20 > CAG-826 > UB1719. The sequence goes on from JAKSUV010000002.1 coordinate 19,045, forward strand.
GAAATCTATGTGGGCACTAATTCTCACTTTGTGAGTAGCGAAGAAGAGATTATTGATTATCTAAAGAAAGAGAGGATTCGTTTCTTTATGTTGGTCCATAATCATCCGAGCGGCAATGTTGAGCCAAGTCATGACGATATTATCGCCACTAACCACTTGCTAGTGAGAGCGAAACGCAATAATTTAATTCTCGTTGATCACATCATTGTCCACATCAGTAGTGGTTACTATTCGTTTCGCGAAACCCAGGGCTTATTACACTAATCTAGTTGCATAAATATTATTTATCATATATAGTATTTCTCGTTGTCGTCTGACTTTTAGACTACAACCGCCTAAAAGAGGTAACTAACTAATTACTACGTAATTGACCTTCATAGCGAGTCTAATTTTAAAAGGAGGGTTTTACATGTACGCGATTATTGAAACTGGTGGCAAACAAGTGAAAGTTGAAGTTGGCCAAAAGGTTTTTGTCGAGAAACTAAACGTCAAAGTTGGCGAAAAGTACACATTTGATAAGGTCTTATGTGTCGCTGATAAGGACGCCAAGTTTGGTAATCCATACTTAGCCAACGCCAAAGTCGTTGCCAAGGTGGAGAAACAAGGATTAAGTCGGAAGCTACATATTTATAAATATAAAGCGAAGACGAACGAACGGAAGCGGATTGGTCATCGCCAACCGTATACGTGTGTGGTAATTGAGAGCATTAATTAATGATTATAGTGAGTCAAAGTCCAAAAGAGATCAAAATTAGCGGCCACGCAAACTACGCCCCGAAAGGTCAAGACATTGTGTGTGCAGCGGTGAGTGCTCTTGTGACCGCGACCGTTAATTCCCTTGATAGCTTCAAAAAGAATCAAATCAAAGTGAAAACGGATGGCCAAGTGACTTTGCTTCTTCATTCCTCAATCAGTAAAAACGATCAAAGTTGTCTAAAATTATTGATGAACGGATTAAAATTAATTAGCAAACAATACCCAAAATATGTCAAAATAAGGAGAAAATAATATGAGAATGTTATTAGATTTACAACTCTTCGCCAGTAAGAAGGGTGTCGGTTCCACTAAGAACGGCCGTGATTCACGGAGTAAACGTCTTGGCGCGAAGAAAAGCGATGGCGAATACGCGACTGCCGGTAGTATTATCTTCCGTCAACGTGGCACCAAAATTATGCCTGGTCATAACACCATGAAAGGTGGCGATGACACGATTTTCTGCACAATTAACGGCATCGTGAAATACGAACGCGTGGGGCGTCGCGGTACCCGGGTTTCGGTTTACGCGAAGAACTAATTGCAAACCAAAAAATAATTAAACACCCCTATGGGGTGTTTTTTAATTAATAAAACGAGTATAATATTTTATATGTTTAAAAAAGTTGGTAACTTTTTTCGCCGACAAAGTAGCGCCCGCTATATTGCGCTCGGGTTTTTGTTAACTATTTTACTTGGTTCTGGACTATTAATGATTCCGGCGTGTTGGAAAGATGGGGTAAGACTTGCTTATGTCGATTCACTATTTACTTCTACTAGCGCTATTTGTGTTACCGGTTTAGCAACTGTTGACTTATTTGATACCTTTACGCCGCTAGGACAAGTAATCATTTTCTTCTTACTCCAGATTGGTGGCTTAGGTGTCACGACTCTAGGCGCAGCGGTGATTTTAGCTTTTCGCCGGAACATCAATTTAAAAGAGCGAAACATTATTCAAGATTCACTAAACACTGATAGTGCAAGAGGTTTACTAAAACTTTTTAAACGAGTCTTTATTTATACGATTGTTATCGAACTCGTTGGTGCCGCTCTTTCACTTATCTCTTTTGCGCGCACTTACCCAATCGGTGAAGCCATTTGGAAAAGCGCCTTCCATAGCGTGGCCTCTTTTAATAACGCCGGTTTTGATATCCTCGGTGGCTTCCAGAATTTACAAAATTATAAAGGCGATGTTTTGCTTAATATCGTCACGATGCTTTTAATTGTCCTCGGTGGTTTAGGGTTCCTTGTGATGAGCGATGTGGTTAATAAACGTGGTAACTTTAAGAAACTTACCGTTCATTCAAAAGTCGTTTTATTAATGACGGGTGTATTAATTGTCCTCGGGATGTTTTTACTGAAACTAACCGAAATGAATAATATTAGTTGGCTCGGCGCTTTATTTACTAGTGTGAGTTCACGGACCGCTGGTTTTGCTACCTTTGATATTGGTAAGTTCACTAAACCCGGCTTATTAGTTCTCATTGTTTTAATGTTTATTGGAGCATCGCCTGGTTCGACCGGTGGTGGTATTAAGACGACTTCCTTCTTTTTAATGCTCGTTGGGACTAGGAGCATGATTTCCCATCACACCCCGCACGCTTTTAAATATTCTTTTTCTGAGGAAAGCGTGAAACGCGCGATGGTTATTTCTTTATTAGCCCTCACGACAATTTTGCTTGGATCATTTGCGATGTCCATGATTGAACCAGACATTCATTTTATCGATATTCTTTTTGAAAATACGAGCGCTTTTGGCACCGTTGGACTCTCGACCGGCATTACCCCCAATTTATCAATTGGTAGTAAAATAATTAGTTGTTTACAAATGTATGTTGGTCGAATTGGTCCGCTCACCTTTGTTTCGACTTGGTATACTGGTAATGATGAATACTTTAAATATAGCGAAGGAGTTATTCCGGTTGGTTAGGAGGTAAAATTATGCATCATCGTCATCCGAAGGAAAAGAAACTAACTTATGGTATCATCGGCCTTGGCCGATTTGGTACCGCTTTAGCCTTAGAACTATACAAAAAAGGCGCGGAAATGATTATCGTGGATTCACATCCGGAAAAAATCCGTTGGGCCCGTGAGCTCACCGAAAACGCCTACATTGTGAATTCTTTTGATCATGCTTCGTTACGGAAGATCGGCATTCAAAACTGTGACATTGCGGTGGTTTGTATTGGTAAACACATTGATGATTCCATTATGATCACCCTTGACTTAGTTACGATGAAAATTCCGAAAGTGTTCGCCAAAGCTCAAAACGATAAACACGGCGTTATTCTTGAAAAACTCGGCGCCCACGTGGTGTATCCAGAACGCGAGATGGCGCTCCGCTTAGCGAGTTACTTAGAAAACGCTCGTACATTAGACTATGTCCGTTTAAGCAAAAAAGTTAATATTACGAAAGTCCAAGTCACCGAACAAAGTAATAATCTAACCATTCTTGATTTAAAGATTCGGAATAAATTTGGTTGTAACATCATTGCTATTGAACACGAAGGCAAGGTCTATGATGTCATTAATCCCGATACAAAATTATTCACTAATGATATTATTTATGTCACCGGCTCACAAGAGCGTTTGGATAAATTAATTAAAGCGATTTAGATTATGTTTATTGACCGCTGCGTAGTTGAGGTAAGAAGTGGAAAAGGCGGCAACGGTCGCATCGCTTTCTTACACGAAAAATACGTCGCGAAAGGCGGTCCAAGTGGCGGTAACGGAGGCCGTGGTGGTTCCGTTATTTTTGTCACCGACCCGACCATGAATTCCTTATTCGCTTTCCGTCACTCGAAAGTATTAGCGGCTAAAGATGGAGAAAACGGCGATATTAAAAATCGTTATGGTCGTCAAGGCGAAGATTGTATCGTTAAAGTACCGGTTGGGACAGTGGTAATCGATGAGACAAGTAAAGAAGTGCTCTTTGATTTAAGCGAAGCTAACCAAAAAGTCGTGGTCGCTAAAGGCGGACGTGGAGGACGAGGTAACGCCGCGTTTAAAAATGACCGGAACCGAGTGCCTAATATTGCCGAGAATGGTTTACCAGGCATTAAGAAACGTTTAATTCTTGAATTAAAACTAATCGCGGATGTTGGTTTAGTGGGTTTGCCTAGTGTTGGTAAATCAACTTTATTATCAATTGTGAGCGATGCGCGCCCGGCGATTGCGGATTATCCGTTTACGACTTTAAGTCCTAATCTTGGTGTTGTTAAATATCATGACTATGAATCATTTGTGATGGCGGATTTACCAGGTTTAATTGAAGACGCTCATAAAGGCAAAGGTTTAGGCCTAGAATTTTTACGGCATATTGAACGGTGCCGAGTCATTATTCATTTAGTAAGTATGGAAGAAGGCTCTGACCCCTTAAAAGCGTATAAAACCATTAATAACGAACTTAAAAAATATGATCTTAATTTATTAAAACGTCCAACGATTATCGTGGCAAGTAAGATGGATGAAGAAGGCGCCGAAGAACGAAAAGCCGCTTTCGCGAAAGCGATTAAAAAACCTGTCATTGGTATAAGCGCTTTAACTAATGACGGAGTGAAAGAACTCCTTAATAAATGTATGGAGACTCTCGCGAATGCACCGAAACCATTACTAAAAGGTGAAGCGAAAAAACATAAAGTTTATGACGCAAGAAAAGACGCGCATATTTTTGATATTGTCAAAGAAAAAGAACATACTTGGCGGATTGTTGGTGATAGTGTGACGCGCACTTATTCACTTATTAATATTTCAACCGATGAAGGTTTATTAAGATTATTATCTTATTTACGCAAAATCGGGGTCGATGATGAATTAGAAAAGATGGGGGCAAAAGACGGAGACACCGTTTACTTAATGGACTTCGCTTTTGAATATACTAGATGACACTAAAAAATTATTTAAACGTAATCGTTAAGTTTTTAAAAGACTATCTCAAGAAAAGTCACGCGAGTGGCTACACCCTTGGTTTATCTGGTGGTGTCGATAGTGCGTTAACCTTAGCGCTTTTACTTAAAGCGGTAAAGAAAGAACAGATTCACCTTGTCATTATGCCGATTGAATCTGATCCCAATGATCAAAAAGATGCCATCGCGCTATGTAAAAAGTTCAAAGTGAAATATGATTTAGTTAATTTAACTAACGCCTTCCGTAAGCTCCGGAAGGACATTGAAGAAGTCCATCCACTTAACGCTTTAGCGATTTCCAATATTAAAGTTCGCTTACGGATGGTGACCTTATACGCGATTGCCCAAAAAGAAAATTCATTAGTGGTGGGGACCGATAACTTAGATGAACGTTATGTTGGTTATTTCACTAAATTTGGTGATGGCGCCTGCGATATTTTACCAATCGCTAAACTCACCAAACACGAAGTCTACGAAGCCAGTAAGATGCTTGGTGTCACTACCACAATTCTTAAACGTCCACCAAGTGCGGGTCTCTTCCTTAATCAACGTGATGAAGTTGAATTAGGTATTTCTTATCCCGTTCTTGATCGTTATTTACTCGGTGAGAAGGTCAGTAAAAAAGACGAAGAACGGATTAAACATCTTCACGCGGTGAGCGAACATAAACGCGCCAATATCCCAGAACCCGAGGACTTTAAACGATGAAAGAAGAGAAAAAGATTAACAAAGTTCTCCTCTCCTCCCTAATTAGTGTTATGCTAATGTTAGCCATTATTTTGATGTTTATTTTATTAAATAAATAGGAGATTTATGTACTATTCACTGAAAGGAAAAATTACCCAAATTACTACCACGAGTATCGTGATTGATGTTCATGATGTTAGTTATGAAGTGATGGTGGCGCACCCGAATAGTTTTAATCTTAACGAAGAAACAACCGTTTACACTCACTACGTGATTCGCGAAGATGAACAGTATCTTGTTGGTTTTAAATCACTTGATGAAAAGAAAGCGTTTATGTCCTTAATTAATGTTAAAGGAATTGGTCCTAAGACTGCGCTTAATGCCTTAAGCGGCACTTCGACCGAAGAATTATTTAATGCGATTGCCGCTAATAACATTACTTTCCTTAAGAAATTACCTGGGATTGGTACTAAAGCCGCGAGCCAAATTATCTTAGATTTAAAAGGTAGTTTAACTAGCGCCAAAGCCGATATCCATCAATATGAACAAGTTAGAACAGCGCTTAAAGGTTTAGGTTTTAAAGTAAAAGAGATTGAAGACGCGTTAGCGCAAGTTAATATCCCCAATGGCACAAACGAAATGATTTTAAAAGAAGCGCTCCGGAAATTAAGGAAGTAATTATGCCTAGACTCATGGACGCCAAAAAAGATATCCAAGACGAAAAAGTCGAAATTTCTTTGCGTCCGCAATCCTTAAAAGAATACATTGGGCAAAAAGAATTAAAAAAGAATTTAGAGATTTTTATTGGTGCGGCTAAACACCGGAATGAAGTGCTTGATCACGTACTTCTTTATGGCCCACCCGGCTTAGGTAAAACGACTTTAGCCTACATAATCGCGAACGAAATGAAAGGCAAAGTCCGTTTAATTAATGGACCAAGCATTGAGCGACCCGGCGATTTAGCAAGCATTCTTTCTACCCTTGAACCCGGCGAGATTTTATTCATCGATGAAATTCATCGGATGCCCCGAGTAGTCGAAGAAATCCTTTATAGCGCGATGGAAGATTTTAAACTCATTACGATGGCGGGAATGGGGGATAGCGCGACGAGTATTGAAATGCCTTTACCGCCTTTTACTTTAGTGGGCGCAACGACACGAGCGGGTGCCTTATCTTCACCCTTAAGAGCGCGTTTTGGGATCACTCAAAAACTTAACTTTTATTCGTTAGATGAAATTAGTCAAATTGTCCGCCGGACCAGCAAAGTTTTTAAAACCAAAATTAGCGAAGAAGCCGTCAATTTAATTGCGGCGAGAAGTCGCGGAACACCCCGAATTGCGAACCGTTTATTCCGCCGGGTCCGCGATTTTGCTAACTACGAAAATAAAGATGAGATCACGACCGAAATTGCCAAAAAAGCTTTGACCGCTTTAAAGGTTGATAAACTAGGACTCGACGAAGTCGATATTCGTTATCTAAAGGCTATCATGGAACGTTTTCATGGTGGACCAGTTGGCTTAGAAGCAATTGCGGCGGCGATTGGTGAAGAAGTGATGAACCTTGAAGACGTGTATGAACCATACTTAATTCAATCGGGACTCGTCAACCGGACTCCTCGTGGTCGAACCGTAACCGACAAAGCATATTCACACTTAGAAAAACATCATCATTTTTCTTTATTTGATTTTTAGTTTTTATAACTTGTTATAAAATTTATCGTGGTCTTTCGGTTGCATTAGCATACTGCTAAGAGTAAAATATCAACATATGCGGAGATTTGTTGCTTATCTTTTAGCGTCAGTCACCATCTTTTTAGGTGTTGGTGTTACTTTTAAGCCTGTCGCAACGAGTATTAACCCTGATTTAAGTTATCGGAAAGGCCAAGCAATTACTTTCCGAATCTCGCATGAAGAGGATGAAGAACACACCGTAACCGAAGAAGAACTGCTTGATTACGCCCAAATCGCCGAAGATCGCTTAAAAGCTTTCGATGTCACCGATTATAAAATCGAAGTACGGAAGAATACGGAATTTAGTGAAGACGATACAACCGGCACATTTACGATTACTTGCACCGCGAATAACTCGGATGAATACGACTATATTTCGAAAATCATTTGCGCTAATCCGAAGATTAGTTTCGATACGGTGAATGGCACTCTACCAGTTGATGAAGACGGCTTTTCCTGGCACGAAAATGAAGCGACGATTGAATACGATGGAAACGCTTCGGTTTTAGTCTTAAAGATTCCTGATAAGGCCAAAACCAAAGTTGATGAATTAATTGAAAAAGCCAAGGAAGAAGAAGGCGATGACCCTGATCCAGAAACAAACGAAGGTGAAGATCCCGGACCTTCAATTGTGATGTGGTTAAACCGGGTGGAAGGTGATGACTACGATAAGCGCGATGACGATATTAATATTAAAAACAAAATCTTTAACGAATGCCGTTCTGATAGTTTTTATCACACTGGTAAAACTGACGAAATCCAAATTCGCTACGAAGCCGCTGGTTCATCAAAATTTGAAATCCAAGCTGCGTACCGGAAAGCGCTGTGCGCTTGTAATGTCTTAAACGCAAAAGAGACCGAATTTAAATGTGTAAAACTCGGTAGCGAGATTGTTGAACCAACGATTGAAGAATTAATTAACTATGGCAGCCACGCTGAACTAGCAATGAGTGCTACGCTTATTTCGCTGATGGTAAGTTATGCGGTAACGGCAATAATTTTAGCCATCTTCTGTCGGATTACTTCCATTGCGATTTTAGCCTCCGCCACTTTGTCCACCTTCTTAACCTTTAGCCTCTTTGTGTTCTTTAAACCATTGTTTAACGTTGGCGCTTTAGTGGGTCTATTAATTGTAATGGGCGCTGGTTTATTCTCAGGTCTTGCGCATAATCATTATCTCCACGAAGAAGTTTATAAAGGCCGGAGTTTAAAGAAAGCGAACTATGAAGCGAGCAAAAAGACAACGTTATTAACGGTTGATTCTTCCGTTGTTTTGGCTTTACTTGGCATTTTCATTTACTTCATCGGTGGTTCGACGGTCGCAAGTCTTGGGGCCATCTTAATCTTTGGTTCAGTGCTTAATGTTTTAGTAAACACGTTTGTCTTAAAGGGCTTAATGTGGCTCGTCACTAATAACACCAAAACCCAAGATCAACTGAAGATGTTTGCTATTAATAAAAAACATGTGCCAAATTTAGCGAAAGAGGAAAAGCCAACTTATTTTGGTCCATACACTCGTTATAATTTCGCTAAGAAAAGGAAATTAGTTGGCATAATTGCGGGTGCTGTTTTACTCGCCGGTTCGATTGGGATGATTACCTTTAAAGCGGTGAACGGCGATATGTTTAACGCGGGTGATTATTTCGTCACCAAAAACGAATTCTGCATTTCGAGCACAACCGGCGCTAACGAATCTGACCCAATCGGTTCGATTGATACATTTAAGGCCGATGTCTTAAATAAAATTATGATCGCCGGCACCGATAAACATCTTGGATACGTTGATGATATTAGTCGTTACGAATATCAATATCACGATTCTTCGAAAGAAGCAGATTATCTTATCCACTACAATATCGTTACGGTGACTAGTGACGTGACTGCCCTTTATTCATATAACGGTGGAGACCCCGAACCGCTTTACGACATTTTTCACTTTGCAGTCGGTGACTATAGTTCCGTCCTCAATGTCACTCAACGCGAAGTCCAGGCTTATGATTTGCCTAGTAACGCTGGTTTTATTTTATTAGCGAATGTGATGGCGGTGACCGTGAGCGCTTTCTATTTATGGATTCGTTACCGGGCGTCTCGCGCTGTTAGCACATTAATCATTGGCGCTAGTAGCGCACTTACGACGATTGGAGTAATGAGTTTATTACGGATTACCGCGACACCAGTGATGGCGATTGCGGCCTCATTAGTTACGATGTTCTCTCTCCTTTATAGTTTATATATCCTTCATAAGGATAAAGATCTCATTCGTGATGAACGAATTCGTGACTACGATACAAGAAAGAATACCCTTGTTAAAGCGCACCAAATGGCAACGGAACCGGCAATTAATTTAACCGCCGTCTTTATTTGTACCATGGTCATTTGCTTTGGCTTTGGTCCACATCAATTTATCGCTGTCTTCTTATCCGCCTTTATTGGTGGTTTAGTGAGCGTCGCAATGAATCTTTTCCTCTTTACGAGCATTACTCAATACTTTGAAAAACAAATTAGTCAGATTAAGCTACCTGAGATTAAACTCAGAAAGAAGAAAGTGGCGGTTCAAGATAACGAATTATCCGAAGCCATCTTCATTGGCATTAACGACTAATCATCTTTGATGACTCTTTTTGATAAATTATTAACTTACTACCATATTAGCCAAAAAGATTTTGTTATTTTATCGCGCGACGCTAACGATGGCGATGTGCCAAATTATCACGCTTTCATAGAGATAGATATCGCTAAAGCACGAATAAAAAAAGCGATTGATAATAAAGAAAAGATATTAGTCTATGGTGATTATGATGCCGATGGGATTTTAGCCACTTCAATCCTGGTTAGAACACTAAAAAAATTAAACACCGAAGTTGATTATTATGTTCCGTCGCGTTATCTCGATGGTTATGGTCTTAGCGAAGAGAAAGTAATTAAAGCCTACGAACAAGGTTATACCTTAATTATTACTGTTGATAATGGGGTAACCGCTCTAGCGGCGATTAAAAAAGCGAAAGAATTAAAACTTGATTTAATTATCACCGATCACCACGAGTACCAAACGCGACCTGACGCACTTGCGTTTCTTCATCCCAAAGCCTCGAGTTTAAAAGTAACCACGAGTGGCGCCATGACCGCATTCTATTTAAGCTACGCTTTATTAGAAGAAATTGATCCTTACTTCTTAATTATGGGTGCAACCTCCATTCTTTCTGACGTGATGCCATTATTAGAAGAGAACCGCTTTATCGTCAAATTAGCGCTCAAATACTTAAACAAAAATAAGTACGACCAATTTAATTTATTAAGTGGTGTTTATCAGTATGATGAAATGACTTTAAATAGTTTAGTCATTCCTAAAATTAACGCGGTGGGGCGGATTGAACAAGGGAAAGAAGTAAACGTTTTAGTTAAATATTTTATAAGTGATAATTACCGTGATTTAGTCAAAATTCGTGACTATGTTAACGAAGTTAACGAACGTCGAAAAGATTTAGCGAATAACGCTTTACAAGCTTCCGTCGATATTACTAAAGCGTGCGTTTGTTTAAAACTTGATTGCTTAACTGGTTTATCCGGCTTAATCGCTAACCGCTTTTTAATGGCGCATGATAAACCCGCCGCCATCTTCGCTCAGGACTTAAAAGAAGGATATATCCGTGGTTCATTACGTAGTAAAAACGGTTGTAATGTCATTGATTTTATTAATCAAAACCAAGATTTATTTACTGAATTTGGTGGACACGCTTTTGCGGCGGGAGTAGTCATTAAAGAAAGTGACTTTTTGACTTTTACTGACCGATTTGACGCTTACGCTAAAGCGCATCCGTTTACCCAAGCAGAAGATTTAATTATGATTGGTAAGAACGAAATTACTTTCGATAACTATAATCTTTTACGTTCTTTTGCCCCGTTTGGTGAAAACTGGCGGGAACCAACTTTTTTACTTAAAAATATTGCCACCAATACATTTACGCGGATTGGTAATAACGCTCAGCACCTTGCCATCCCGCTTACTCACGACATCAAAATCATCGGCTTTAATTACCCATTTGATGAAGCACACAATAAGGAAGAAGTTGATTTAGTGGGGAAATTCCGTCTCAACCGGTTTAAGAATCGCGTCACGCTTAATTTTGTTTTAGAAAATTAAGAAAACATCTATAATATTGGGTAATGGCAAATCCGAAAACAACATCGATTAACGGGGGTTATCCCCTTCATACTTTCGAAGATATTCGTGATCTTTATTCTGTCTATATTAGTAATCCTACCGACCGGGAATTAATCGAAAAAGCCTATAAATTAGCCCTCAAAAAACACGAAGGTGTGACTCGCCAAACGGGCGAACCTTATATCCATCATCCCCTCGAAGTTTGCTACATTTTAGCGCGTCTCCACGTCGGCCCCAAAACGATTGCCGCGGGCTTTTTACATGACCTCGTCGAAGATACCGATGTCACCATCGAACAAATTGGCAAAATGTTTGGTAAAGAAGTTCAAGGAATTGTGGACGCTTTAACTAAAATCCAACGTTTAAAATTATCCCACCAAGACCGGATTAATTTAACCGCTGAGGATCATAAGAAAATTTTCCTTGGAATGTCAAAAGACATTCGGGTCATCATTATTAAACTCGCTGACCGTTTACATAATATGCGGACGATTGACGGCTTACCGCCTGAACGGATTGAACGGTTAAGCCGCGAAACAATTGAAGTCTTTGTCCCGATTGCCCACCGCCTTGGTATTTATTCCATTCAAAGTGAACTAGAAGACTTGGTACTTAAGCACTTAAAGCCAGATATTTATCGCGAAATTAATACGTTAGTCAATAAGAAAATTAAGAACCGGAAAAAGAGCCTTGATATCTTAATGAAGCGGATTGCGGATTTGCTTTTTGAACACAAGATTCCTTTTGAAATTAAAAGCCGTGTGAAAAGTATTTATTCGATATATAAAAAGATTTATCTTAAAGGGCGAAACTTCGATGAAATCTACGATATTTTAGCCATTCGAATTATCACCGACACCGAACTTCGTTGTTACGAAATCATTGGTCTCATTCATAATTTATATAAACCGATTCCGGGTCGCTTTAAAGATTATATTGCGGTGCCCAAAGCGAACATGTATCAATCCTTACACACTTCAATCATGTCGGGTGATGGTCACTTCTTTGAAGTGCAAGTAAGAACCCACGAGATGAACGAAATCGCTGAGACTGGTGTCGCTGCCCACTGGAAATATAAAGAGGGTCGTCGCTATAACTCAAAACGCGAAATGAAAGAAATTGAATCGCGGCTCCATTGGTTCCGTGATTTTGTTGCGATGAGTGGTTCAGAATTAAGTCAAAACGCGAGTGATTATATTAACGATTTACGGCACGATATCTTTGATAGTAGCGTTTACGTAATTACGCCCCTAGGAAAAGTAATTGATTTACCCGCTGGTGCGACGCCACTAGATTTTGCTTATAAGATTCACACCCGCGTTGGTGATCAAGCAGTTGGTGCGATTGTTAATAACGTGATGGTTCCGCTTAACACGGTTTTAAAAAGCGGCGATATTGTCGAAATTAAAACTAATCCCAATAGTGGTGGACCAAACGAAGGCTGGTTAAAGATTGCCAAAAGTAATTCCGCTTTAGCGCATATTCGTAAAGCGCTGGCGAAGAAGAATTCTTCGTTACACCAAGAAGAACGGGCGGGACACGGTCGAACCGCCTTAAAAGAACAATTCGCGAAATTTAATTTCAGCGAAGAAGAAATGCTCGAACGCGTTGGTAGTAAAAGTGTTCTTGATTATTATCAATGTAAAAACATGCAAGAGTTATTTGTGAAAGTAAGTGACCGAAATCCAACGGCCGCCGCCGTTTTTGAACATTTAAATCTTAAATCAAAGCGCGCTGCCGAATTAAAACTCGACCGGATTAAGAAAAATCCAACTGATGTTGTCCCAGTTACTATTGGCGGAGAAACCCGCATTGCGGTTTCGCTTGGTAGCTGTTGTACACCAATCCCCGGCGATGATATTGTTGGCTATATTACCAAAGGTAAAGGCGTCACGATTCACCGGGTTAATTGTCCAAATATTCAACATCATCCGGAACGCTTAATGGAAGCGGAATGGAACGAACAAGACCGGCTCGTTACCTATCCCGTTGATATCGCTATTGAAGCCAATGACCGTAACAATTTATTAAGTGATATTATGAGCGTCATTAACCAACATAATGTCCCAATCTCAGCCATTTCGGCGCATCTTCATAGTGAAAACCTCACTTCAACCATTAACGCCACTATCCACGTGAGTGATTCAAAGCGCCTCAACGATATCTTTAATGTCATCTTAAATATCCCTGGCGTTTATGATGTCGCTCGCGTAATTCACTAAGGGCGATTAACAAATGCACTCTAAAAGAGTGCTTTTGTTTTAGGGGCATTTTAGATATAATACTAGCAAGAGAGTTTTTGTTATGGAATACCAAAATGTTAAAGGCACACACGATATTATCTTAAAAGAAGCCCGCTATTACCAAGCGATTGAATCGCTTTTTATTTCGCTTGCCGAAATATATGGTTATAACGAATTTAGAACACCAATTATTGAACCGACCGAACTCTTCTCTCGTTCAAAGAACGATAGTAGTGATATGGTCCGGAAACAAATGTATACGTTTAAAGATTTAGCGGATCGTTCAATCACCCTTCGTCCGGAAGGTACCGCGAGTGTCGCTCGCGCCATCGTTAATAATAAACTTCACGCGGAACAAGATTTCCCGATTAAAGCCTATTATCTAGGTCCGGTGTTTCGTTATGAACGTCCAAAAGCCGGTACTTACCGTCAGTTCCTCCAATTTGGGATTGAAAACATCGGCGTTGATAGTGAATACGCGGATGTAGAAACGATTATTCTTAGTTACCGCGCTTTAAAGATGCTTGGCTTCCAAAAACTAAAATTAAAGATTAATACTTTAGGTGATAGTGAGTCCCGCGAGAATTATAAAAAAGCGCTAGTGAAATATTTCACTCCCTTAATTAGCAAGATGTGCCCGGATTGCCAAGAACGCTTAAAACTTAATCCATTACGGATTCTTGATTGTAAAGTTCCTGAAGATCATGAATTAACTAAGAAAGCGCCAAGAATAAAAGAATATTTAACTAAAGCCGCTGCGGAACGCTTTAAGAAAACGACTGAATTACTTGATGAAGTTGGAATCCCCTACGAAGTTGATGACACGATTGTCCGTGGACTCGATTATTATTCCCACATTGTTTATGAATACGAATATATTAGTCAATCCGGCTTAAATGTTGGTGCCTTAGGTGGTGGAGGTCACTACGATAATTTAGTGAGTGAAGTGGGCGGACCAAAACTCGCGGGCGTGGGTTTTGCCTTTGGCATTGAACGCATTTATTCACTTTTAAAAGAAGAAAACCTTTTACCAAAATTACACGCTGGCTTTGATTTCTATGTGATGCCAGTTGGTGAAGCCTGTATTAAGCGCGCCTATATTGTTGCCGACTATTTACGGATGCTTGGCTATAAAGCCGATGCAATTATCGAAAAGAAATCGTTTAAAGCGATGTTCCGTAAAGCCGAAAAACACGAGGCCCGCTTTAGCGTCATTATCGGCGAGAACGAATTAAAGAATAACGAAGTGGTCATTAAAAATATGGATACACAAGAACAAAAGACGGTTAAAAATACCGAGCTCAAAGCTTATTGTGATTCCTTATTTAACGAACACGAATGTCATTGTCATGATGAGGGTTGTGAGTGTCATCACAAAAAATAAATTATGGAAAGAACAAATAATAACGGAACACTTAGTTTAAAAGACGTTGGTCAAGACGTTATCTTAGTCGGCTGGGTCCACAAGAAAAGAAACCTTGGCTCTTTAATGTTTATTGATTTACGTGACCGGAGCGGCATTATCCAAATAACGGTGCGTGATGATGTGAAAGTGCCTGATATCCGTAACGAATACGTGATTCAAGTTTATGGTAAAGTGGCGAAAAAAGATGTTCCTAACAAAGCCTTAAAGACCGGGGCGATTGAAGTTATCGCAAGTAAAATTAATGTTATTAATACCGCGGAAACTACGCCAATGATTATCGATGATAATACGGACGCACTTGAAGATACGCGGCTAAAATATCGTTACCTTGATTTACGTCGCCCAATCATGCAACAACGTTTAATCACCCGAGCGAAAATCGTTAAAGCCACCCATGAATATTTAGATGAACACGGTTTCTTAGAAGTAGAAACACCAATTCTAACTTTATCCACTCCCGAAGGAGCGCGTGACTATTTAGTGCCAAGCCGGATTCATCACGGTTGTTTCTACGCGTTACCACAATCACCACAAGTTTATAAACAACTCTTAATGATCGGCGGCATTGAACGGTATTACCAAATCGCTAAATGTTTCCGCGATGAAGATTTGCGGGCCGACCGGCAACCGGACTTCACCCAAATTGACGTTGAAACGTCTTTCTTAGATGAAGACCAATTATTAGCATTAATGGAAGGCTTAATCGCTAACATCTTTAAGAAAGTCATTAATTACGATGTTAAATTACCTTTACGCCGGTTAAAATACGATGAAGCGGTCGACACTTATGGGAGCGATAAACCTGATACCCGTTTTGAAATGCACCTTATTGATGTAAAAGATGTGTTGAAGGATTCAGACTTCAACGTCTTTAAAGAATTAAGTACCATTAAATGTATTGTGGTGCCAGGCGTCGCCTCGATCACCAGCCGCAAGAATATTGATAATCTTCAACTCGAAGCGAAGAAATTTTCCTTAAAAGGTTATACCGTCATCAAAAATTTAAATGGGGTATTAGAAGGAAGCGTCGTTAAATATTTTAACGATGATGTTAAAAAGCGTTTACTTGATGTAACGAAAGCAAAACATAATGACATCATCATTATCGCCGCGAGTAATGAATATCGTGATGTCTGTTTTGGTCTAGGCGCCTTAAGAACTAGTTACGCGAACGAACTAAAATTAATTAAGCCAAACACTTATGACTTATTATGGGTCAACGATTTCCCGTTATTTGAAAAGAGCAAGGAAACGGGGCAAATCACTTCTAGTCACCATCCCTTCACACGACCCAAAGAAGCCGAAGCGAAATATCTTGATACTGATCCAACTAAAGTCCACGCTTCCGCCTATGACATTGTCATTAATGGTTATGAAGCCGGTGGTGGTTCACTAAGAATTTATGACCAAAAAATGCAAAAGAAGGTTTTCCAATTACTTGGTTTAAGCGATGAAGATATTAAACGGAAGTTTGGTTTCTTTATTGATGCGTTTAAATATGGCACGCCACCACACGCCGGGATCGCCTTTGGTCTTGAGCGCCTTACGATGGTGTTAAGCGGAACGAATAATATTCGTGACGTCATTGCTTTCCCGAAAAATTTAGCGGCAGCTTGCCCAATGAGCAATAGTCCACGCGCAGTTGATAAAGCCCAACTTGATGAACTTGGTATTGAAATTAAAAAGGAGAAATAGTTATGAAGAATAACCACATTGATGAACTCGCAATCGCGAGCATTCGGAGTCTATGTATTGATGAAATCAATAAACCCAAAAGCGGTCACCCTGGTATGGCGTTAGGCGCGGCTCCAGCTATGTATACTTTATATAAGTATCATCTGGTAAGTGATCCGAAACATCCAACTTGGATTAACCGCGACCGGTTTATTTTAAGTAGCGGACACGCGAGTGGCTTACTTTATGTTATGCTCCATGTCTGTGGCTATCAAGTGAGCATAAACGATATCAAAGCGTTCCGGACCATTAATTCATTAACCACCGGTCACCCCGAATTCGGTCATACTCCTGGTGTTGACAATACCTCAGGTCCACTTGGTCAAGGTCTTAGCCAAGCGGTTGGGGTAGCGATGGCGGAAGCTCATATTGCCTCAACTTACCCAATGGGTAAAAGTTTAATGAACCACTATACCTATTGTATGTTAGGCGATGGTGATCTTGAAGAAGGGATTAGCCAAGAAGCGATTAGTCTAGCGGGACTACAAAAATTAAATAAATTAATTTGTCTTTACGATAGTAATGGCATTACGCTTGATGGTAAATTATCCTTATCCTTTAACGATAATACGAAGGCGCGATTTTTAGCGTCTCATTGGAATGTCCTTAATGTTAAAGATGGTAATGATGTTAATGAAATTAACCAGGCCATCAGTAAAGCCAAGCTTAGTAAAGATAAACCAACCTTAATTATCGTTAACACAATTATTGGTTATGGTAGTAAAAACCAAGGCACCAATAAAGTCCATGGTGCGCCGCTTGGTGTTGAAGACGGAGCGTATGCGAAAAAGTCCTATCACTATAATTTCCCCGAATTCACTATTCCTAAGGAAGTCTATAAGACTTTACGCGATAGCTTTATTGCCCGAGGCGAAAAAGCTTATAAGAAATATCAAAGTGTTCTTACTCAATATAAACAAAAACACCCGAAAGATTATCAAATCTTTAACGACGCCTTTAATCTTAATCTCAAAAAATATATTAAAGATAATGTCACCTATGATCCAAAACTCAACGAAGCGAGTAGAAAAACTAGCGGGAATTTAGTTAATAAATTCGCTAGCGAAATTCCCTTTATGCTCGGTGGAGCAGCGGATGTTGCTGGGAGCGTCATGACAAAAATTAACACTGATACTGAATTTTCTCCAACTAACCGTCAAGGTCGGAACATTAGTTTTGGTATCCGGGAATTTGAAATGGCGGGCATCCAAAACGGGATGTTACTCCATGGTGGACTTCGTCCATATGTTGGTTGCTTCCTTGTTTTTGCTGACTATATGAAAAACGCCATTCGGATGAGTGCGTTATCAAAATTACCCGCGATTTATTTATTCTCCCACGACTCAATCTATTTAGGTGAAGATGGACCAACCCATCAACCCGTTGAGCAGGTTGCGATGTTGCGGAGTATTCCCAATTTAGACGTTTATCGACCCGCTGATGCCCGTGAGACCTATGGGGCGTGGAAGTTAGCGTTAACTAGTAAAACGACGCCAAGTGCCATCATTTTATCAAGACAAAATTTACCTTTATTAAAAGGTAGTAATGATATTAAAGTCGCTAACGGCGCCTATATCATCGCAAAAGAAAAGAGTAAAAAGTTTGTGACCGTGATTGCCACCGGTAGCGAAGTTAACTTAGCCATCCAAGCCAAAGAATTATTAAATAATAAAATCGATATTCGAGTTGTTAGTATGCCATCGATGGAACGCTTTAATGCGTTAGACGAAAAAACTCAACAAGCGATTCTTGGCGCGCCATATGAAAAGCGCATCGCTATTGAAGCTTTAACAACCTTTGGTTGGCACCGTTACGCTAAACACGTCATCGGGGTTGATCAATACGGCTTAAGTGGTAAGGGTGAAGAAGTCGCAAAAGTCTTTGGCATTACCGTCGATCACCTAGTGGAAGTCATTAAAAAGGTAGGAAAATAATATGGCCGACCGGAAATATTTTAATATTAAAAACTATTCCACCAATGGTGAACTCGCCATTAGCCGTCACGTTTTTGAAACGATTGCGTCAATTGCAATTAAACGCGTTAAGGGAGCGAAACTTTATAAAGGCAAAGAAAAAGGAAAAACCTTTGGTACTTATCATCCAGTGACTTGTTCAATCCGTAAGGATAACCGGGTCGAAGTGAAAGTGGATATCAGTGTGAAGAAGGGCGTGAACGTTAAAACGACCTGTGAAAAGATTCAGGACGAAATTTCCCAAAGCTTAATGCTAGCGTGCGAAACCGTTCCTTTTAGTGTCAAGATTAACGTCGCCGCAATTGAATAAATTATATTTATGGCGTCACGAAATCAATCTCATGAATTAATTATGCAAAGTCTCTACATCGCTTTAACCTACGCAGCGATGAAAGAGGAGATTGATATTCCAAAAATTATGGAAGGAGTTTATAAAACTCCCTTTAACGACATTGATAAATTTTCGCGAGGTGTCGTGATTAAAACCCTCGCGCACACTAATGAGATTATTCCCTTATTTGAAAGTAAATTAAAAAATTGGAAGTGGTCACGTCTTCCCAAAATCACCCAAGCGATTTTACTCATGAGCTATGCTCATTATCACTATGTTGAAAAAGTGGATAAAGCGGTAGTGATTAATACCGCGATTCGCCTAGCGAAAAAATATTTAGACCAAAACGATTATAAATTTATTAACGGAGTCCTTGATCAGGTGTTATGAAAGATGGCGTTTATTCGGTTCATGAACTTAACCAATACATTAAAACGCTTTTTGATCATGACGGATCTTTACGACTAGTAAAACTAGAAGGTGAACTCCAAGACGTTAAACTATATCCAAGTGGCCACATGTATTTTAATGTCACCGATGAAGCCGCCAGTATTAGTGGAGTGATGTTTGATCATGATGTCGCTGGACTCGACTTTAAACCCAAGAATGGTGACAAGGTTTTATTAATCGGCAGTGTTTCTACTTATATAAAAACGGGCCGCTACCAAATATATGTACGCGCGATGTATCTTGATGGCGCGGGAGCAAAACTCTTAGCGCTAAAAAAACTCCGCGAAAAATTAGAAAAAGAAGGACTCTTCTCCCGGGCGAAACGAAGCATCAATCGTTACCCAAAAGCGATTGGTCTAATTACCGCTAGAGGTAGCGCCGCCTGCGCGGATTTGGTTACTAATATCACTAGACGATATTCGTTAGTTAATGTGTACGCGTTCTACACAAGCGTCCAAGGTAAAGAAGCACCAAAAGAAATTGTCAGCGCTTTAAAGAAAGCTTATGCTTTTACCCCTAAACTTGATACGATTATCATTTCGCGAGGTGGTGGAAGTAGTGAAGATCTTGATGCCTTTAATGATGAACTAGTGGTGCGGACCGCCTTTAATTCACCCGTGCCTTTAATTGCGGCAATTGGTCACGAAGTAGATTTTACTTTAGTTGAGTATGTGGCGGATATTAGAGCGAGCACACCAACCGCGGCCGCCGAATACGCGACGATTGATAAACGAGAAATCTATGAACAACTTGATGCATGCTACGAGTCAATGACGAATTCTCTTAACGCCCGCATCCAATTAATCCGCGATAAATTACACTTACTGATGAATCGACCATTCTTTATTAACCCAAGTAGCATCTACCAAGATAAACTTAATAATATTAAACTTACCAAAGAGAACTTAGAAAACGCGTGGCATCTATATTTAGCGGGTAAAATAAATGATCTTAGCACCCGAAAGGAACGCTTAGAGGCGATTAACCCAACACAAGTGTTAAAACGCGGATTCGCTTTGTTACGAGCAAAAAACGGAAAAGTAATTAAACAAGTGGAAGATGTGGAAGTGGGGGAAACCATGGAGACAGTGATGAGTAATGGCAAGATATATGCGCGGGTAACGCAAAAGGAGAAACATGTATGAGTGAAAAGAAAAAAGATGAGACCATTGATTTTGAAGGAAGTCTTAAGCGTCTAGATGAGATCGTGGAGAAGATTGAAAGTAACGTCTTGCCGCTTGATGAGTCAATTAAGCTTTATGAAGAAGGTAGCAAGCTCATCAAAAAATTAGAAGGCGCTTTAAAAGATGCCGAAAAAAAGATGGCTAAGGTCATCGATACCGATGCTATCGGTAGTGGTAAGTGATTTAGTAGATATTTAGTGAATTGAGGGAAAAATGGAAAAATCAAATCTTAATATTAATGATATTAAAGAAATTAAATCGCCGGATTTTCTTCACGCCCTTAATTACGCGGGGTTAACTGATTTATCTAAATTAATTAGAGATAATATTATTAGCGTCACGAGCGCACGCGGAGGCCACTTATCAAGTAATTTAGGAGTAGTAGATTTAACAATCGCGCTCCATCGTAACTTCGATTTTAAGAAAAATAAATTAATTTTTGATGTCGGGCATCAGGCGTATACACATAAGATTTTAACGGGCCGTGACATTTCTTCTTTACGGCAAAAGGGTGGGGTGAGTGGTTTTGTTAAAACCAGTGAATCGCCATATGATATTTTTGAAGCCGGGCATAGTTCCACAAGTCTAAGCGCAGCGTATGCTTACGCTTTAGACCGAGATAATAAAGGCCAACATTATGATGTTGTGACTTTAATTGGCGATGCGAGTATCGCTAACGGGGTTGCCTTTGAAGCACTTAACCATATTCCATCAAGCAATCACAAAGTGATTATTGTTTTAAACGATAACGAAATGGCGATTAGTTCTTCAGTGGGTGGCCTTTCCAACATTTTCCGGAATCTACAAACAAGCCGTAGTTATATCTTCGTTAAGAAAGGCTTCCGGAAGGTGTTAAGGTTTATCAAACCTTTATATCGTTTAGCGGCGAAAATGAAAAATTGGATCAAGCGCCATCTCATTGCGATTAACATCTTTGATGCAATGGGGTTTGTTTATATTGGTGTCGTTGATGGTCATGACTTTAAGGCCATGGACCGGGCTTTTAATAAAGCCAAGAAGACGCCGAGTAGCGTAGTTATTCACGTGCGCACAATTAAAGGCAAGGGTTATCCACTCGCCGAACAAGATAAAGATGGGTATTGGCATGGAGTGGCGCCTTTTAATAAAGAAACCGGGAAACCAACCGCTTATCATCCCGATAAAATTAGTTGGTCAAACGTTTACCATGATTTATTAATCAATCAATTAAAGAATGATGAGAAATTCTATTTAATTTGCCCGGGCACGTTAATGGGATCAAGTTTAGAAGATGTCGCGAAATTATATCCCGACCGGGTGATTGATACCGGGATTGCCGAAGAACACGCGGTGATTGTGGCAAGTAATCTAGCTAAGCTAAATTACCATGTCGCAATTTCGATTTATTCCACCTTCATGCAACGCGCGTTCGACCAAATTTCTCACGATGTGGCAAGAATCCATTCGCCCGTTATTTTCCTCGTTGATCGAAGTGGCCTTATTGGAGCGGATGGGGAAACGCATCAAGGCATCTATGATGAGGCGTTTTTAATGAGCACACCACATATTAATGTGATGATGGCGAGTCAAATAAATGACGCTAACGCCGTCTTTAATCAAGCCCTCAAAAATAAAGAAGCAACCTTTATTCGTTATCCAAGGTCACTAGTAAAAAAGGTTGAACCTACTAATGTAAAGTATAAGAGTTACGAAGTGATTAAACGCGGGCATAAGACATGCGTGATTGGTGTTGGTCCTTTGATGCGCGAACTAAGTGAAGCAATTACTAATTTACCTGTCGATAGTATTCTTCTCTTCCAATTAAAACCGCTGGAGGAATCACTCATCAAACAATTACTAACTTATCAAAAAATCGTTATTTATACCCCGTATGAAACCTCTGAGGGTGTGGGTGCGACACTTATTCGCGAATTAACTCTTCGTGGCTTTAAACACGCGATTTTCCTTAAAGCAGTTCCAACAACTTTTATTACGCACGCAAGCATTACTGAACAACTCGAAGCTAGTGGCTTATCGGTTAAACAAATGAAGGAGTACATTAAGAAAAATTTATGCGTTACGAAGTAAAAACTATTAATAGTGTTAACGAAATTAATTGGGAAAATATTCCCGTGGCGAAAATTGACAAAGTCATGTGGGTTAAAACTAACCAAGTGCCAACGGCGTTTGCCCAAATGGTGTTTATTAAAAACTATGGCTTTATTGTGCGGATGACATGCCTAGAAGTTAATCCCAAGCGTACCTGCACGCACGATAACGATGACCTCCGGGTCGACTCAGCCCTTGAAGCGTATTTTATGTTTGACGGGGAACGCTACATGAATCTAGAGAACAACGCTAACGGAGCGAGAAAGCAAGCCATCCGTTATAACCGCGAAAATAAAAAATATTTTTATAATAACGAATTCGGCGGATTCAAAGTGACTCCCGAAATCTTTAGTGACCGTTGGCAAATTACCATCGATATTCCCCTTGATCACTTAGTGAAACTTTATGGCAACATCAAGAAAGAAGACTTTAAACCTGGCTACAGTTTTACCGGGAACTTTTATAAAGTTCATGAATTAGTGGGGACGCCGTCTGAACATTATCTCGCTTGGCAAGAGATCCATAGTCCGTTCCCGGAATGTCACCTTAAAGAACAATTTGGTGAGTTTGTAATTATTGCATAATTTGGTTAACATAATATTGTATGGCGAAAGTCATCATGCATGTCGACCTTAATTATTTTTTTGTCCGCTGCGAAGAACTTAAAAATCCACGATTAGTGAATCAACCAGTCATGATTGGTGGGGTGGGACGAGCGGGGATTGTTTCGACTTGTTCCTATAAGGCCCGTGCGTATGGAGTAAGAAGTGGGATGCCAAGTTATAAAGCGCTTGCGCTTTGCCCAGAACTTATTGTCATTAAAGGTGACTATCATTTTTATTCATTAATGAGCAAAGAATTCTTCGCGTATGCGCGCAAATATACACATATAATAGAAGAGGCCTCAATTGATGAGTGCTATATGGATATTACTTCGTTAGCGAAAAAGACTGACGATGTCCCCGGGTTATTAAAAAAGTTCCAGAGTGGTTTATTAAAGAAAACTGGTTTAAAGTGTTCGATTGGCGTCGCGCCGACAAAATTTTTAGCCAAGATGGGGAGCGACATGAAAAAGCCGATGGGAATTACCATTATCCATAAACGCGATATTAAGGATAAGATTTATCCTTTACCCATTACTGACTTCTTTGGGATTGGCAAAAAAACCGCGCCGCGCCTAAAGGCGATGGGTATTAAAACAATTGGTGACTTAGCCGAATTTATTAAAGACGAAGGAAAAGCGGAAGAATATTTTGGTAGCTTCTATCTTGACTTAAAAGCGTGTCTTGAAGGAACTTCAAGTGACACCGTTCATACCGAATATGATGATCCGAAAAGTATTGGTAACTCGATGACCCTCATGCGTGACACGGCGGATGAAGAAGAAATTGCTCGAGCCATTATGTTAATGGCGAAAGAAGTATCTATGCGCGCTAAGGGACAAAAAGTTAAAGGGAAAACAATTCAACTCGTTTTAAAAGACCCGACCTTTAAGGTCCACAATAAATCAATGACCGTGAGTGAGGCGATTGTTGAGGCTAATGATATTCACGCGATTGCGAATCGCTTATATCTAGATAATTATCGGGGTGAAACGTTCCGTTTAGTGGGGGTGACACTCCAAAATTTAGTGCCACTTCATGAAGAGAATATTCAGATGTCATTATTTAATTATGAGGACTACGAAAAAACGGATGATGTGAATAATATTATTCAAAACGTAAACCGGAAGTTTAAAAAGAAAGTGGTGGATAAAGCCTCGCTAATGTTAAAGGAGAAAGGGCATGGAAATCGTTGACGCGTTAGCGAAATTCTATCAAAACCTTCTCGCGGTTAAAGGCTGTGCGAAGACCACCGTTACATCTTATGATCAAGATTTAAAACAATTTTTTATCTTATTTAAAGATAAGAAGACTACTGACGATTTAGAGCCCACTGATTTAACGGATTTCTTAGCGAGTGAATTAAATAAAGGTCACGCGGTTTCAACCGCCCTCCGTCGTCTCACTGCTTCCCGGGCCTTCTACGCTTTTTTAGTTAGCGAAAACATTATCCATATCGCTTTACCAAAAATCTCTGCGCCCAAAACCATTAAAACTTTGCCTAATGTTTTAAGCGTTGAAGAAGTGGAAGCGTTGTTAAACGCTCCCGATGTTAATAAGGGAGATGGGGTACGTGACCGGGCGATGCTTGAGTTAATGTATGGAAGTGGGCTCCGAGTAAGTGAACTCATTAATGTCCAAATTAAAGATATTAACTTTGTTAAACACACGATTACTATCCGCGGAAAAGGGAGCAAGATGCGGCGAGTAAGCGTTGGTGAATACGCCCTTGAATGGATTGCTAATTATATTAATCATGTCCGTTGTCACAACATTGGACGCACGAATAAATATTTATTTTTAAATCGTTATGGCGAACCATTAAGCCGCCAATACTTTTTTAAGTTAGTCAAAAAATATGCCGCTCAGGTTGGGATTAGCGAAAACATTTCGCCTCATACTTTGCGGCATAGCTTTGCTACCCATATGCTCGAAAATGGGGCTAAGCTTATCTCGGTTCAAGAAATGCTTGGTCATGAAAATTTGGCGACCACCCAAATTTATACTCACGTTTCAACTAGACGCATTAAAGAAGCATATGATTTATATATCAAAGACAAGTAGTTTATAATATAAAAGGATGAAAAAGTATCAACGGATCTTTGTAATTGTTATGGATAGTCTTGGGGTCGGCGAGATGCCTGACGCCGCATTATTTCACGATGCAAATAGTAATACCCTTAAACATATCATTGAAAAAGCCGGGCCGATTAACGCCCCAACTTTAGAAAAACTTGGGATGGGTGATTTTGTGAATATCGGCTTTAAGAAAGTCAATCATCCTCATTCCTACACCTCTATTATGTGCGAAACGAGTAATGGTAAAGACACGATGACGGGACACTGGGAAATGATGGGAATTAATACAACAAAGCCATTCCAAACTTTTACTGATACAGGCTTCCCACAGAGTTTAGTTGATGAATTAAGCAAGGCTACCGGTTATAAATTTATTGGTAATTACGCTAGTAGTGGAACAAAAATAATTGAACTTCTTGGCGAAGAACATATGCGTGATAAATCACTCATCCTTTATACAAGTAGTGATTCCGTTCTTCAAATTGCCGCTCACGAAGAGGTGATTCCGCTTCAAGAACTTTATCGCGTCTGCGAAATCGCTCGTAAGATATGCATGAAACCTGAATATTTTGTCGGTCGGATTATTGCGCGCCCATTTGTCGGAAAAGATAAAACAAGTTTTAAACGCATCACAGGTGACCGGCATGACATTGCGGTTTCACCAAGCGAAGCAACGGTGCTTGATATATTAAAAGAAAATCATATTGCTACGGTTGGGGTTGGCAAAATTGGCGATATCTTTAATCAACAAGGTATTAGCAAGTCGATTAAAACAAGAAATAATGTCGAAGGAATGCAAGTAACAATCGACTTAGCCAAGAAAGAAAATAATCCCGGACTTTACTTTGTAAACCTTGTCGAATTTGATAGCGAATTCGGTCATCGACGTGACCCAAAAGGCTATAAAGGCTGCATTGAAGAATTTGACCAATACTTAGCGAAGTTATTACCCGTTATGCGTGATGATGATTTACTAATTTTGACCGCCGATCATGGCAATGACCCGACGATGCCTGGTAGCGATCACACTCGCGAAAAAGTTCCTTTTATTGCTTATTCTAAGCAAATAAGTGGTGGAAAAATGCTCAGTGAACGTTCGACTTTCGCCGATATTGGTGCGAGTGTTTTAATTAACTTCAATTTAAAGAAAAAACCGCATCTTCTTGGTAAAGAAATATCCGAATTATTTTTATAAAATAATTTTTTGCCAAATATTATCTAAGCGTTGTATAATTATTGCATAATTAAAGATTTTATGGCGCTTTCAATTTTTATAGTTATTATCTGCTCACTCAGCGTTGTAGGAATGGTCGGAGTAGTTTTGTTTTTGCTTCCACTGATTAAGCCATATAACAAGCTCCCGCAATTGTATAAAGATTTAATTATCGGTACGCTCTTCCTTCTTTTAAATATTATTTTAATGAGTTTCAGCGTAGTTGGTGGTGAAGGCGAAGCACAAATTCGCTTTTCGCCTTGTATATTACCTCCACTAGTGGTTTCACTATTATTTAATTACCCTGCTGCTTTGGTGACCACTATTGGCAGTTTCTTCTACCGCACCTTCTTTAACTTTACATCAGTTGATTTAATTCGTTATAGTTCCGCTTTTAGTATCTTAATCGCAATGGTGATTGGAGCGTTATTGCAGCATTACATCTTTAATAAAAAAGAAACTGGCGTCCGTTTAAACTACGTTTATGGTTTCTTTATTGGTAGCATTGTTGAAACCATTAGAATGTTCACTACCATCATCGCCAACATGGATATAATTGATCTTATTTATCCCTCCATAGTTATAATGGATATTTTTTCAATCTTCACGGCTGGTATCACCACTGCCTTTAGCGTACTTATTTTGATGATTTATAGGAAAGAAAGCATTCGTTTACGTCTCCGCCACGATGATCGGATCAATTCGAAAGTGCAAAAACGAACATTAGGCGCGATTGTGCTTTGCTCCCTTATTTCCCTCATTCTAACTAGTTCTGTTGCTAACAATCAAGCAAAAATTAATACTAATGCCACCATTGTTAACGCTAACTACAACATTGCTAACGAGATTCATAACACTAGAATTCCGGACCCGGAGAAAAAAGAATCAGAATGGTCGATTGCTCTCGCTAACATTAAACAGTACGTTAAAACTCGTTCTGTTCAAAAAACCGGCTATATTGTTATTATTACTGACCAAGATATAGTATTGGATGGCGGCACGTGCAAAAAAGGCGAAATATTTGCCACCCATATGGATCAACTTTCGTTACGCGGTATTCCGTTTAAATTATCAAGTGGTCGCACCATATGGGAAGATGAGGAAAAGAATAATGTGGTAGTTCGTAATTGGCGAAATGAAGATTACGCAATGGCTTGGACAGACGTCTCGTCCTACACACAACCAGACGAGATTTGGATTCCATATGCTTTTCATATTGTTTCGCTAATTCCGATGACTGAAATTGATGCTAACTTTGGTGTTTCTGTCCGTATTTCGGTGTATTTACAAATAATGATATTCGCTATTCTCTACCTTATTATCATTCGTTTTATTAGTAAGAAAGTTGTGAAAAATATTACTGATATCAACTCAACATTGATCGATATCTCGGAAGGCAATTTAAACGCTAAGGTTGACGCTACCGGTTCACGTGAATTTGTTACTTTAAGTCAAAACATCAATCTTGCCGTCGGTTCACTTAAGAATTATTCCGACGAAATATCCCGTCGTCTTGAACAAGAAACTGAGTTAGCCATTAACATTCAAAAGAACTCTGTTATGACAAACTTCCCGAATGAACCTAACTTTGAAGTTTATGGTAGTATGCGAACGGCTCAAGAAATTGGTGGCGACTTCTACGAGTATATTAAATTAAGTGACGACAAAGTCGTCTTCTTACTCGCTGACGTTATCGGAACCGGCATCGCCGCGGCCATGTACATGGTGCGCGCTAAGACTTTCCTACGTACTCTCTTAGTGCTTGATGAAAAGACCAAGTCAATTAATTTATCATCTGTTGTAAATCGGATGAATCAAGAATTCGCAACTGATAACATTATGAAAAGTGGGATGTCAATGTGGATTGGTTTACTCGACATGAAGACGAATACTTTACAATATATTAGCGCCGATCACCCCGCGCCACTCGTTGCACTTGAAGATAAAGTCTATCGTCCATTACCTTGTCGCTCAAACGTCTATATCGGTATCGAAAAAGAGTATAACTACGAAGTAGAAACCATCACTTTTGCTCCGGGTAGCGAAATCTTACTTTATACTGCTGGTGTCACCCAAATTCGTAATAAGAGCGGGCAGATGTTTGGTCTAGAAGCGCTGACTGAGTTAGTCAATTCAACTAGATACTTTACGATGAAACAATTAGTACAAAATATTAATGACCGCCTTGATGAATATAACAAAGGTGGCGTCCAAATTAATGATGACTTAACCTTCTTAAGCTTTGCTTTCACTGGCTTAAAAGATAAGAAGCCCGAACACGAAATTACCTTAAAAGCGATTCCGAACAACACACCGATTGCCACGAAGTTTGTTGAGTCCATTATGCAACAATATAACTGCTCACAAAAATCACAAGCGATTATGTTAATCGCGGTGGACGAACTCTTTAGTAACATTGCCTACTATGCCTATAAGGGTAAAGAAGGCGGTGGTAATGGTACCATCCGGATTGAAATCAAAGACAAAGTCTTTAAGATGCAATTAATCGATAACGGCATCCCCTTTAACCCGTTAGCCCACTTAGATCCTAATTACATCAATAGTAGCGCCGAAGAAAGAACTAACAAAGGTGGTTTAGGTATCTTCATGGTCCGCCGGAGCGTTGATGATATGCAATACGTTTACGAAAATGGCCAAAACATTTTGACCATTATTAAGACCATCCCAGAAATGCACGAAGAAGAATTTAAAGATTCTTATTCCACGACCCGCGATTAATCCATTGATTAATTAACAATGAAAAGATTCAATAAATTCAGTCGCGACCAAAAAATCATTTTCTATAATATTGTCGGAATTGTTGTTCTCTTTTTCTTGTGGTGGATTGTTTCGGCAATTGTTAATAATCCCAATTTCCCAACACCGATTGTTGTTACTCCAACCTTCTTTAGCTTATTAGGAGTCGGTTACACCTACGTCGCGATTGGCGGCACTTTCTTTCGTTTACTAATTGCTTTCCTAATTAGTTTTCTAATTGGCGCGATTCTAGGCACGCTTGGTGGCTACTTTTATCGCTTTGACGCCATTATGAAACCAATCGTTGGTTTCTTTCGGGCGTTACCAACCGCCGCGGTGATGCTAATTGTAGCAGCGTTAGTGAACCCGGTCTTAGGTACCATTATTATTACTACTTTAATCATGTTTCCGATTATTTATGCTGCCTTTAAAGATGGAGTGGTGCAAATTAATAAAGATTATAATGACAAGATGAAAATGGATAATGTTACTTTAAAGAATTCGTTCTTTAAGATTTATGTACCGTTATTATCCCCTTATATGATGCTAGGGATCTCTCAAGCCGTGGGGTTAGGATTAAAGGTTTCCGTCATGAGTGAAGTGGTGGGGAAAAGTTCAGGAGCGATTGCCGGGTTAGGACGCCTAATTATTGATACTGAATCGCCAACGGAAAAAGTTGCCTATTGTCTTATTACTATATTAATAATAATTATTATTGATATACTGCTTTATTTTGTGAAGCGAGGATTAAAGGTTTATGCTCACCGAAAATCAAACTAAATTAAAAGCGCTAATTAAAACAAGTAAACATATTGTCTTTTTAACCGGTGCGGGTATTTCTAAACCAAGTGGAATACCAGATATCCGTGGGGCCGATGGCTTAAGTAAACGCCAAGCGAATGATATTAAATATGGGGCAACCTATGAAGAAATCGTTTCCCATAGTTACTTTATGATGGAAACCGCCAAATTCTATCGTTATTACTTTAACGAGATGATTTATTTAGACGCAAAACCCAATAAAGCGCACCTTGCGATTACGCGACTAGGTGATAAGGCAACTGTCGTTACCCAAAACATTGACGCCCTCCATACGCGTGCGGGTTCAAAAGACGTCATTGAAGTACATGGATCAACCTATAAAAATCGGTGCCTTGGATGCCACCAATTTTATACCCTTGATGAGGTGCTAAAATTAAGGGACGAAAATGGGGTACCAAAATGCCCAAAATGTGGCAAGGTAATTAAGCCCGAAGTTGTCCTCTTTGAGGAAGCCTTAAATGAAGCGGATATTGATGCGGCCGTGAACGCGATGATGCACGCCGATTTACTTATAGTAATCGGGAGCAGTTTAGTGGTGAACCCGGCGGCTAGTTTGCCTTTCTATTATCCGGGTAAGAACTTCGTCATTATTAATAAAGAACCAACGCCTTTAGACGCTCGGGCGAGCATCATCATCCGGGAACCAGTCGAAAGCTTTATTGACGAGGTCATAGACTAATTTAGTAGTTTTATAGTAAATGTGGAAAAGTCACATTTCGGTGGGAAAGTGGCTTTTTTACTTCCAAATTTTATGTTTAGTATTTTTTGTTATATTCTTAAAAATACCATAAATACGCTACTTTATACATTTAAGTTAACATAATATACCTTATGCGAAGTTATATTGAATTTTGCTAAATCTACTAAATTTACTGCGGCGGTCACTGCCACTACTTCGACTTCTTGTTGAGTAACTCTTCTAGGTTAAACCGGGCACGTTCGGCTTTCGAGAAGATATTAATAATATAAGAATAGGCATCCACTAAAACCCACCCACTACTACTACGACCTTCAACGTGGTTGATCTTAATTTTGTTCTTTTCTAGGGTATCAACTACCGCATCTTTGATGGCGTCAATTTGGCGGGGATTATTCGCGGAGGCGATGATATAAAAGTCAGCAAAAGGTGTCCGACTTTTGACATCAATAATTTCAATCTTTTCACCCTTCTTTTCACTGATGGATTTTTTAATGATTTTTAGTGCGTCTTTTTGGTTCATATTTTACTCCTATTTTCCAAGGTATAATTCCATGCATTTTTTGGTGAGTGGATTATCAAAAGATAATTGGTGCTTAATAAGGTGCTCGCGGTTCGCCGCTAGGACATCATAAAAACCAGCATCGATATCATCCATACACCCTTTAATTAATTTACTACTATCATAATCACGTAATGGGTCAAGCTTATCCGCCGCGTAAACAATTTTGCTAATGGTTGGCATATGGGCCTTACCCGTCGCGTGATAGGTAATCGCATCTAACACCACTTCATCAGTGATTCCTAATTCGTTTTTCGCGATATAGGCACCAACAAATTGGTGATAAAGAGTCGCGGGCACTTGATGATAATACTCAGAATAATACTTTTGCATGATTAAGCGCATCTTATCTTCATCGACCTTTTTACCAAGATCATGTAATAAACCCGCAATATAGCATTGAGCGGGATCAATTTTATTGGCAATGGCAATCTTATAAGCAAGATTAGCGACACTTAAAGCGTGTTTAAAGCGTTTTTCGGTATAATATTTATCTTTTAATAATTTAATATAATAAAGTTCGTGCTTTTCAATGTATTGAATAACTGAATAAGTCGTATCTAAACCATTTAGGTGACGAATTGAGTGACTCGAAGCTGCCCCACTTTTATCATAAGTAAGACTATCCATCTTAAATTTGGCGACATTTTCACTTTTAATCACAATATCCGGACGATTAACATAAATAATTTTGGCGAGTTCCGCAATCCGCGCGGCGTCTTTCCATTTATCAAAGGCAGCAACTTGATCTGCTCCAATAAGTAAATAAAGCTGATAGGTTGGATAGAGCTTCTTAAAATGCTCTAAAGTATCGACAGTATAGTTAATCTCATCATTACTCTTCATTTCGTAATCGGAAATAGTTAAGGAAGAGACATTAAGATCTTTTAAAGCGAGTTTAAGCATCTCGTAGCGTTCGTTAATTGAGGCGTGTGGCGCTTTCCAGCGTGGACTCTTCGCGGGTAAAAAGATGACATCCGCATTGAGTTTAAGTGAAGCATAAGAAGCAACCCTTAGGTGCGCATTATGAATGGGATCAAAGGTCCCGCCAAAGATAATTAACTTTTCCATATTAATTTAAGATAATCCGGTCTTTTTTATTTGGATTGGCTTTATATAAGACAATCGAATGACCAATTGTGGTCACTAGTTCACACTGCGTCGCAATAATAATCTCGTCGGTTAGTTTAGCCATTTCGCTTGTGATACTTCGATTAAAGTAAACTTTAATTAGTTCGTGCGCCTTTAAAGCGTTATTTAATAGCGCCACTACGGAAGCATCAACAGCGCCTTTACCGATTTGATACTTATGAGTGGAGGTATTCGCTAACGCTTTTAATTGTTTTTTATTTTTGTTTGTCAGCATGGGGAATTTTGGCTCGACAGGAATAAATACCAACGCCTTTTGGCACCGTAATCCGGAAGGTTTGGTTATTACCCATAAAGGAAATCCAGCCTAAACCTTGAATACCAAGGTCACGACCTTCGTGCTCCGTAATATTAATTTCGTAGGTGTTAAAATCCGCGAGTGAATTTAAGTTCTTCGAAGAAGGAACGATGTTTTTCTTTAATAAAATTTTATTAAAGATATAATCAGTCCGCCGCGTGGAAATCCGTTTGATGTCAACCCGCCGAGAGAAGTAAGCGTAAACTTGAGTAGTCTTACCTTTCAGGAAATCAAAACGAGCAATCCCACCGATAAATAATGACACTTCCGGCCACATCTTATAATCAACTGGTTTAATTTCGCGAGCCGGCGTCACAATTTTATGTAATTCCTTTTCAAGGTGTTCAGTAATGGTATTAGTGACTTTTAAACCACCGGTATCATATAAAGTCGTATTTTTATCTAACGGAATTTGTAACACGCTTAAAGATGTTCCTGGATATTCCATTGTCTTAATTGGCCGCTGGGTTGGGTTCTTATAGTTACGTAAAATCGCGTTAATGAGGAAGGTTTTACCCATACCATCACCACCAATTAAGTAGGCATCATGGCCTTTTCTTAATTCGTTAATCCGTTTAATAATTTCTTTAATGTGAAGCTCGGTAGTTGCGCTAGTCAAGATAATGTCTTGCACTTTAATCTTTTCCATTCTTAACCGGTGGGCAACGTCTTCTTTTAAAATTGCATCATCAACATCTTTTGGTAATAAGTCACGTTTCGTGGCCACTACTAAGACATTCCGCCCCACTAAGCGTTTGGTAATCGCACTAGAAAAAGCGGCTTCGAAGGAGAATAAATCAAGCACAAAAACGATTAAAGCGTCGGTCGCGTGCGCGTCCGCGAGAATCGTTTTAAAGGCGTCGGATAAGTCTAATTTATTAGGAACTAAATCGTAAGTTTCTTTCTTAAAACACTTATCACAAAACATCACGCGAATGTCGTTTTCAAAGAGTTCAGGCGAGATATAGCCTTCCGCTTTTGGGTCGGTGTCTTGTAAGACCGCCCCACAGCTATAACATTTACGAATGACGTTGAGCTTACTCATAAATAGTTCTTCCAGTTATTAAGTTTACCACATTTTTTGAGTCGCGCGCGCAAAGGTTTTTCAAAGAGCCGATTAATCTTTGTTCTAATCGGATCTTCTTTGACTAATTTTTCGGTCAATAAAGTGCGAATATGCGCAGAATTTCCGCACTGGACATCGGTCATCATTTGGTCGCCGATGATTAAACAATCATCCGGATTAATATTGAGAGCTCTTAATTTTCTTAGTAAGCGGCCCTTAAATGGTTTATTAACAAACGCAAGAAATTCAATCTCTAAATCTTTCGCGTAAGTCCGGACTCGCTTACCGGTGTTATTACTCGTAATAACCGGCCGTAAACCATTCGCTTTTAATTGTTTAATATAATCAATTGTCCGTTTGCTCGGTGTTTTTACGCGATACGATTCAAGTGTATTATCTAGGTCAAGTAGCAAAACTTTCACATGATTTTTCACGAAAAATTTTGGATCAATCTCGTAGAGATTATTCGCATGAAAAGTCGGAGTAAAACGCTTCATTATTTTTGCTCGTCGTTATCTTCATCAAAGATGGAAATTTGCGTATATTTAGCGGGTTTTTTCTCGTTATTAATCGGTTCGTTCGCTGGCTTTTCGCTCACTGGTTTAGGCTTATAAGTGGACACTAATTTTGGGTTCACCACTTCACCATGGGAATATAAATATAAAAGCGTGTCGCGTTTAGCAATCCCAAGATTTGTCTTCGCGTATTTTTCAATTGGTGTGAAATAGAAATCATCAATCTTTAAATCCACTAAGCCTTTGGCTTGACTAATCGCTAATAAATGAAGTTCACCTTCACTCCGATTAAATTTCTTCACACCCATAATTTTGTGTGGTTCACCTTTAAAGGATGGCATAATTAAGGTCGGTTTATTTAAGCGTTTAGTAATCGCGATATGTTCTTTATCAAACACCCGGTAATGCCCGTGATCAGTGATAATTAAGATCTTATTCTTTTCGTCTTGTTGATAAACAAGCATTGCGGCAATATAGGTTTTATTTAGTTTAGCGGCTTTCACTCCACCCGCCTTTGGACCAATCGGGGTTAATACTTCTTCGGGATAATACACCGCTTCCCCACTTCCCATAAAGAGCATGATGTTATCCGCTCCGGTACTAATCGCAACATCGACGAGTCGATCAGTGTTAAGTAAACGGAACGCAGTGTATAAACGGTTACAACGAGTTAGATAAAAGTCCGCCATCGCGGTCCGCTTAATTTGCCCATTCCGACTCACTAAAATAAAGAAGAGATCTTTCCGGAAACTCTTTAAAGTAAAGGCCCGGACAAATCGATCTTCCATCGCATTATAGTTAATGTGATAAGAGAGTTGTTTTCCTTCTTCTTTCCAACGGATTTCGGGAATTTCGTGGACCGGGATCACAATAAAATTACCGTGTTCAGTGAAAGCAATTAAATAATCTTCGGTGTTACATTGATTATTATAAATAATCACGTCGCCTTCTTTGACACCAGGTAACGACTCTTCACTACTCTTAAAGCTCTTGAGTGAACTCCGTTTTATATAGCCATCACGGGTGAGACAAACCATCACGTCTTCTTTATTAATTAAGTCGCGTTGATCAAACACCTTTTCTTCCATCGCCACTTCACGAATTTCGGTCCGGCGCGGATTACTATATTCACGTTGAATCACGCGTAAATCCTTAATAATTTCGCGGTTAAGCACTTCGCGGTCACTTAAGATTTCTTTTAAGCGCTTAATCTCAACATCTAAGTTTTTCTTCTCTTGATTGAGCGTACTCATATCCGTATGCGAAAGCTTATATAAAGGCATCATCACGATGGCTTCGCTTTGCGCTTCACTAAATTTATACGCTTCGGCGAGCTTAGCTTTTGCGTCCGCTTTATCGTTACTCTTTTTAATAATCCGAATCACTTCATCTAGATGCGCAATTGCTTTAATAAGACCATCAACAATTTCTAAACGTGCTTTATTTTTATCTAAATTATATTGCGAAACCCGGGTGACTACATCCACTTGGTGAGCAATATAACAATCAATATATTCAAGGATATTTAAGGTCCGTGGGTGGCCATCAACAATCGCCACCATATTCGCGGTATAGCTAGAAGTTAAGCCGGTTTTCGTCATTAAATATTTTAAAATCGCATCCGGATTAACTGACTTCTTACAATCAACCACAATCTTTAAACCATGGCGGTCACTTTCATCACGAACTTCAATGATACCTTCAATTACTTTCTTATGACGAATCTCATCGATTTCGTGAACGATGTTAATCTTTACCGCTTTATAAGGAATCTCGGTAATGACAATTTTATTAACGCCATCTTCGTTTCTCACAATTTCGGCTTTCGCCGCTACCTCAATTCGACCATGTCCCGTTGCGTAAATATTTTTTAAGCCTTCGCTAGAAGAAATGACGCCACCGGTTGGGAAATCCGGGCCTTTAATAAACTCCATTAAATCAAGGGGTTCGACCCGCACACGCCGAATCCGGTAAATGACTGCTTCAATTAATTCACGTAAATTGTGGGGAGGGATTTCGGTTGCCATCGCGACGGCAATGCCTTCCGCCCCGTTAACGAGTAAGTTTGGGAAACGGGCTGGCAAAACCACCGGTTCATATTCGGTATCATCGTAAGTTAAAATTTTATCAACTGCGTTTTTATTTAAATCACGGACCAGTTCATCCGCTAAAGCGCTGAGCTTAGCTTCAGTGTAACGATAGGCGGCTGGGATATCGCCATCAATACTACCATTATTACCTTGAAAGGTAATAAGCGGCATCCGGACTTTCCAATCTTGGCTCATCCGGGCTAAAGCTTCGTAGACCGAAGTATCACCATGCGGGTGATATTTACCAATGACATCACCAACAATCTTCGCGCACTTTCTGGTCTTATAAGCGCTCGTGTTTTTATTCGCCCACATCGAGTAAATAATGCGCCGTTGCACTGGTTTTAAACCATCACGCGCATCCGGAATCGCCCGATCTTGAATGACATATTTCGCGTAAATTCCGTACCGGTCACCCATGACATCATCAAGGGCTTCGACCGAAATATTTTCGCGAATCACTGGCTCTTCAACTTTCTTTTTCCGACTCATTATTTAATTTCCTCGAAATTATCTTTCTCAGTAAAATCAACGTTTTCTGCCACCCATTTCCGGCGTAGCGATGCGTCTTTTCCCATTAAAACCGCGACGCGCGATTCGACAAGTAATGGATCATCAATCCGAATACGCACAAGTAAACGGTGACGAGGATTCATCGTGGTATTCCAAAGTTGTTCGGCGTCCATTTCGCCTAACCCTTTAAAGCGACTAATCTCGTAGCCACGGCCGACTTCCGCTTTCGCTTCTTCTAAGTCATTATCACGCCAAGCATAGCGTTCTTTTTTGTCTTTATAAACTCGGTATAATGGCGGAACTGCAACATAGACCATCCCACTAGTAATAAGGGGGCGCATGTAGTGATAAAAGAAAGTTAATAAAAGGGTTTGGATGTGCGCACCATCAGTATCCGCGTCGGTCATAATAATGATTTTCCCATAACGGGAATCATTCACATCAAATTCACTACCAACGCCAGCACCAATCGTGTTAATAATCGTGGCAAACTCTTCGTTTTTTAGCATCCGTTCCATCGTAATTGAATCGGTATTTAATGGTTTTCCACGAAGTGGAAGAATGGCTTGATGAAGCCGGTCACGCCCTTTACGGGCGGAGCCACCCGCGGATTCGCCTTCAACAATGAAGAGTTCGTTCCGGGCGTAGTCTTTACTTTGCGCTGGAGTCAATTTATCCGAGAGAATAATTTCGCGATTTTTCTTTTTACCGCGCGCTTCGTCTTTAGCTTTTCTTGCGGCCATACGGGCTTGTTGTGATTCAACACATTTTTGAATAAGTTTTAAGGCAAGTTCGCTATTTTCGTTTAAGTAATAAGTGAGTTTAGTGTAAATAAAATTGTTGACTAAGGCGGTCGCTTCTGGGGTACCTAGTTTACCTTTTGTTTGACCTTCGTATTCAAGTTTTTCTTCCGGAATCCGTAAGGATAAAATCGCGGTTAAACCTTCCCGAATATCGCCACCTTCAAGCTTTTTACCATGGAGCAAATCTTTCTCTTCCGCGTAATCATTGACCGCCCGAGTGATACCAAGTTTAAAGCCGGTTTCGTGAGTACCACCATCGTGAGTGCGAACGTTGTTCGCGTAGCTATAAATGTTCTCGTTATAATCGTTACTACAATATTGGAACGCCACTTCCATCTTGATGTCGTTACTATCATCGGTAAAGGAAACCACTGGTCCAATCGGGGTTTTATTTTCATTTAACGCGGCGACATATTCTTTTAGTCCCTCGTTATATAAATATTCGACTGTGTTATAAGGAATGCTCCGTTGATCAGTCACAATAAATTTTACTTTTTTAAGTAAAAACGCGGATTCTTGTAGGTGTTTAGTAATGGTATCCCAACGGAAATCAACACTACTAAAGATCTTCTTATCCGGTTTAAAACGAACGATGGTTCCGGTCTTCCGGGTTTCCCCAATCACTTTTAGTGGCTCCACTAACTTGCCACCTTTTTCGTAGCGCGTATGGTAAATCTTACCATCCCGCATCACGGTTACATCAAGCCACTCACTAAGCGCATTGGTGACGGAGGCGCCAACGCCATGTAATCCCGCGGAGTTACTGTACACTTTGTTAGAAAACTTACCACCACTATGGAGAGTTGAGAAAATAAGATGAACCGCCGGAACATTGTATTTCTTTTGGATGCCACACGGAATCCCACGTCCATGGTCTTCGACACTTAAAGAACCGTCCCGGTGGATGATTAAAGTGATCGTGTCACCATAGCCACTTAACGCTTCGTCAATCGCGTTATCGACAATTTCCCAAACGAGGTGATGAAGGCCACTAAGGTTCGTCGAGCCAATATACATGGCTGGGCGTTTTCTTACGCCTTCAAGCCCTTCGAGGACTTCGATATCGTTTGCATCATAATTGCGATTATTCGCCATAACAATTTAAGATTTTAGCACAAGGGAAAACGAAAAATCAAAAAACATTTTCGCGAGTGAGCATAATTGCGCGATGAAAAAATCGAGTTATCTTCTCGCGCACACCAAAGGAAAATTTATCATAAAATTTAGCCATAATTTGTCGAAAAATCAAGACGCATAAATCGGACAAAAATATTGATTAAATTCTCGATAAATTTCTTCGTATAGTCAATAACATAATTTAGTTTTAATTTAGTAGTTTAGTAGTTTTTATTATTTATATATAAATAAAAAGGCAAGAACTTAATCTTGCCTCTTAATTTTAATCTAACCAAATTATTGGCTATTTTTCATGTTTTGAATGACTGCACGAATTTGGGCTTCACTGGGCTTACGTCCCATTGACATAAACATCGCCCGAATCATGTTCTCGTTGATTGGTGGGTTCTTCTTGAGCTCATGCTTCATAAGTTTTCTAGCGCCTAAGAAACCAACCACGAGGCCCACGAAAAGTAAACCAATCGCTAAGCCAAACCAACTTCCATTCCAATCCATAATTTTCTCCTCCTAAATATTATTGATTGACCCGGCCATCATAATCACCGGTATCCGTTCTTACGTAAATTGTTTCACCATTATCAATAAATAACGGGACCTTAACTTGGTAGCCAGTTTCAAGTTTTGCATTCTTCATCGCGGACTTCACTGTGTCACCACGCACCGCAGGTTCACAATCGACAATCTTTAAAGCGACCTTCACGGGCATACTAATACCTAAGATCTCATCGTTATACGATAAGACATCAATTTCGGTATTCGCGACTAAGAAATTCATTTCCCATTTTAACCGTTCATGGGGAATTTCGATTTGTTCATAAGTCGTGTTATCCATAAAACATAACCCCATGCCACTATCATAAAGATAGCTCATCTTCTTTTTATCGAGCCGGACTACATCAACCATGTAGCCACTGTTCCGCGAAAGTTCAATAATCGCACCCGTGCGAACATTTTTCACTTTGACTTTCGCCACCATTTTTCTCATCGCGGTCTTATTTAATAAGATGTCCATGACGACAAACATTTGGTTCTCATCGATAAAATAATTACCGGGTCTTAATTCAGTTACATTTACCATTGTTTATTTCTCCTTCAAGCTTTTACTATTATACACGAACTACTTATAGATACTCATTTTTTACGAAACGATATTCATCTTTTAGAGTGGTTTTATTACCGTGTCCCGGATAAACAATTGTCTCCATGGGTAAGGTGAATAACTTTGTTAATGACTCGCGAATCTTCCGTGGCTCACTCGTGGGTAAATCACTCCGCCCAATCGCGTTAAAGAATAAAGTGTCGCCCGTTAGAACGGTTTTTAATTCTGGTAAATAATAGCAAACGCTCCCGGCGGTATGAAAAGGCGTATGGATAACTTTAATGTGCATGCCATAGAGATCTAATTCGTCTTGATCTTTTAATAATTTGGTCTTTACATCATCGACCGTGAATTGGTTTAATGACATAAACGAACAGTTATAGCGGCTATTATGAAGAGCCGCTTCTTCCGCTTGATGAAGATAGACTGGCACCTTTTTCATCGTTTTTAGGCCCAAAGTATGATCATAGTGAGCGTGGGTGAGTAAGACTCCACGGAGGGTTAATCCGCGCTTAGTAATGGCTTTAATTAAACAATCATGTTCGTTATAACCCGGGTCCACCACTAAACAATCATGTTCGTTAATTAAAAGATAGGTATTACAGTTGTGATTAAAAAAGATTAATTCAATTTTCATACCTTTATATATAAAGAGATAATCGAAAAACTATTTTCTTTCCTTGTGAACGGTTTCTTTTTTGCACCGTGAACAATACTTTTTCTTTTCAATCCGTTCCGGATGTTTACGTTTATTTTTGGTTGTAATATAGTTCTCTTCACCACAGACGGTACATTTTAAAATGATG
Organism: Bacilli bacterium; assembly: GCA_024408655.1. Taxonomy (GTDB): domain Bacteria; phylum Bacillota_I; class Bacilli_A; order RFN20; family CAG-826; genus UB1719. The sequence goes on from JAKSUV010000002.1 coordinate 59,919, forward strand.
TTCTCACGCGCCATAAATTTCTCCTCAATTTGAGCACTAATTATCATATCACTAATCAGTAATATCGCAACTTTTTAATTTTCGTTGCCATATCATTTCATATATGAAATAATATATGGGTCATGAAACAAGAAAAAAGATGAGCTAATTACTCAGGGGGTAGTGCCCCTTTTTTTATTGTTAATGATGGCTATCAAAGGAGAGAAAAATGAAGAAACATTGGAAGTTAGCGTTATTACCTGCTCTCTTTTTAGTTTGTGCCACCCACGTTGGTTGCGCCCGCAGTACCGCCGAAGTTGCCCTGGTGACTGGCCTTGGTGATATTGATGATGGTTCATTTAACCAATCTTCTTGGGAAGCGGTCAAAGAATTCTGCGAAGATCCTGAACATCCATTATCATATGAATATTATCGTCCCTTCGCCACAAGCGATTTTGCCCGGCGTTTAGCGATTCGCCAAGCGGTGGCAAAAGGTGCTAAAGTAATTGTCTTTCCAGGTTTTGATCTTGCTAACGTGGCTGCTCAAGCACAAATTGATTACCCCAATGTTAAATTTTTGTTACTTGATTCAACCGTCTCTAACTATAACGCTCCTAATCTTTGTTGTGTTACCTATTCAAGCGCATATTCTGGTTATTTAGCCGGTTACGCAACTGGATATGATTACGCTGAATACAAAAAAGAGCACGGCGGTTTGGGTGACGATGATAAATACACTTACGGCTATTGTGGCGCAATCCCAATCGACACCGTTTTCCCATTCGGTTATGGTTTTATTCAAGGGTTAGTCCGCGGTATTGACCAAGTATATAATCCCGACCCTACAAACACTCGTCCTGATCCAAAACTAGATGTTAAATTTCTTTATTCGCACGTCTTCGCGCACGATGATAAAACTAGTGCCGCGATGATGGGTTGGTATGCCGAAGGACTTAAAGCGGTTTTCTCTTGCGGTGGTAAACTTTATCAATCCGTCACTGATGGCGTGAAAGACTATAACCACAAACATGGTTATTATGATTTTATCGAAGGCGAAGCGCCAATTGAAGCCGCTCGTTGGATTGGCGTTGATACTGATCAATATAGCGCGTTAAAAGATGACCACGAAAGAAAAACCATCATCACTAGTGCCTTAAAAGATTTACACCAAACCGTTAAAGACGCTTTAACCTATTATGTAGTTGATAAAAAAGATAATGGCGCTTGGAATGACATTATTGGTAATGGCCCTGGCAGTAGAGATCAAAAAACATTTGAATCTGAAAAGGAAGCTAGAGACTATATTAATAACAAGGATACAGCTCATTGGTTTGCTGGATATAAATATGATATAACGCAAAATGACGAGAATAAGTGGATAATCAATCTTAAAACTAGTGATCCAAAGATAACTTATACATTTAGCGAAACTAATCCCACATGGAAACTTGAACTAAAAGATTTGTTTGGTGTTAAAGAACAAATGGGAGAACATGGGCTTAATCCCGAAGAAAGAATCCATGACTATGTTGGTATTCCAACTGCATTAAAAAGCGGAAGTGACAGCGTTTTGCGTGGTTTTAATTATTTCACCAGAGGATTACTAGAAGATGCTGTTAACAAAATTCATAGGAAAGAATGGAAAGTCTATTGCGGTGATGGCACTGACATATATATTAATCAAGAAGGAACTAAAGACCCTCACGCCTCTGAACCCGGTTACTATGGTTACGCCCGTTTCATGAGCGAACGTAGTAATAAATTCTATGTTGATACCAGTACTGGCGATAGCGATGCTTATACACCATTCAATGAAGAGTATTTCCCTGAAGATTATAATCCAGAGAATATTATCGTAACACCATGCTAAGAGAGAATTATGAAGAAAACAGTTGTAACTAGAACACATAGCGAAGCGCCCTTAGCGGTTGAGATGATTAATATCACCAAGAAATTTGGTCCACTTTACGCGAACAAGAATGTTAATTTAAAAATTAAAAAGGGTGAGATTCACGCTTTACTTGGTGAAAATGGCGCAGGTAAATCCACCATTATGTCTATCCTTTTTGGTATGTATAGCGCCGATGAAGGAAAAATTAAAATCAACGGAAAAGAAGTTGAAATTAAAGATCCTAACGATGCGAATGATTTAAAAATCGGCATGGTCCACCAGCACTTTAAACTCGTCGATATTTTCCCGGTTCTTGATAACATCATCATGGGTCGCGAAATTGCTAAGTGTCACTTCTTAGAAGACGCTAAAAAGCGGCGTGAAAAAAATGTCACGCGCCTTTATGTTATTAGTGGTCTTCTCCGTGCCTATGAACATTTTGATGAACTCATGGATATCGTCAAGAAAGCGAAAACGCCGACATCAGTCCTAGTTGATTTATACAATAAATTTCATCTCACCAGTTCCCAAACTGATGCCCTCCTTGCTACTCCATTAAGTGAATTAACTGTTCTTCGCCGCGAAGCGTTAAAACGCGAAGCAAAAAAATTAAGAGACGCAGTCATTCGCGAGGGCTCCGAAAAAGAGTCATTTGTTTCACGCATGTGGTGGAACTTCGTTTTCTCACTCGCTCGTTTTGCGGATTGGTTTAATAAAAAGACTCATAACGTCGACCGGGCAAAAGCGGCATTTGAAATTACCGCGATTGCGAAAAAGTATGGTCTAGAAATCGATCTTGATACCCCGATTGAAGAATGCACGGTTGGTATGCAACAACGGACCGAAATTCTTAAGATGCTCTACCGTGATTCCGATATTCTCATCTTTGATGAACCGACTGCGGTCTTAACTCCACAAGAAATTGATAGTCTTCTTCAAATTATGCGTAATCTTAAAGCGGAAGGAAAAACTATTATCTTTATTACTCATAAACTTAACGAAATTATGGCCGTCGCTGACCGCGTGACGATTTTGCGCCGTGGTGAAGTAATTGGTACGGTTAACACTAAAAATACCACTGCCGCACAATTATCCGATATGATGGTTGGCCGTCACGTTAACTTAACAGTTAAGAAAACTAACAAAGTTGCTGGTAAACCTGTGCTAAAAGTTCGTAACCTAACGATGTTTGATAAACACAAACAAAAGAATGTTGTGCAATCGGCAAACTTTGATGTTCGCGCTGGAGAAATTGTTACTATCGCCGGAATTGATGGCAATGGTCAACGTGAATTAATATACGGAATTACCGGTCTAAAGAATCCAGTTAAGGGTAGCATTAACTTCTTAACTAATACTTTAAAACCCGGAAACATTAAACAACGTAATCATCTTGGTATGTCCCATATTCCTGAGGACCGCCATAAGCACGGCCTCGTCCTTGATTATCGGCTTGATCAAAACCTTGTTCTACGTGATTTCCAAGATAAGCGTTTCGCTAAATATGGTTTCATCTTAAACGAAAATATTCGTAAACACGCCAACGAATTAATTAGTGGACATGACATTCGGAGTAGTGAGGGCGCAAAGAGTAGTGCGCGTAGTATGTCTGGTGGTAACCAACAAAAAGCCATCATCGCTCGCGAAATAAATCGGAAACCGAAATTCTTAGTGGCGGTTCAACCAACCCGTGGCGTGGATGTTGGCGCGATTGAACAAATCCATAAACGGATTGTAGCGGAACGTGATCGGGGTGTTGGTGTTTTACTCGTCTCCTACGAATTAGACGAAGTCTTTAGTCTATCTGACCGGATTTTAGTGATGTATGAAGGCGAAATTGTTGGTGAGTTTGATCCAAAGAAAACCACTCGTCAAGAACTTGGTCTATATATGTCGGGCGCGAAAAAGAATTATCAATTTCACGAGGAGGCTAATTAATTATGAATAAGATTAAAGCTTTCTTTACTCGCGATAACTTCAAACATATTTTCTCTAGTAATGGCGCCAATCATTTATATTCATCTTTAATTTGTGTCGCGTTTGGCTTATTGCTTGGCTTCATCATTATGCTTTGTTTATCGCCTGATATCGCCGGCACCGATTTCTTAATGCTTATTACTGGCGGCCTTGTTTATTACGGAAGCGAAGGCTTTGGTAATATCTTAGCGACTCTTGCCCCACTCCTTTGTTGTGGCGTGGCAATTATCTTTGCATATAAAACTGGCATCTTTAATATCGGCGCAGCCGGTCAATATACTTTAGGCGCTTTTGGCGCTTTACTCTTCGCTATTCTCTTTAAATGTCACTGGACTGTTTGTTTACTAATGGCGATTATCTTTGGCGCCCTTTGGGGTGTTATCCCGGCTTTACTAAAAACTTTCTGCCACGTAAACGAAGTCATCTCGGGCATTATGCTTAACTGGATTGGTTTATTCTTTGTTAACTATTCAATGCAAACTTACGCAAAAGGCATGGTGGATTCTGGTGATAGTTTCCAAACCTACCAGTTCTGGCTTAGTAGCTCTGGTGATGCCTATAACCCCTTAGGCAAATTACCTAATTTAGGCGCGACCAGTCTTGGTGATTGCTTCAGCATCGCTATCTTTATTGCAATTATCGTTGCAATTATTGCTTTTATTGTGATGGAAAAAACTACCTTTGGTTATCAATTAAAAGCATCTGGTTATAACAGAAGCGCCACTAAGTACGCAGGCATTAACGCCAAAAAGAACGCGATTCTTACGATGGCGATTTCCGGTGGCATTGCCGGCTTAGGTGCGGGCTTATATTATTTATCAGGTATTGAACGTTGGAGCGCGGTTTCTAGTAGCATCTTACCCCAAGTTCCTTGGAATGGTATCATTATTGCCTTTATTGCCCAAATGAATCCAATTGGCGCCATCTTCGCTAGTGGGTTCTTATCACTCTTATCAATTGGCGCGACCGCCACAAGTCAATCCGTCTTCCCAAAAGAAATCGCTGATTTAATTACTTCGATTATCGTTTACGCCAGCGGCTTAACCGCTATTACTTTACGCATTGTTCCTTGGATTAAAAACAAGATCCAATTAAAGAAAACGGGTGGCGTAAAAGAACTACCACTAAATAAGGAGGGTAAATAACTATGGGTGCACAAGTTGTTATTCTTCTCTCTTACGTTTTGATTTTCTTCATCGCTTTAACGATTGTCGCAATCGGCGGGATGTTCTCTGAACGAAGCGGCGTCATTAACCTTGGTCTAGAAGGCACGATGGTCTTCGGTGGTTTCTTTGGTTTATTAACCCTTAATGGGTTATCCGCAACGGCGTGTCCGCCTTTCTTTATCGTTTTAATCACGATCCTTGTTGGGATGGTAACGGGTGGAATATTCTCACTATTACTCGCGACCGTCGCGATTAAATTTAAAGCGGATCAAACATTAGTTGGGACCGCGATGAATTTATTAGCCACTGCGTTTGTGGTTGTATTAGCTAAACGGATTTCCCCCGCTAGTAGTTCTTCAATTGCCTTTATTAAAGATTATTTCATTGTTAATCTTGGAACGCTTCCAGTTAATATCTTCTTACCATTAGGTATTATTATCATTGTTGTCTCCTGGTTCGTTTTATATCGCACCCGGTTTGGTTTACGCTTAAGAGCGTGCGGTGAGAATCCACAATCAGCCGCAAGCGCTGGTGTTAACGTGATTAAGTTCCGTTATATAGGTGTAATTCTTTCAGGTGTTTTAGCGGGCTTAGGCGCTCTTGCCTATATTATTCCAACTAGTGGCTATTGGAACGCTAGCAATGGCGTTTCTGGCTTTGGCTTCCTCGCTTTAGCAGTTTTAATCTTTGGTGCCTGGCGGCCCTTACGGATTACAAGTGCGGCGTTATTCTTTAGTTTCTTTATGGCGTTAAGTATTTGTTATTACGGTTTCTTCCACGCGATGGGCATTGATTTAAACCCTGATGTTGGTGTCACTAGTGAATTATTTAGAATGATTCCATATGTGTTATCATTAGTGGTGTTAGCGTTCACGAGTAAAAAGTCGCGAGCGCCTAAAGCCGAAGGTAAACCCTACGAACGAGGAGAACGATAATGAGTATTCATATTAATGCGAAGAAAGGCGATTTTGCGAAAGTCGTCTTAATGCCTGGCGATCCCTTACGCGCCGCCTGGATTGCGAAAACCTTTTTAGCAAAAGTTAAACAAGTGAATGATGTCCGTGGCATATATGGCTTTACGGGTTATACCAAAAACCATAAACGGATTAGCGTAATGGCAAGTGGCATGGGTCAACCAAGCATTGGTATTTATTCCCACGAACTTTATGCTGAATATGGCGTAGACGCCATCATTCGGATTGGCACTTGTGGCGTTTTTAATAAAGCGATTAATAGCCGTGATATTATTTTGGCGCAAACCGCGAGCAGCGATTTTAACTGGTTCACTGATTTTCATTTATCGGGCACTTATAGTGCTGGCGCCGACTTTGACTTATTAGAAGCCGCGGTGAGTGAAAGTCGAAAAGCAAAACTTAAATTCTTTGTTGGTAATGTTCTAAGCGAAGCAACTTTCTATCACCAAGATAAAGACTGGTGGAAAAATTGGGATAAGATTGGGACGCTGGCTTGCGAAATGGAATCTTATGCACTTTACGCGACCGCTGCGCTTCTTCATAAAAAAGCGCTAACCATTTTAACCGTAACTGATCACTTCCAAAAGAAAGAAGTATTATCGAGTAAAGAAAGACAAACGGGACTAACCACTATGGCTAAGCTCGCTATTAAAGTAGCGGAACGCTTTGCCTAATTATTAAATAATAATTAAGAAAGAGGCTACGGCCTCTTTTTTTACTATATAATAGTTAATATGAAACGCACTCAAACGAAGAAGATTAAAATCGGCCATATCACTATTGGTGGTAGTAACCACGTTTTAATCCAATCAATGTGTAATATTAAAACTAGTAACACGAAAGCGGTTATTAAACAGATTAATGAGTGCGCTAAGTTAGGGGCTGACCTCATGCGCGTGAGCGTTTTAGATGTGGCGGATGCGCACGCGATAAAAGTAATTAAAAAACACGCGAAAATTCCTCTTGTCGCGGATATTCATTTTGACTATCGTTTAGCTTTAGAAAGTATTGCCTCCGGTGTCGATGCGATTCGTCTTAATCCCGGTAACATTGGCGATGATAAAAAAATTAAGTGCGTGGTTGAAGCTTGTCAAAAGCGTCATGTCCCCATTCGAATTGGCGTGAACGCTGGTTCACTTGATAAGAGTGTTGCGAAGGTAGCGACCGCCGAGAATTTAGTGAAGAGCGCCATGAAGCACGTGAAGATCTTAGAGCGCCTTCATTTTAAAGATATAATTATATCCTTAAAAGCGGATAATGTTTCGCACACAATTGAGGCGTATCGTCTCGCGAGTCAAAAATTTAAATATCCATTACATCTAGGTATCACTGAAGCTGGACCAAAAAGCATTGGTATCATTCGTAGTAGCGCGGCCCTCGCCCCACTACTTTACGAAGGAATTGGTGACACCATCCGGATTTCTTTAAGTGATGATCCAAAGGAAGAAATTAGAGTGGCGAAACGTTTACTCCATGATTTAGGTTTATACCCAAACTATCCCACGCTTATTTCTTGTCCGACCTGTGGTCGTACCCAGGTTGATTTAATTCCCCTCGCCCAAAAAGTTTTAACTTATCTAGAAGACCATAATATCAATAAAAAGATTGCGGTCATGGGTTGCGTAGTGAATGGACCTGGCGAAGCCAAAACCTGTGATTTAGGTTTAGCGGGTGGTCATGATGAGTGGGCGTTATTTAAAAACGGCAAAGTTATTCGTAAAGTAAAAAATAAAGATGCATACCAAACATTAATTAAAGAAATCAATCGATTATAAATCAAAATTTATACGCCCAGTTAGCGTCGAATTGTTTGCTTTTGAGCATTTTAATTTCCTCCGCGTACGGAGGTTTTTCGTTAATCCAAGGGGTTTCTAAAATCTTTGGGATCTCTACTAATCGAGGATGATGAACAAAGTTCACGAGTGGATTAAAACCAATGAGACCAACCCCGATATTCGCGTGTCGGTCCTTATGGGCTCCCCGGGAATTAATCGAATCGTTAATGTGAATGACTAATAACTTATCTAAACCAATGACTCTATCAAACTCATCAAGTAATTTATCTAAATTAGTGAGATCATAGCCAGCGTCACTAATGTGACAAGTATCGAGACATACTCCAACGCGGTCGGACTTTTTAACGCCATTAATAATCTTGGCTAATTCTTCAAATTTCGCACCGATTTCGCTCCCCTTCCCCGCCATCGTCTCTAAAGCGATCTTAACATCAGATTGATCATCTTTTAAAACTTCATTTAGTCCATCGATGATACCTTGGATGCCCGCGTCAATGCCTGCGCCAACGTGGCTACCAGGATGAAGGACTAAGGTCTTTATATGAAAGGCGTTCACTCGTTTTAATTCTTCTTTTAAAAAGTTAATGGCGAGTTCGCGCGTTTTAGAGTTAGTGACATTACCAAGGTTAACAATATAAGGCGCGTGAATCACAATCTTACTTTCATCAAGCCCACTATTTTTTAATAGTGCGCGACCTTCATCAATTTTTAATAAGTTAGTTGGTTTCCGAATCGTGTTTTGGGGTGCACCCGTATAAAACATAAAACAGTTTTCACCCATATCTAACGCTGCTTTAACGGTCCCTAGATAATAATCGGGAGCGCCCATATTAACGTGACTACCTAAATATAATTTATCCATGGTGTCTATTTCTTGCCTCCGCTTTGTAGCGTTCGACCCGTTGTCGACGGATATCCTTCCGGATTAATTCACGCTTATGTTTTTGCTTCACTTTGTTAATCGCGTTTTTCACTTTCTTTTTATAACCCGGTTTCACCCGTTTTCCTTGGTTTTCGTATTTCGCCTTTTTAATTTCACGTAGTAAATCGGGATCAATTTTCTTTTTGTTTTTAAATGTTTTTTTAAATGGTTTACCAATGGTTAAAAGATTATTCTTTAAAGAATAGTAATCAAAAACTACTCCTTGCTTCATTAGTGATTCAACTCGCCGCGTGTCGTCAGTGTTATAAAACACATATGAATGCCCACGTTTATCAAAGCGACCGGTTCGACCAGCCCGGTGGAAATAATAAGATAAATCACTTGGTAAGTTAATACTTAAGACATCCGAAACATTTTGAAAATCCATTCCGCGACTCATGAGATCGCTTGCCACCACGATTTGGAATTCATCTTGGTTAATCCGCTTTAAGGCGGCCCGACGTTCCCGGTCTGATAAATCACCGGTAACTTTAATCACCGAGAATTTTTGCGCTTTTAAAAAATCATACAAAGCGTTCACATCGTTTTTGTTACTCGCAAAAATTAATAAGAAATACGGATTTTTATTTTTAATAAACGCGAGGGTTGCTTCGTTAACGTGTTGATGATGAATATCGATTAAGTGATGGGAAACCCCACGACTAGTTTTCGTCGAGTCACTAGTGATTTCATAATCCGCGCCAATATAACGATTAATCCGGTTTTGCAGATTAGCTTCAATTGTCGCGGAGAAAATCATTAGTTGCGGATGATGCGCTAAATGCATGATGTAATCAATTTCGTTAAAGTAGCCCATCTCTAGTAACATATCCGCTTCGTCTAAAATAATCGTTTCTAGGTGATCGGCTTTTAAGTGTCCCTTCTTAAAGAGCGAAGCTAAGCGACCGGGTGTTCCCACCACAATCTGGGGTGTTTCTTTGAGACCAACAATATTTTCTTTTTCACTTGTTTCGCTTGAAAGAAGACGCACTTTGACTTCATGATATTCTTGCTTAAAGCCACGAAGAAAATTAAAGACTTGGCGCGCTAGTTCATTAGTGGGCGTTATAATGAGCGCATTTAAAAACAGCGCATTTGAGCGCTTTTGTTGACATAGTAAAGGAATTAAATAGGCATGGGTCTTTCCGCTTCCGGTTTCACTTTTAACAACTAAATTAGCGCCTTTAAGAGCCTTCGGAATCACGAGCTCTTGCACTTTACTAGGTGAAAGATAGCCTTGGCGCGTTAACGAAGCGATAAGACGAGGATCAAGATTAAACGATTTAAAGGAACTAGCCATACTACCAAATTATTATAACAAGTTTTATAATGGAGAAGAGATGAAAACCTACGTTGCTAATCCAAGCGGTTATTGTCAAGGCGTCCAACGAGCGGTGGCCTTAGCGATGACTTTTCATCATGAACATCCAAATTTAAAAATTTATATTCTTGGTTCACTAGTTCATAACGAAAAAGTGCTAATGGAACTTGAAAAAATGGGCATGCATTCTTTGCTTGGCGAAGAAAGTGACGAAGAAAAAATTAAGAAATTACCTAATGGCGTTGGTCTTATTTTCCCCGCCCACGGTCATGATAAAAAACTTGAAGATATTTGTAAGAAAAAACGGATTGTGATGCTTGATGTCACTTGTCCAATTGTTTCGGCTAGTCGCGACCGCATTATGCGTGCGCTTTCTTATGGCCGCGAAGTTATTTATGTCGGTACGCCCCACCATCCTGAAACTAACGCGATGCTTTCTTTATCTAACCGTGTCCATCTTTATATGGACATAAAAGACGACTTAACAAAGAAGATCAAAGATCACGCGCCGTTTGTGAGTAACCAAACGACTTTAACCGTCTTTGAACTCGTCGAAATTTTTAATTACATTAAAAGCGTATTTCCAAACGCGACTATGCAAAACGAAGTTTGTAGCGCGACGCGATTACGCCAACAAGCGGTCTTGCAATTACCAAGTGATGTTGATTGTGTCTTCATTGTTGGCGGCCATAAAAGTAGTAACACCTTACGGCTTTACGAAGTTGCTAAACGTCACTTCTCAACTTTAAAAATTTATCGCATCCTTGATGAAAACGATATCGACCCGAAAGCGTTAAAGGGTTGTCTAAGCGCCGCGATTATTTCCGGTGCCAGTACGCCACTTCAAGAAACGATGAAGGTCAAAGTTAAACTTGACGGAATTTATTAAATAAATTCAGGATATTTTTGCGCGACCGGCGTAACTTTTAAACTGGGATCTAACTCTTTTAATACGCGCGTAAGCGTAGGGACGAAGAGCTGCTCAACTTCGTGCATTATCTCTAGATAATTATAGCGACAACAGTTAATATCGTGACGAATATGGTGTGGAGCGTCACCCGAGAGAAAGATATCGTATCCTTCTTCGCGCGCAAACTTAAATATTCCTGAGCCCGCGCCTCCGCATAGAGCGACCTTTTTAATTTGCTTCGCTCCCCGATTAATTAGGTACACATTTGGTAGGTGTAATTTCTCTTTCACATAACGGGCGAAAACGTGCACCTCCATTGGATGAGGTAAAACACCACCCCGGGCCATTGGTTCATCTTTTAAGGGTTTAACATTCTTTAGCCCTAGTACACATGCAAGTTGGTCATTCATCCCGCCGGGCGCGGAATCAAAATTAGTGTGCATGCTATAAACCGGGATATGGAGATGATCAATTGTTTTAACTAATTTCCGTTTCACTTCGTCATAGCTTAAAACTTCTCTACGTTTTCCATATATCAAAGGATGATGCGTCAAAATTAAATCAACATGCTTGTTTTTAATTACGTTCCAAACATCATCATCAAAATCAAGACACACACAAACGTGATGAACTTCTTTTTTAATTTTGCCGGTTTGTAAACCAATAAAATCACCCGGAAAGGCGACTCGTTTTGGATATAACCGCCGCAAATGATATAGTAAGGTACTGCTTTTCATTCAAATATAACCGCCACCGGTAAAACAGCGAAAACGCGAACTAGAGTACTACTCCACTTTAATTGTATAAGTTTTGACTCCTAACACGGTTTCGCCATCGATTTGTAGCGCACAAGGAACATCAAAGGTAACTTTAATATCTTTGCCAACAATATGGTGAATATGCTTTTTCATTTTATCGTGTTTACCACCTGAGAACTTTGGGAAACGTAAGAAAGTGAGTAAGCGTGATTTGCCTGTAAAAATGACTAAGTCATTTGTGTGGGCTTTATTTAAACGATCTTGCCGTGGCGCGCCCATCATACCACCGCCATAGAAGCGACCATGCATCGTTGAGGCTAGCCAGACATTTTCGTAATTACTTACTTTGCCATCGACTTCCACCGTCGCTTTTCTTAATTTGTATTTGCCGAATAATAATTTAATTGCGATGCTCGTATAGTTAATTTTCGCACCCGAATCAGCGGCGCGGATTTGGTCAGCCACTTCGCAGCATTGACCATCTAAACCAAAACCAATGTTATTTAAGAAATAAGTTTTCTTGCCATTAATTTCCACGGTCGGTAATTTATCAATATAACGATTTAAAGGAATTAAACCTTCTTCGTCAGCGTGATCGACGACATCGCGGTAAAAATCATTACCCGAACCACAACGAGCGTAGCTAATCTTGTTACTTGGTTTATGGCCAGCTAAATCGTTAATAAAACGATTAAGCGTCCCGTCTCCACCCGTTAAAATGACACCATCAGTCTTTTTAAGACCAGTAAAAAATTGTTTGATATCAAGGTCGATGACGCTTTGGTATTTCGTTTGAATTTTTAATTTTTCCGCAATCGCTTTGGCGTTATCTTCGCCATGGCCGTTATCAGCCTTCGGATTAAATAGAATATAAATCATAACTTTCTCCTCCTTAGTAATGCTATTACTAACCTACATAGATTATAGCAAAAAATTATCGATGATAAGCAATGAGTTGATATTTTTTCTTTTTGTCAATAATTGATTTTTCCTCTTTAACTTGGTAACCAAGCGTTAAAAGATAAGCAGTAACTTTATCGTTATCACGATGAGCGTCCGTGATAATGGTTTTAATCTTTTTAAGTTTTTTCTCATCATGTTTTAAAATGCTAATGATATTCATACCGCCTAATCCAGCCAACACTAAAGTGTTAACTTTTGGATCAAGTGGAAAGTCTAAACCATTCGCTTTGATTACTTTACAACCATCAGTGAGATGATGTTTTTCGATATTGTTTTTAGCGTTCGCGATTGGGCCGTCTTTATTATCAATCGCGTAGGCATATTGAATTTGTTGGTTCTTAAAAAGTTCAAGAATTAAATAAGCGTGATCAGTACCAATATCCGCCACCACGCTATTAGGCGGCACTAGCGAAGCAATAGCCTTAATTCTATTTGCCATTATTATTGTTAGGAATACGATAATCGCCAAGCTTTTTAATGCGCATTGGACTTCTTAATTTCTTAAGGGCTTTGGCTTCAATTTGCCGGATCCGTTCACGGGTAACCGCGAATTCACGACCCACTTCTTCAAGGGTTCTTGGTTTATTATCATCAAGCCCATAGCGGAGACGAAGGACTCTTTCTTCCCGTTCGCTTAATTCACCTAAGACGGTAAAGAGGGCATCTTTACTTAACGACTTAGTGGTAAATTCATTGGGCGAAACATTTTGTTTATCTTCGACAAAGTCCACTAAGTGGGATTCATCTTCTTCACCCACTGGTGTTTCAAGCGAAACCGGTTCAAGCGCAATCATTTGAATCTTTCTTAACCGTTCAGGCGAGATTGAACCATCTAGGCGTTTAGAAATTTCTTCGGCGGTTGGATCACGGCCAAGTTCTTGAACGAGTTGGCGTTGGACCCGCGTAATCTTGTTAATCGTTTCGACCATGTGAACGGGAATCCGAATAGTCCGGGCTTGGTCAGCAATCGCTCGAGTAATGGCTTGGCGAATCCACCAAGTCGCATAGGTCGAGAATTTAAAGCCTTTCGAATAGTCGAATTTATCAACCGCCTTCATTAAACCTAAGTTACCTTCTTGAATTAAATCCAGGAAGTGCATCCCGCGGCCCACATAGTGTTTCGCAATCGAAATGACTAACCGTAAGTTCGCGTTAATTAATTCGTGTTTTGCCTCTTCAGCGTCTTTACCACCTTTAGCAATTCGCTTAGCTAATTCGATTTCTTCATCACGTCCACCAAGTAGACCCACGCGACCAATTTCCTTTAAATAGATTTTCACAGAATCAGTCGATTTAATGTCGCTATTAGCAAGAGCGTTTAAGTCACTTAAACTCTTAGCGATTTCTTCGTATTCGCTCTTTTCGGAGTTCTCAAAGTCATCATCTTCATCGGCGTCGAGTTCATCTTCCGCCATTTCTTTTTCGACATCTTCTTCATCACCACTAAAATCAGCCGCGTCAATATCATCTGCTTCTTCTTCGTTGGTTTCGATTTTAATTTTTTTCTTCCGGAAGAAGGCAATTAAATCCGAGATTTCGTCATCACTTAAATTAAGTGGTTCCACCGAATCCATAATGTCTTCTTGAGATAAGAAGCCTTCTTTCTTGGCGATTTTTAAATATTTCGCTTTAATTTTTTCGAGTTCTTCAACCTTCTCGGCCTCGTCTTCATCGTCCACCACCACTTTCTTTTTGCTTTTGGGGGCTTTGATTTCTTTAACGACTACCTTCTTAGCCTTTTTCTCTTGTTTATTAATAACTTTAGCGACTTTCTTCGCTGTCTTTTTAGTGGCCTTAACTGGCTTCTTAACTATCTTCGCCGCCTTTTTCGCGACTTTTTTAACCGCCTTTTTGCTCTTCTTAATCGGCTGCGCCTTTTTAACAACTTTCTTAACCACCTTTTTTACCGGCTTAGCTTTTTTTGCAACTTTCTTAACAACTTTCTTTGCCGCTTTTGCCTTTTTTGGCGCCGCCTTTTTGGCTGGCTTCTTGTTGATTTTTTTCTTGCTCATAATTAACTCCCCCTTAATTATCAACTTTTAATGTATCCGCGATTACTCGCGCTTTTTCTTCTTCGGTTTTACCCATCGTCGCATTACGGATCCGTTGTTTACGGTCAATGATTTTTCTTTCTTGATCAATGATTGATTTACAATCGTTTAATAATTTCTCGCTATATTTAAGATGAGTTTTCTCGCTCGCTAATAAATCTAGTTCTTTCCGTAAACGTTCTTTATTAACCGCTTCGCTCATTTCGATTGCACTAATGACGCCATTAACATCAATCGCTTGGTGTTGGGCGTGATAATCTAATAAGTAATTAGCAATCTCGCGGTATAAGTTAGTGTAAAAGACTTCCACCGTGGTTTCATAGAACTTTAAGGCGTCATCATGCGAGAGCATATGATAAAGAATTTCGCGTTCCGCCTTTTCAAGGCGCCGTAATTCTTTACGTTCCGGGTGGAAAGTCGAAATAATACTCGATGGATCAACCACATCATCGGTATAATTTTCTTCTTCGTTTAACTTTTTTCTCCGGGCACTTACGACCGCTTGTTTAATTGCCCCCGCACTAAAGCCAGTCACATCACTTAATTTATAAACATAGTCGTCAAATTCTAGTTGGGATTTAGTGGCTAAAAGAAGTGGCATAAACCGGACAATGAGTTTTTTCTTATCGTTAGTGGCTTCAAGCGCTTTGGTGTTTTTATAAAAACCAATCGTGAAATCAAACGGGGATAATAAATTATTTAAATATTTTTTTAACGCCTCTGCCCCACTCGCTTGTAAGATTTCATCAGGATCTTTAGGGCTATTAAGATTATTGACAATCCGGACATTAAGACCATTGGCTAATAAAACGGGCACAATTCGCATCATCGCTTCTTGACCAGGTAAATCACCATCAAGACATAGTCTTATTTCGACGTTTAACTTTTTTAACATCGCGATATGCGCTTTACTTAAGGCGGTACCCATAAGGGCAACGGCGCTCGTAATCCCAATCTTATCAAGCGCAATCACATCCATGAAGCCTTCTAAGACATAGATATATTGGCTCGCTCGAGCGCTTTCTTTCGCGTTGGCGAAATTATAAAGAATATTACCTTTGGTAAAGATTGGCGTTTCAGGAGTGTTGACGTATTTAGGTCCATCTTCTTCCTTAAACTTCCGCGCCGAGAAACCAACGACTTGTCCGCTTTGATCAGTGATGGCAAAAACTAAACGACCTTGATTACTATCGTGTGTACTATCGCCACGGTTAGGCGCGACACCAATATCTTCAATTGTTTTTAGTGAATGACCTTTACTTTGTAAAAACTTAACCGTCTTATCGCCATCCATGAGCGCATAACCAATATGAAACTTCTTAATCATCGCCTCATCAATGTGACGTTTATTTAAATAGGCGAGCGCCACATCGCCCTCCTCGGTAGTGAGAGCGTATTCATAATAAGCATTAAGGTCATTGATACAGGTATAAAGTGGCATTAAATTATCGGCGATTTTTTTCTTGTATTCGTGCTGGTATAAACGGGGGTCATCAAAGCCAATAATTTCGGCAACTTTTTTGACCGCTTCTGGGAACGATAAATGTTCGTATTGCATGACAAAGGAAATAGCGTTCCCGGCATGCCCATCAACCCAGCAGTGGAAGGTGTTCCGTTCAGGGTTCACTTGAAGGCTCGGATTTGAGTCGTCATGGAAGGGGCAGATAGCTACATAGATTTTACCCTTTTTAATCAGGTTTAAATAACTACCGACAACAGTGACAATATCAGCACGCTTAGTTATTTCATCGATTAACGACTTATCATACATATGATATAAATCCTACAAAACTACTAATTTTCCACTATTTTTAGAACTTAATCCGTTCAAGTAAATAATCTTTAATTTCGTTAATTTTTATCCGCACTTGTTTCATCGAATCGCGTTCCCGAATGGTGACACTTTTATCTTGCTCAGTTTCAAAGTCAATCGTGACACAAAATGGGGTGCCAATCGCGTCCTCACGACGATACCGTTTTCCAATGCTTCCGGTCTCATCATAAATACCCATCATTTCCTTACTTAAATTGTTAAAGATTTCTTTGGCTTTTTCACCTAGTTGTTTACTAAGGGGAAGCACCGCCACTTTATAGGGGGCTAATTGGGGTTTAATGTGCATCACAATTCGGGTATCTTTTTCTAGTTTTTCTTCATCATAACTATCCATCATAATCATGAGCATCAAGCGATCAAGTCCCATGGAAGGTTCAATACAATAAGGAATATATTTTTCATTCGTCTCTGGATCAAGATACTCTAATGACTCTTTCGAGAATTCCATATGCCGCTTTAAATCGTAATCGGTTCGATCAGCAATGCCTAAGAGTTCACCCCAACCAATCGTCGGGAAATTATATTCGATATCAGTGGTGGCTTTTGAATAAAACGCTAATTCAGTTTTATCATGATCACGGTACCGAAGGTTTTCGGGCTTAATATTTAAACTTTTAACAAAGTTAAGGCATTCATCCTTCCAATACTTAAACCACTCTAAGTCAGTGCCGGGTTTACAGAAGAATTCCATCTCAAGTTGTTCAAATTCACGCGTACGGAAAGTAAAGTTCCCCGGTGTGATTTCGTTCCGGAAAGATTTACCTGCGTTACAAATACCAAACGGGATTTTCTTCCGTGCGCTCCGTTGGACATTTTTAAAGTTAACGAACACGCCTTGTGCGGTCTCGGGGCGAAGATAGACTTCGCTACTACTATCGTTAGTAACACCAATATGCGATTTAAACATCATATTGAATTGACGAACATCGGTAAAAGTACCAATTTTGCCACATGTTGGGCATTTAACCTTATGCTCACGAATAAATTTATTCATATCAGCGAAAGACATTTTCGTGACATCAACATCCGTAAATTGGGACTTAATGAGTTCATCCGCCCGGTGGCGCGCTTTACACGCTTTACAATCCACTAAAGGATCATTAAAGGTGGTCACGTGACCCGTGGCTTCCCAGACCCGCTTATTCATTAAAATCGCGGAATCAATCCCGACGTTATAAGGTGATTCTTGCACAAAGTGTTTCCACCAGTAACGTTTAATGTTGTTTTTGAGTTCAACACCAAGCGGACCATAGTCCCAGGTGTTTGATAAACCCCCGTAGATTTGGGAGTTTGGGTACACATAACCACTCGTGGTTAAATGTGTCACAATTTTGGCAAATTTATTGTCTTCCATAAATATTTCAGCTCCAATATTAGACAATTTCTTAGTTTTATTGTCAACCCACTATAAGGGTATTTATTCCATTTTGATGACTAAATCACTGCTCTTGAAACGAGCGCCGGTTTGATCATAGGTATAGCCAAATAAGTCATCTAAGACTTCAAAGCCTTCTTCGATGTTAAAGTCTAGGTCTTTTAGGTTTTCAGGCTTGGCTTTAAAGATTTGCCGCAAAATTCGGCACTTATTCGGTGAATAGCGGCGGTGCCGTTCGTTCATAAACGCTTCGCGCGACACAAAACCACCATCTTCAAAGGAGACCCCAATGATATTCATCGTGGAGCCGGTTAAAACACAACGATCGACTTCGAGTCCGTTGCCGCTTAAACGTAGTCCAGCCGCTAGATAAGCTAACGCGAGCATTAAGAGTTTTTCTTTATGATCAATAAGCGCTAATGTCGCATCAAGATAAGGATAGATTAACGGCATATCTTCTTCGGTAAATAGCTGCAATGTAACTTCGTTAAGAAAGTTAATAAGCGCGAGTTGATCAAAGTCATGAATATATTTGCGCGTATCAAAAGTAGGCGAAAATTCTTTAAAGGTTAAGATTTGTTTATCGTTATCGCTAAAAGTAAATTCCCCGCCCATCAAAGGCGTTGATAACAGACTATTCTTTTTATCGAGTTTAAACGCATTAGCCGCGTAGAAAGAAAATAGACGACGCGGACTTAAAACATTAATCATCGCGCCAGCATCGCGATAGGGAGAAATCCGGACAATGTAACCATGTGTTTTCATTAGTAGCCTAACTCCTTTAATTGACGAGGAGAATCAATCCAATCCTTTTTCACTTTAACATGAAGATCAAGATAAATGCTCCTTTTAAAATATTTTTCTAATTCTTTACGGGCTTTTGTGCCAATTAATTTTAAAGTTTTGCCACCATGCCCAATCACAATCCCTTTTTGCGAATCTTTGTTCACAATAATCTCGGCTTCAATGAGCGCCCGCTCTTTTTGCTTTTTGATGTTTTTGATATAGACGGCAATATGGTGAGGAACTTCGTCTTTTAACGCGTATAAAATTTGTTCACGAATCATCTCTTTAGTGTCAAAAACTTCATCGGTTGCCTCGCGCGCGTCCGGGTAATATTTAGGGCCATCTTTTAATAGTTTAACCGTAGCTTTTAATAAAGCGTCGGTGTTAAAGCCGTCCGTCGCACACATTTCAATTAAAGTGGCCTTCGGAAAAAGACTCTTAATTTGGCTTTTTGCAAGATTAGCGTCAGGTAGACGAACTAGATCAATCTTATTTAAAACGACAATGTCAACTGGCTTACGAAGAAAGGGGGCTAAATATTCTTCACTAATTTCTTCTTTTGCGCTTAATACCAAAATTAAAACGTCCGCACCATTAATGGCTTCACCGACTTTCTTGTTCATGCTTTTTCCAAGCGCGTTCTTTGCGTTATGATAGCCAGGGGTATCAGTAAAAACAATTTGGTAATTAGGCGCGTCAACAACGCTAATAATGTTATTCCGCGTGGTTTGGGCCTTAGGGGTAACAATACTCACCTTCCGGTTGGAAAGAAGGTTCATAATCGTTGATTTACCAACGTTTGGTTTACCAATCAAAGAGACAAAACCGGATTTCATAGTTTCTCTCCCGTTAAAATCGTGTCGGCTAATTGAAACATCTTTTTGGCCTCGCGCTCATTATGCACGTGGTCATAGCCAAGAAGGTGCAAAAGACCATGAAGGTATAAATAGGCGAGTTCATAAGAAAATGAATGATTAAATTCTTGGGCTTGGGATTTGATTTTATCAAGTGAAATAATAATTTCACCTAAGATTTGTGGCTCTTTACTTTTAATTGCGACCTCACCTTTTTTTCGTTCTAAGAAAGCAAACGAAAGAACATCAGTTGGTTTATCAATATGGCGGTACTCACGGTTCATTTTTTGGATTGTTTTATTATCAACAAAGTTTAATTCAACTATATAGTTGTCACGAATTTTTAAGCGCTTGAAGGTCTTGTTAGTTAAGCGCTTAAGCGTTGGTAAATATGTAGCATATTTTGGACTATAATCGTTCACAAAACTTAACTTCATACCTAACTAGTCTATCATAATTTTGGCGTGTTTATGATTAAATCATAAAATTTCGTTTTATTGATGCCGTTTTGCCAATAAGAAGTCACTCCTTTAAGCGCCATCTCTAGACACGTATAAGTGAATAAACACATCGCAAAATTATAGATGATAAATTCGATATAAGCGTAATGGGTAATTTCGCTCATCAAAAATGTCATCATTAAAAGGATAAAATAACTAACCAATCTTTTAAGGTCAATTAGACTTGCAGTCTTATAACTTTTTTCTTTCACTCGAGTGTAAGATGTGAGATAGGTATTTTTATCAAGATCATTAGCGAATAGTCTAGTTTCTAATCGTTCAACCTTGTGAGCGTTTTTTTCGATGAGTGGATTAACCAAGAAATGACCCAAAGTTACCAGCATAAATGAAGTGACAATTATATAAATAGAATAGTAATTATTTAGTATTAAGATAGTATTTACTGCTATAGCAGACATAATGTCTAGCACAATGTTATTCAAATTTGAGAAGAGCCCACTTTTTGTATTATGCATGAGCTCATAATTTTCCCGCCTAACCTTAGGGTCAGCTTGATAAGTATAGATGATGTATTTTTCATCAAAATGCTTCATTAAAGTGTAAGTGTAGGCTCGATAAATAATCGCAAAAATTATCCCCAAGGAAATGATGACAATCGGGTAGACCATATTCCATTCTGGACTAATAAAAATGGCACTAAAAAAATAGCAAAGAATTGAGATAGTTTCTAGCCCCACTAAAATGACCTGATTTTTAACGCTCACAAGGGTTGGGATTTTGAGTTTAATTTCCCGGTGGATAAAATTCTCCACCACTAAAACTTCCATCCCGTTATTTAAATTACGAAATAATTTTTTAGTTCGCACTAACCGTTTTCCGTATTCAGGATCAAATAGATAAGTAAAATGTTTACCAATTCTTTTTATCAGCACCGCGTGTTTACTTCCGTTACCTAATGTCTTCACTAAAATAAATGGCGGTTTCTCTTTTTTAATTTCGGCTAGATCTTTATGAAGATAGCCTGCTAAAAGAAGACCATATGGCTTCGCGAGTTCTTTTAGTTCAAAGAGCGAATAATTATTTTCGTGCTTCGGATGCGGCAAATAAAGAAAGCGGGCATCGCGATATAAATGTGCTAAGAGCATCTTTAGGCAAGCAAAGCCACATTCATGAGCGTGTGTCTGGTAAACAAATGTTTTCATTTTTCTCTCCAAAATAGTAAGAGACGATAACACTCAATCGTACATATAGGATTAGGCATGATTGTTTAGGGAGGTGGTTATCGCCCCTCACTTATATATACGGAAAAAGATATGAATTGACGCGAATAAATTTGTATATTTATCTATAAATATAAAAAGAGGGGATAACTGAGGTGAACCCTATTTGTTGGACACAATAGTTATATCATTATATCACGAGTTTTATCACATATTAGTTTAGATAATATATAATTAATCTTAGATAGAGGTTTTCATATATGAAAAAACTAGGATTATTAGTAATGCCATTAATGGCCATCTCTCTTTTAGCAAGTTGTAATAACGGTGGAGGGGGAGATAAAGATGAATATTTGACCTTTACCTGTGCTTCTAAAACAGGAACTCTTAGCATAGAGGCACGCACAAGCGGATATGGCGAACTTCCTGATATAGATTTAGAATTTTCAACCAATAAAACTACTTGGACCCAAGTACCTGATTTTACTGCCGTTGAAACACCAGTTGAAATTTGTACATTAAACAAAAATGAATCCGTTTACCTTAGAGGCAACAATCTTACCGGATTATCTTCGGATGAAAGCTATGTAAATTTTGTAACTCCAACTATTGAAAATGCAGATTCTGACTTTAATGTCAGTGGTAATGTATTATCACTCGTTGATAAAGATGATTATGCTGCTATAAAAGCTGTTCCTGGCGAATATTGCTTTAAAGGGCTTTTCTATAAAGCTAATATTATTGATGCTAGTAATCTAATATTATCTGCAAAAGCATTACCTCAAGGTACCTACTACACAATGTTCTTAGCTTGCACTAAATTAACAAAAGCTCCTAAACTTGAAGCGACATCATTTAGTGATGGCTGCTATAAAAGAATGTTTACTAGTTGCACTTCTCTCAAAGTATACGAAGGCAATGGCACTCAAGAAAATACATTTTTAACTTGTCCAGACACTTTCCAAAGCGATGATTATGCTGGTTCTATGTTTATGAATTCAGGTGGTGAATATAAAGATACTCCTCGTGCTGGATATTCTTATTACTATACACTTTAAAGTATAATTTGGTCGCGAAACTTGAGGTTGAGCGGCCTTGATGTGAACCCCTCTTTTTATTTGATTAGTCTTTCTTATTAAAGCGCTTTAAGTTTTTCCTCAAGCGACTTCTTCGTGGCCAGATGCTTTTGATACTTTTCTTTTTCTAGTTGTAATTTTGCTGCTGGGGCTTTACTTACAAAATTCTGATTGTTAAGTAAACCTTCGCTCCGCTTAATCTCGTTATTAATATTCGCTAACTCTTTGGTTAGACGTGCTTTCATCTCGTCTTTATCGATTTCTAGGTTCACCACCAAGGTCGCATTCGGATAAGTAAAGATCACACCTTGATTTTGTCCCTCTTTAACAATGTCTACTTTTTTAGCGAAAGTGAAACGTGCTAAATATTTATCAAAGTCGGGGAATAGATTATCACTAGTGATAATTGTAAGGTTAACTGGTAGATTCGGCGCTAATTTATTACTCGTCTTATAATTACGAATATCTTTGATCATGGAGTTTAGTAAATTAGCTTTAGCAACTGCCTCTTTACTAATCGCTTTTTTATCTACCTGCGGATAACTTTCGAGCATAATGCTCTTAAGATGCTCGGGGAGATTTTGGTAAATCTCTTCCGTAATAAACGGAGTGTAAGGATAAATCATTAAAATAACACCACGTAAAACTTGGTATAAAGTGTTTTTGGTGGCTACATTTTGACTCGTGAGCTTACTCATCTCAAGATAGAAACTACAAAAATCATCGTAAACGAAGTTATAAAGATGCGAAGAAGCTGCTCCTAGCTCATACTTCTCCATATTACGTGTTACTTGCTCAATCGTTTCGTTTAAGCGGGAAATAATATATTGTTCCGTGATGGGTAACTTCTTAAAGGGAATTGTTTCCGCTTTAAAGTTAGGACCAAGGATATCAAGCACATAACGCGCACTATTCCAAATCTTGTTTAAATAATTTGCGCTGGCTTCAACTTTATTTTCATCATACCGCATATCTAAGCCTGGCGAAGAACAAGTGGTTAAGAAATAACGTAATGCATCAACGCCATACTTAGCAATGACATCAAATGGATCTACCCCATTCCCTAAGGTCTTTGACATCTTGCGGCCTAATTCATCACGAATTAAACCATGAATTAAGCATTGCTTAAAGGGTGGTTCTTTCGTAAATTCTAATGATTGAAAGACCATCCGGCTCACCCAGAAGAAAATTAAATCATAACCCGTGACCATTAACGAAGTCGGGAAATATCTTTGGTAGTCGCTATCATTAGTGTCTGGCCAATTAAGCGTAGAAAACGGCCATAAGCCCGAGGAGAACCAAGTATCTAAGACATCTTCATCTTGCCGATAATTCTCAATATCCTTCGGAGCGGTTTCGCTTACTACCATCCCCGTACCATCTTTTTTGTAATACACCGGAATCCGATGACCCCACCAAAGTTGCCGCGAGATACACCAATCATCAATGTTTTCCATCCATTGAATCATCGTTTTCGAGAAACGAGCGGGGAAGAAATTAATCTTCTTTTTGCTCTTTTGGAGTTTAAGTACTGCGTCCGCTAACGGTTTCATCTTCACAAACCATTGTTTACTTAAATATGGTTCAACGACGGCATCACTCCGTTCACTATGCCCCACTTCGTGTTCAATCTTTTCTTCTTTAAGAAGAAGCCCTTTGTCTTTTAAATCATTAATGACGCGTTTACGGCATTCATAACGGTCAAGACCTTGATAGACTCCGGCCTTTTCGTTCATATGCGCTGATTCGTCCATGACAATAACTTTTTCTAGATTATATTTATTCGCTAACGCAAAGTCATTGGGGTCATGCGCGGGCGTACATTTCATCGCTCCAGTACCAAATGATAAATCAACATAACTATCACCCATAATTGGTAACTTATCACCGTTAACTGGGTTATAACACTTCTTACCAATTAAGTGTTTATAACGTTTATCTTTGGGATTAACAAACACGGCGGTATCGCCAAACATTGTTTCTGGACGCGTGGTCGCCACAATAAGCGACTCATTACTATCCACAATTTGGTACTTAAAATACCAAAGAGTGCCGGGATCTTTTTTATGAATGACTTCGACATTACTAAGCGCGGTCTTTAGTTCCGGATCCCAGTTAATAATCCGCTCGCCTTGATAAATAAGCCCTTTATTATATAAAGACACAAAGACTTTATTGACACATTGGTTAAGTTTATCATCTAGGGTAAATCTTTCTTTCGGATAATCTAACGCTAAACCAAGCGCCGCCCATTGTTTATGAATAGTGCTAGCGTATTCATCTTTCCACGCCCACGCTTGTTTAAGGAAACCTTCACGGCCTAATGAATGATAATCAATACCTTCTTTTCTTAAGCGTTCGGCCACTTTTGCTTGGGTGGCAATACCAGCGTGATCCATCCCCGGTAACCACATTGAATCATAGCCTTGGGCTTTTTTATAGCGAATTAAAATATCCGCTGGGATTGTATCTAAGGCGTGACCTAAATGTAATTTACCCGTAACATTAGGTGGAGGAATTACAATACTAAAAGGCGTCTTAGTTAAATCGTGGGTAGAAAAATATTTATTTTTTAACCAAAAATCATATTTACCTTGTTCAACCGCTTGATGACTATATCTTTTATCTAACATAGACCCTCCTAATCAATAAAAAAAGATGGCTAAGGGCGAATTATCGCGGTACCACCTTACTTTATAACTTCTTTTTGTTTACCTCTTAACGCGAGATTCACGAGATTCCTCTAGATATCGGAAGCGACCTAATTAGGTATTAGTCTCTTTTTCACCAACCAAGAGCTCTCTACACTAAGTAACACTAATTTCCTCTTCCAACTTAGTATTATATAGTAATTATCTAAATTATTAAAGACGAAAAAAAGCG
The DNA here is from genome assembly GCA_024408655.1 of Bacilli bacterium. Lineage (GTDB taxonomy): Bacteria > Bacillota_I > Bacilli_A > RFN20 > CAG-826 > UB1719. The sequence continues at coordinate 85,116 of JAKSUV010000002.1, forward strand.
ACCTATAAGGTTCACTTATAAGGGTTCTGTTCACTCTTATATGGGGTAATTTATTCAATCCCATAAAATAGTTTACAGTTTTATTAAGTTTTCCTAAAGAAAAAGACCTCCTACATAATGTTCATTAATTATTCTAAATAATTCAGAAAACGCGCTATGTTAATCCTTACTTATAGCAAAAAATAGACCATATAAAAAGGGATGTCTTTTGGGTATTATGACATCCCATAACAGAGTTTACAGTTTTAGGGAGTTACTTAGTAAATCCCATAAAATCCCATAACAGAGTTTACAGAACCCTTATAAGTCGCTATAAATATTATTTAGAATATTTTATTAGATATTGAAGGTTAAGCAAAGACTATGTTTCGCAAATACTCCAGGTTGACCTTCTTGTTTCGTCAACACTGTATCAAAGTCATAGGAATCTGGAAGCGTTCTATCATAATAAGAAACGTTTTCTTCCGATATTCCTTCAGCAGTACGTAGCCAGATATCGCCTAATGTTATTTCTTTTTCTTCTAACAGTCCTATATGTTCTGCTGTAAAGAGCAGAAATTGACCCGTTAGAGTTGCTTCTTGACCACACGATTCTTCGGAGATGGTGTGGGTATCATCTATTGTAACCGCTTCTCCAGTCATTTGGAAAAGACTTGGAACATATAACTTATCTTGGATACTATTATATGTGATAGGTGGTAGCGGATCAGCTGGAGTGTACGCAACTGGATCGAACGATTGTTGAGCGTGATCAGCATCAGCAACTATGCCGTCTCTCAATTCTGCAGATTTGATTTTTGGTAAAAATGATTTAGTAATCGTACGTGCAGTAGATTTTTCATAACAAGCATCAGCACCGTAAGAAACCTCATTATCGCCAGTAAAGAGACCAGTCACCATAAAAGTAAACTTAGGTTGATCAGCTTTAGCTTGTTGATCTTCATGAACAACAACCGCTCTAGCTGTTTGAGTTGTGCCATCATCAGCAATATATTCGATGTTACGACTGAGACCTAGATAACCATTTCCATTTCCCGATGCTCCTCCTTCCAAATCATATTCATCACGGTAAGGGGCACCCTCTGCATGGAGTTGTGCGATTGTTTTTCCTTTGATTTCACCTAAGAAAGCTCTCCACGAGTCATTTTCAAAACTAGCAGCGGGTCTGTAGTTGTACTTAGCGTATAAAGTTAAATCACTTTCTACAATTGTGCCCTCTGTCGATGTTTTAGTCGTAAATATAAATTCGTTCTCAAAGGTAGGTTCAGTATACCAAACTGGTGCTTCTTGTTCATCGCCAAGTGGAGGCGTTACAGTCGGCTTATTACTTTCATCTATCGTAGTACCGCCTGGAACTCTTAAATATGACGCTCCACCAGTTATAGTGCCACCCAATGCATTAAATGAAACTACGAATTGGGTTGCTACCGTATCCCATATTGCCTTGATGGTAATATCAGCGGTAATCGGGTCATCAAACTTAAATACTGTCTCTGGGTCTGATCCATCTACTATCCAACGATTAATAACATGACCTTCATACTCAATTCTTGGTTCAACAGCTTTACCTTGGTCAATTACTGTTTGCGTAGCAATAGTAGGATCTTCTCCTTTAGGATCATTATTATAGTTAAGTGTGACGGTATGAGTGGTTGGAGCAGGCACTTTCCACGTCGCGTGATACTCTCTTCCGCCTCCTTCAATATCGTCTTGCGTGATTTTAGTAAATTCTGTGACTTCTTCGCCTTCTTTATCAAGCCATTTATCGAGTTGATAACCATCGTGATATGGTAATTTAACAGTGTTTGGATCTGGTGTATCGTTTATGAAGAGCTTTTCTTCTTTCATAACCGCTGGTTTTTGTGAATCAAAATCATCAATCCATTTAATATCCGCAAATTTATCCTGAATATCATACTGCGCATAAAAAGTAGTGTTGCCTTCGATTGTGTACTTATCAGAAACCATGTTAATATTGTCATCTTTAAAAAGTGAGTATCCCTTAAACTTATAGTGCGCTGGCGGAGTGAGCGTACCCGTTAGCTTGCTCTTAACAAAATAGAAATAAGTAGAATATGAAACATCCGGTATTTGGATGCTTGTAACTGGTTCTGATTCATCATCCGCTTTATAACTACCGCCATTAAAATCAAAAGTGACGTTGTATTTATTAACGCCATCGCTCCCGGTGGGTGAACTAGAAGTTAAACTAGTTGCGCAAGAGGTGCCAAAAACAGCTGCTCCTGCTAGAATTAATAATCTTTTTTTGCCCATAAGATAATCTCCTATACCTAATATGATATATGTAAGCGTTTAAAAATGCAATTTTTTTTATTTTGTGTCTAATTTTTAACTACAATTTCATTATTTTCGCAATTTAACCAAATCAATTTAATAAAGACTTAAAAAACAATCTACCTATTAAGATTTAGTTATTATCAATTAAAAATACTTTATTGACTAATTAGACCGAGAAGATAAGGCAAACACTATGCTCTGGTGGTGTTACTTCCGGGTGATCAGGATCATATATTGTCTCAAGAAGCGTCTGTGGGTCGCCCGTACCCGTACAATCATAACTATAGGCATTGTGCGCTTGCGCTAGTCCAGGGGTGCGCAACCAAAAACACCCTAGTTTTCCTGCTATCTCCGCTAAAACTGTTTTATTCGCAAAAGCAGCAAATTGATCTCCCTCTTTAATTTCCCCTTCAGGGTCACCCGGATTTATTGCTTGCCCGGTTAATTGTGAATAACTTGGGGCGCAAAATCCATCATTAATAGTGTACATAGGATCATTTTCTATCGGTATAGATGGATCGTAACATAGTTGTTCAGGTGTTTTAATATTGTCTTTTAATATAGCTGGTAGAGATGCGCGGATTGACTCGGCTTTTCTACGTACATTTGAAAATTCATAAAGACTATCACGACCATAAGCAATCTTTTCGCCCTCCTCAACTTGCTCAGCACATAACATAAATGTGAATTTCGCTTCGTTTGCCTTAGCCTCTCTATCTTCATCGACAACAATTGCTTTTAATGGTCTAGATTGACCTATATCCACAGTTCGCACTTTACCAAGGTAGCCGCGTTCATCGTCGCGCCAATCATCAGCATAAATGGCACCCTCTTTATGAAGTTCGGCGAATGATTTTCCTTGAATTTCGGTTAAAAAAACGTACCAACTGTCACTTTCAAATTCACCAGGCTCAGGGATGACGCCATGCTGAGCATACAATGTTATATTGTTTGTGACAGGTGTGCCACCTTCACCGAAGATAAATTGTTTACCGCCAATAATAGTTTCGTCATCCCACCAAGTAACATCCGATACAGGTTCGTCGTGTTCATCCTTTACAATAGGTGCATCCTTAATAGTGCTATTATATAAAACATTTTTGTCCGCATATTTATCCAATGTACATCCAGGGGTTTTATCAACATAAAAAACGGTGTAAGTATTAATTTCGAATTTACCATACGCCGTAATTGGATCGTTAATACTTAAATCGGTTAATTTATCGTTGAAATTAAATTCATGGTCGCATTCTGGCGTTGTGTACCAATTCTTGAAAGAATACCCTTCTTTAATCGGAACATTTGGACGTTGTACCAAGTGGTTATATTCAACAGTTTGGGTGGCAGAGAGTTCTTCTAAGCTTTCGGCATCAACAAATTTGATGGTGTAATTATGATGGATTGGTCTTCCACCAATATAACCTAATCCACCAAGAATAGATAAAGCCAAGATCGCAACAAAGGACAAACAACTAGTAATAATTAACGGAGCAACAAGCGGATTCCGTCCTTTTTGCTGCTCACCAGCAACGTTTTTGGCAAAATATTCTTTCGCGTACTCTAAATAGTCCTTATTCTTCCATTTCGGATTCACCGGAATATAGATAACTAAATTCTTGCTTTTGCCGCTCAGTTCGTAAAAAATTGCGCAACTAACATAACCAGGCCGCGTCGAATTAGCAAGTCGGTATTGAACATTCTTAATTTCTGGTATTTTATCCTTACGCACGTTAGTTATTTTAGCATATTAACTACGCAATATTAAAAATATAATTAGAGGAGATGGAGTTATTTGTTCTTTTGGATGCTAAGAATTTTTACATTATAGTTGGCTTTGCTACGCACCGTAATTTCATCGCCCACTTTGTGACCACATAAAGCCAGGCCGAGTGGTGATTCATTAGAAATCTTGTTATTAAGTGGATCGGCTTCGACGGTGCCAACAATTTCGTAGGTTTCTTCTTTCCGTTCGTTACTCGCTTTAATTGTGACACAACTACCAATGCCAACGACTTTGTCGTTATTCCGGTCTTCTTTAATAACTTTGGCGTTAGCTAAAATGTGTTCAATTTCTTTAATCCGACCTTCGACTTCCCCTTGCCGGTTTCTTGCGGCATCGTAGTCAGCGTTTTCTTTTAAATCGCCTTGCGCCCGAGCGGCCGCTAAGGCTTCAATAATTTGGGGTCTTTCGGTGTTAATTAAACGGTTTAATTCTTCTTTAAGTTTTTCTTCACCATCTTTTGTGAGAATGGTCTTGTTATCATCTTCCATAAAAATTCTCCTTTCTCTTGGTGTGCTATTGATTATATCAATCACCAAAATATTTGCAAGTGGATTACGTTAGTAACACTTATATTAAAAATTACTTCAATTCGTAGGTAATTGTTCTGGCTCTAAATTGACTTTTACTTTGTTCCGCGCTAAATCGACATAATATTTCACGATACCAAGATCAAAATCACTAAAGGGACCGCTACTCGTCTTCTTCACAGAGATTTCAGAATTAATCGCCCGGATAATAAAGTCTTGGCGGTTCATCGCCGTTGGCGCTGTCATCGCAATCTTAGCGATGTGGGATAAGTTGTTGGGCCGTGGACCATCCACATAAATAAGACTTTCTAGTGGTTTATTTTCGTGTGGATGACCTTGAATATCAATCTCGCCAAAGGCTAAGATACACTTTGGGCGATTACCATCAAGCATATATTCAGGACGCATAATGGCGCTACCAACATAGCAACTTCCTAAACCAAGTTCATGGAGTTTAAGCATTAAGGGCACGCTATAATAACCCGCTTCTTCTTCGTTATCGTGAACTAATAAAATCGCGTTCCGCGCTTTAAAACGAAGAGAGAAGAAGAACCGGTTATACACAAACACCCGGTCATACACCACTTTAAATTTTAAATGATGCTCTTCGTTTAATTGTCTTACTAGGTTATCAATAATATTGCGGCGATTTAAATCAAGTGGTTCGTTCTTATAAGAACGGACGGAGTGCCGACTATTTAAAAATTCGTATAAATTTTCCATACTGTCTCCTTTTACTTCCTTGGGTGATTAGCCTCTTCTAGCGCTAAGGCTAATTGATCAGCGCACGAAGTTTTCTTATACCCGCACATGTTCCCTTTAAGCTTAGCGATGATTTCATCCGCCTTTTGGCCTTCGAGTAATTTCCCAATAGCCCGTAAGTTACCAGGACAACCACCAACAAACTTAATATTCGTAACGATTCCGTCATTTAAATCGAAATCAATCTGGGATGAACAAACATTTTTGGTGTGATAGGTATAATGCATATTTAACCTCCATAAAGCAATATTGCTTTAAAATAAGTTAAGTTACTGATAAGGAAAGAGTTTATCTTTCATATCAGTGCTTATTATATCTAATCTTGTATTTAAAGGCAATCTATGATTGCTCTTCACTAATGAGCGTTATAAAGTTCGTAATAGTAACCATGCGCTTTAATTAATTCGTCGTGATTACCGCGTTCAATAATTCGTCCATCTTTCATCACGATGATTAAATCCGCGTGACGAATGGTTGATAAACGATGCGCGATGACAATGGAAGTCCGGTTATCCATCAAAAGATTAAACGCCTTCTGGATGTTAACCTCCGTCCGCGTATCAATGTTACTCGTCGCTTCATCTAAGATAAGGATCTTTGGTAAGACAAGCATTAAGCGCGCAATACAAATTAACTGCTTTTGTCCAGTTGATAAACCTTCATCGTCATCGATAATCGTTTGGTAGCCTTGGGGCAACTTCATGATAAAGTCATGAGCGTTCGCCGCAATCGCCGCGGTCATCACTTCATCATCACTTGAGCCGTCTTTAGCGTAGCGGATATTATCAAGAACCGTGCCTTTAAAAAGCCAGGTATCTTGTAACACCATCCCCACACTCTTTCGTAAAGAAGATGGTTTAATGTGGTTAATATTTTCGCCTTCTAATTTAATTTCACCACTACTTACATCATAGTAACGCATTAACAAGTTAATGAGTGTGGTCTTGCCGCATCCGGTTGGTCCCACTAACGCCACCCGTTTATTTTGTAGCGCCTTAAAAGAGATATCTTTCAGAATCATCCGTTCTGGTTGATAAGCAAAATTAACATGATTAATTTCGTATTCGCCTTTATTAACTTCGATTTCTTTAAGTGTGTCTTCTTTCACCATATCCTCCGCGTCAATTAGTTCAAAGATTCGCCGTAAAGAGGCGAAGGAATTAGCAAGCTCAGTTGTTACTTCCGCGATTTCGTTAAACGGACGCGTATATTGACTCGCGTAGAATAAGAAAGTCGAAGCCATCCCGATTAACGCTGGATATTCTTCAACACTTTTTGCGTCGCGGATAACAACGATAAGGCCGTAAGTGGCCACACAAGCGTAAATAATCGCGTTCGCAAAGCGAGTCGTAGGACGCGCTAACGAGCTCACGAATTGGGCGCGAACTCCAGCAGTCTTGAGTCGATCATCAATCTCGTTAAAGCGTTCCGTGTTTTCTTTCATTAAGCTATACGCGATGACCGTTTTTTGTTCCGTGACCATTTCGTTAACTAAACCCGCCATCTCACCATTGACTGCCGCTTGGACCGCAAATGACTTCTTCGAAAGTTTAGTGACAAAATAAGCAATCACCGCGCTTAACGGAGTTAAAACCACGACTACTAAAGCGATATCCCACTTGGTCATAAACATAAAGATCATCGTTAGAATAACTGCGACAACGCCACGGAAGATATGCGTAAAGCCATGAATAAGTCCATCATAGACTTGATCAACATCGTGGGTAACACGGGTGAGTAAATCACCATGATAATGCGCATCAAGATAACTTACTGGTAAAGATAAAATCTTTTTAAAAGTCGCTAAACGAATGTCGCGAATGATTAAATAAGTTGAAACATTTAAAAGACGACCCATTAAAATACCAAAGACGGTACCCGCTGCGGTAATTGAGAACGCTTTAACAAGCGGGATAGTTAATTGACTCATTTCAAAGCCTTCACCAAACAAAGCGATGATTTCATTACCCATGATGCACGGGACGTAGAGGAACGCGCACTCAAATAAAATAGCGAAAATAAGCGCAATAATGATATTTCTTCGATACGGTTTCGCGTATTTTAAGATTCGCTTGAGCATTATTTTTACACTATACATGCTTAGCTCCTTCGATATCTTGCGATGCGCAAATCTCGTGATAGAGAGCACAGCGCGCATATAACTCAGCGTGCGTCCCGACGTCGATAAGTTTCCCTTTATCAAGCACCAAAATCTTATCCGCGTCCATGATGCTAATCGCCCGTTGGGAAATGATGAGGGTCGTTTTATCAAGTTTTCTTAATTCGTGTCTTAGGTTCGCTTCAGTTTTATAATCAAGCGCACTACTAGAATCATCAAGGATTAAAACTGGAGCATTCTTCACTAGCGCGCGCGCAATATTCAGGCGTTGTTTTTGTCCACCACTGAGGTTTTTGGCGCTTTGGTAGATCTTATAGTCTAAACCCTTACCGGTTTTTGCCACAAAATCGCTCGCCTGAGCAATTTTCAGCGCTTGACTTATTTCCTCTTCATTTGCCCCGCTTTTCCCCCGGCGCATGTTCTCTTTGATGCTGCCATTAAAAAGCACCGCCTTTTGCATCACGGTTGCTAGTTCCGCGTTTAAGACGCCTGGTGCATAGTCGCGTACATCACGACTCGCAAAGAAAATGGAGCCGCTACTCACATCATAGAAACGGTTTAATAAATTAATTAAAGTGGTTTTACCAGAACCAGTACCACCAATAATACCAACGGTCTCCCCTTGTTTAATCGTAAAGGAAACATTTTCTAAGGCGGCATTAGCCTTATCGTTATATTTAAACGAAACGTTTTGGAAGCTAATAATAGTGGGATCATTATAGGTGACTTTATCAACTGTTCCATAGGTTAAGGATGACTTTAACGCTAAAACCTCGTTGACCCGTGAACTAGAAGCGTAGGCCTTTGCAAAAAGAGTGGCTAAGATAGTCGAGGCCATCACCGCTAACTGAATTTGGGTAAAGTAAGATAAGAACGCTTGTATATCACCTTTAGTGATCCCACCAACTAAAAAGAAAGTACCACTCACATACATCACTAGGAGAGCGATCGCATTCGCTAGTAAGAAAGTAAGTGGATTTAGTAACGATTCAATTATTGCTACTTTCGTTTGGATGTTGGTGAGTTTCTTTTGCCCATCCACAAAACGAATAAATTCGTATTTTTGTTTATTAAACGCCCGAACCACCCGGTTACCACCAAGGTTTTCTTTACTAATCCGCGTGACGTTATCAAGTTCCACTTGGGTCCGATGAGTCAGCGGGACTAAATAAATCATCACCCCATAAATTAAGATGAGCAATAAAATGGTAAAGCCCATGATCAAGAAGCCAATTTTCCAATTGATAATAAAGCACATAATCGTGGCCCCAATAATAATAATGGGCGCGCGCATGAGCATTCGGATGATCATCCCGACTCCGTTTTGCATATTCACTGTATCGGTTTGAATTCGTGTGATAAGACTAGCGGTTGACACTTGATCAAGCTCTTTAAAAGATAAGGTGTTAATGTGGCGGTATAAATCATCCCGCATATCGCAGCCAAAGGCTTGGGCCACTCGCGCGGCAATATATTGGGCACATAGAGTCGTGAGTAAACCCGCGACCGCTAGAGCAAGAAGCACCCCACCGCACTTTAAAAGTTCGCTAATTTTATCACCGACAAAGGCTGGATTCTCCACGACATCGTCAATCATGTAGCGGATAATAAACGGAACTAATAGTTCCCAGGCGACTTCTAACGCTTTTAGGATGGTGCCTAAAATAACAAAACCACGATATTTAGTTAAATAACGTTTAAATAGTTTTATCATGTTTCGCCTTCTTTGGCTCCTGATTTAAAACGAAACGGAAGAGGTTAAAGATAATCACGCTAGTGACTAGTGAGAAAGCAAATTGCACGCCAAAGCCAAGCAATAGATAAATAAGCGGAGCTTTGACGTTTGAAACGATGATTGGTAAACTCGGGTCCTTTAGTCCGAAATGAGTAGCGCGATATAACATATTTTGTAGCGGCACTGAATAAACTGATTCAATGGTTAATAGAATTAACACCACAATCGCATAAATCCGAATTGATTTACCAAGGGGTGCTTTACTATGGAAATTAAATTTCCGGTCTAAAATAAAAATTACTCCGTAATAAATAATTAAAGCGGTTAAGGTACTTAAGAAAGCACTAAGCGCCATTGATTGATGCGAAAGAGGTAAAACAATCACGCCCTTAAAGCGATAAAACACATATTGTAAAGACGGGATGGAAAAGATTTTAATAAACAGAGCAATCCAACGATAAAGCTTGTGGCGTTTATATTGTTTTTTAGTGCTGATTTCCATTTTCCATTCTCCTTAAGTAAGTCTCAAGAATCATTACTGCGCTTTCCATATCGATGACTTGTTTACGTTTCTTTCGTGATAAATCCGCTTCAAGAAGAATTCTTGTGGCTTGCATCGTGCTCATCCTTTCATCCATAAATTCAATGTGGAGAGTAGGTAAGTGTTTTAAAAGTTCGTCTTTAAACTTGCGTGCCGCCGTACTTGAAGGCGATTCAGTTCCGTTCATATTAAGTGCTAAACCAATGACGATGTCATTAATGTGTTCTTTTTTGCACACTTCGATAACATGAGTGATTGCTTGTTGATACGCTTTTTCTTGGAAACGAAAGTTTTCGTAGCCGTGCGCCGCGATGCCTAAAGTATCAGAGATGGCAATCCCTAAAGTTTTCGTCCCTAAATCTAAACCCATAATGCGGTTCATAACAAAGTTAACACTAACTCCTCAATGGCTTTGATATCGTTCACTTCATTGACACGCCCATTGGCTTCACTCGCTTTTCCACCACCTGAACCACCAACTTTTTGACAGATGGCACGAGCGATATTGCCCGCATGAGCGTCCGCTATGTCGGTAGTGACATATAGGTTTGTAGTTCCAAATAACACGAATAAATAATTATGATTATTGCTCTTTAAGGAACTCGCAACGCTTAATAATAAATCGCGATTCGCCCCATCAATCTTACTCACTAAAACTTGGTGATCGTTATGAGTAATTACTTGGCTACGTAAATTAGCGGCGATATTACTCGCCAATAACGAAACGTTATTTTTTAAAGCTTGTTTTAGATTATCGCGGTCTTTATTTAATGCGGTTAAGGCGTTAACGATTTCTTTTTGGTTCCGGGCCGATAATTGTTTCATCGTTTGGGCTAAGATATTTTCTTCTTCATTTACTAACGCGTAAGCGCCAAGGGAAGTACGGGCGGTAATGCGGCGAATCCCACTCGCGATACTTTCTTCACTTTCGATTTTAAAGAAACCGATATCCGCGGTGTTACTGACATGAGTGCCACCACAAAACTCGATTGAATAATCGCCCATTTTCACCACTCGCACAACATCACCATACTTTTCGGTAAACACCATCTTCGCCCCGAGTTGTTTCGCTTTTTCAATTGGTAAGACTAAAGTCTCAACTTCTAAACCCCGAGCGATTTGTTCATTCACTTTTTGTTCAATCGTTTTTAAAGTCTTTGGATCGATTTTGCTATCGTAATTAAAATCAAACCGTAAATATTGATCAGAAACGTAACTACCTTTTTGCTCCACTTGATTACCAAGTAATTGACTTAAAGTCGCGTCAAGTAAATGAGTCGCACTATGGTTACGCATAATTAAGTGCCGACGATTTTTATTCACTTTTAAAGTGAAACTATCGCCAATTTTAACTTTCCCAAACAATACTTTCACTTGGTGAAGATGTTGTTGATGCGGCGCAAGCGTCACATTCTCAACATTAATCTGGGTCGTCTTATTGGTCGCTGAGCCAATATCCGCAATTTGTCCGCCCATCTCCGCGTAGAAATTCGTGCGGTCAAAAATTACTTCCCCACGTTCATCGATTTCCTCAACTTTTTCGCCATCAATAAATAAGGCGACGACCTTCGCTTTAATATATTTATTATCGTAGATAAATTCGCTTTTGGCGGTACATTCCATTAAGTCACGGGCTTGACTTCGCATGCTTTGTAAATTCCCCCGTGCGGCTCTCGCTCTTTCTTTTTGGGCCGCCATTTGTTTACGAAAATCATCGAGGTCAACTTGTTCACCTAATTCACTCGCTAATTCCATCGTGAGTTCAATTGGGAAACCAAAAGTGTCATAAAGTTTAAAGCCATCAATATGATGAGCTATGGCCATTTCTTTTAGCATCGCTTCGCCATTATTTAAAGTTTTAAAAAACTTTTCTTCTTCGCTTTTAATGATGTGCGAGATTAAATCAACTTTCTTAGTGAGTTCAGGATAAAAGTCCCGATAAATATCACTCACCGTTTTAACTAAACGATACATAAATGGTTCATTCACGCCCAGCTTATGACCATGACTCACCGCCCGACGGAGTAAACGTCTTAAGACGTAACCACGCCCTTCGTTAGAAAAAGTTGCCCCATCACTTAAAGCAAAAGTACACGCTTTAATGTGGTCAGCAATCACGCGGTAGCTCATCGTGTTATCTTGATACTTAACCGAGGTGAGTTTAGCAATCTCATCAAGAATTGGTTTAAATAAATCGGTTTCAAAGTTCGTTTCGGTCCCTTGCATAATGCAGGCGAACCGTTCTAAGCCCGCACCGGTATCAATATTTTTGCTGGGTAATTCTTTATACTGTTCCCGCTTTAAACCCGCTTTCGCGTTAAATTGACTTAAGACAATATTCCAGATTTCAATATAACGATCATTTTCAATATCTTCCGCCATCATCTTCACGCCTAAATGCTTAGGGTCATATTGTTCGCCCCGGTCGAAATAAATTTCGGTATCTGGTCCACACGGACCTTCACCGATTTCCCAGAAATTGTTGCGACTAGCGACAAGGTGGCTTGGATCAATACCTAAACTAACCCACTTATTAAAAGAATCTTTATCATCGGGATAATAGGTGATATAAAGTTTATCTTTCGGCATGCCGAAATATTGTTCGCTCGTTAATAGTTCAAAACCATATTCAATCGCTTCGTTACGGAAATAATCACCGATACTAAAATTACCCATCATTTCAAAGAAAGTGTGATGGCGGGCCGTGCGGCCAACATTATCAATATCATTCGTTCGAATGCTCTTTTGTAAATTCACAATCCGACGAGACGGGGGAATGGCGCGTCCATCAAAATAAGGTTTAAGGACCGCGACACCCGCGTTAATCCAAAGAAGCGTTGGATCGTTATTAGGAATAAGGGACGCGCCCTTTTCCACGTGATGGCCTTTGCTCTTAAAAAAGTTTAGCCAGGTCTCACGGATTTGTTGACTACTCATGTATTTCATAACGAAAACAATCATAGCATAAAAACTAACAATAAATGGATGATTATTTATGATTTATAATTATAAATCAAAAAGATATTCGCTTAAAATAAGACATTAATATTAACTCGCGTACGCGATTATAAATCAAGTCTTTTTTGGTTAAAATAAACAGCGGAGATGGTTCCTCCACCAATCATGACGCCACTTGGTGTATAAAAAACGGCCGCTTGACCAGTCGCCACCGCTTTCGCTAATTTAGGCACTGTTACTTCTAACTTATCTTTGCCAATGAGTTTAATCGTTGATGGATAATCTTTTTCCCGGTAACGGAATTTCGTCCCGACCTTCATATTCTCTTTAATGGGATACACTAAATTTAGATGCGTCACAATAATCCGGTTACTCATAATTAATGAAGTATCATTACCTTTGGTAACATATACGATATTTTTCTTAACATCTTTTTTAACCACGATCCAGCCTTCCGCGGCTTCGCCAGAAATCCCACCAATACCTAAGCCCTTTCGTTGACCAATCGTGTAATAAAAGGCACCATGATGATGTCCAACGACACGGTTATTTTTAATATCAATGATTTTGCCTTCTTTCGCGGGAATATAGTTATTTAAAAATTCCCGGAAATGCCGTTCACCAATAAAACACACCCCAGTTGAGTCTTTTTTATTAGCGATGTTTAATTTTAATTTCCGCGCGATTTTTCGGACTTCCGTTTTATCAATATCGCCTAATGGAAATAAACACGCTTTAATTTGTTCTTCGTTAATTTGGCTTAAGAAATAAGTTTGATCTTTGTTACTATCAAAGGCCTTCGCTAAATAATAGTGTCCACCACGTTTGATGCGTTTAGCGTAATGGCCCATTGCAATTAAGGGGAAACCATTTTTCTTCGCGTACTTTAAGAAAGAATCAAACTTAATGTATTTATTACATAAAATATCAGGATTTGGTGTTCTACCTTCTTGATATTCTTTTAAGAAATAACTAAATACATAATCCCAATACTCTTTAATAAAATCCACGCGGAGTAATTTGATTTTTAAAATCTTCGCTGCTTTGAGGGCGTCTTGATAATCAACTTCTTGGGGACATTGATTGTTATTCACGGTTGGGTTACCAAGGTAATCGTTATTCGCTAAAGCGTCCCAGTTACGCATAAATGAGCCGACGACTTCGTAGCCTTGTTTTTTGAGTAAATAGGCGGCGACCGCACTATCAACGCCACCCGAAAAACCAACTAGCACTTTCTTTTTCATTTCACAATGTCCTTACTATCAAGAAGGCTAGTAAACGGACCATCATTCACTAATGTAACTTGCATATCCGCGCCAAAGACACCGGTCTTAACGCCCTTTTTAAATTTACTATTTAAATTTTTAATAAATTCTTGGTAAAGTGGTTCACTCATGTGTCCTGGTAAAGCGTCAACAAAACTTGGCCGCCGTCCTTCCTTAAAATTCGCGTAGAGAGTAAATTGTGAGACCACGAGAATCTCACCATCAATATCGTTAATCGATAAATTGGTTTTTCCGTTCGCATCATTAAATACCCGGATGGCTAAAAGTTTATCCGCCATTTTGTTAATGATGTTAATGTCATCGCCTTGAGTAAAACCAACCAAGACTAAAAAACCCCGTTTAATACTCGAATATTCTTGATTATTAATATTAACGCTCGCGTGCGAGACGTTTTGCACAACTAATTTCATTATTTAATATACTTGATAGCGATCTCCGGTTTCCGAATTTCCCACGACACAATTTTAAAGGCGCGACCAATGTCTTTTAAAATTGACTGATAGTCTTTTTTATTGGTATAAACTTCACAAAGTGGTTCACCCTTTTTCACGTGGTCTCCCACTTTCTTTTTTAAGATGATCCCCGCGGTATAGTCGATTTTATCACTCACTGATAAACGACCGGCGCCTAAATGCATCGCCGCTTCTCCAATCGTTAAAGCGGTAATCTCTTCAATATAGCCACTCTTCTTCGCTGTTAAAGTAATAACGTTTTTCGCAGTTTTAAATTTTTCGGGTGCATCTAAATAAGTTGTATCCCCACCTTGCGCCTTAATCCATTCTTTAAATTTTTGGAAGGCTTTTCCGTTTTTTAATTGTTTTTCGGCTAAGGCGTAGGCCGATGAAATATTTTTTGCAAGCTTGGCTTGAATGAGCATAATCGCCGCTGAGACTAAGCATAATTCGGTAAAGTCGCTTGGACCATGACCTTTTAAGGTCGCAATGACTTCTTTGACTTCAAGAATATTACCAACCGCAAAACCAAGTGGTTCACGCATATTAGTAATAAGCGCCCGGGTATCACGTTTAAAAGCTTTACCAATTCTTACTAATGTTTTCGCTAATTGTTCCGCATCCGGAAAAGTTTTCATGAAAGCGCCTGAACCCATTTTGACATCAAGGAAAATAGCGTCGGTTCCACTCGCTAGTTTTTTTGACATAATGCTACTAGCAATTAACGGGATGACATCAATGGTTGCGGTGACATCCCGAAGGGCGTATAACTTTTTATCCGCTGGTACCATATCAGAAGTTTGTCCAGTAATGGCCATTCCAATTTTAGCGATTTGGTGTTTAAATGTTTCTTCACTTAACGACACCTTCATGCCTGGAATCGCTTCAAGTTTATCAAGTGTTCCACCCGTGTGACCTAAACCACGTCCACTCATCATCGCGATTTTTGCGCCACTAGCAGCCACGAGCGGCACAAGCGCTATGCTCGTCTTATCGCCAACTCCACCGGTTGAATGTTTATCAACTTTTATACCTTTGATTTTGCTTAAATCAATAATTTTGCCACTATGCATCATCGCATTAGTAAGCGCAACCGTCTCACTATGGTTCATCCCTTTTAGATAAATCGCCATTAATAAAGCGCTCGCGTGATAATCTTTTACGTTCCCCTTCACATATTGATCAATAAAGTAATCAATTTCCTGTTTATTTAAGACGCGACCATCGCGCTTCTTAGCAATAATTTCAATGATGTCCATGTAATGATTATAACTTATTCAAGAACTTTTAGTGATTCGTTCATATCGGTTTTAATAATTTTTCGGCGTAATAATAAAGTCGCTAAGACCGCGAATAAACAAGTCACAATGGGTGCTAATAAATAAGTCCACCAATTAACAAATTCAAAACCAAGAATTGGTACATCAATATAATGATAAACAAACGCCATAAAACCAACCCCAGCGGGAAGACCAAGAACCGCCCCCATAATCGTTAAAATATAAATCTCGCGGAAGATATAACCAGTCACTTCTTGATCAGTATAACCCGAGACCATGAGAGTGGCTATCTCTCGCGTGCGCTCACTAATATTAATATTGGTGATATTATAGACCACTAAAGCGCATAACGCACCTGAGAAAACGATTAAGATTAATGAGATAAAAAACAAGGCATCAAGTCCTTTATCGCGATTCGCAATTGTGCAATCAAGTAAACTAAAAGAAGCGTAGACTAAAATGGTTGAAGCCACAATTGATAAAACGGTCATTAATAGACGCGCTTTAAATAAGAACACATTCCGCCAGGTGGACTTAAATTTAAAGGACATTTTATTCCATAATTTTTTGCATCTTTCGAGAAGAATCATCTTCCCCACTTTAGGTGCTTTGTGGGTTAAAAGTTCTACCGGCTTAGCGTCCGCCATTTTGATACTCTTAATTAAAATTAAGGTTAAAGAACTAACTAAGACAATCGCGGCCATAATAAAGAAAAATCTACCAACGATTGGGAAAGTAATGGCTTTCATTGCGTATTGAATTGTAAAGGCGTTTAAGATAACCGACGTGACTAAACGGGCGGGGGCAACACTAATCGCAATCCCAATAAGTCCAGCCACTAAACCGAAGATGACAAAGCGCATTCCGATGGCTAAATTAGAATAACCGAGTGTCTTTAAAGTCGCCGTCGAACTTCGCTGTTCATCAAGTAAACGCGACATCGTCGAATAAATAACTAAGATAGCAATAAGAATAAAGAAGATGATGAAGATTAATGCGATATTACCGACCTTTGCGGCGTAAGAATTAAGCGAATATAGACTAAAGTTTTCGTAGAGCGATAATACGGTTGCTTGGTTATCTTTTACTGTCTGAAGATTGTTAATCTTATTGCGCGCTGTTTTAATTTGTGATTCGTATTTATTACTATAGCCTTCAAATGTTTTGCGAATTGGATCGTTTAGTTTGATGTTAAGTGCGCCACCGATAGCTTTTAATATGTAAGAAGGCTGATCAAATTGCGTATCATAATAAAATACATCATCAATCCGTTCATTTTTGCCGGTTCCAGTATAATCACTTGGTTCTTTTTGCATCGCAACCATTGTCGGATTTTTAGCAATTCCAACAATCGTGGCCGAAAAAGTTTGGCCGCTTACTTCAAATTCAACGCTTTCATTAAGATCGTGTTTAATAATATCAACCGTTTCACGTTCAACTAAAATCTCACCTGCTTTTTCTGGCATGCGACCTTGTAGCAATGTTAAACGGTCAAGTGAATTTTCGTTTGAAAAATCGCGATAAATAACCCGTTTAGCAAACATGTCGCCATTTTCGCGTTCATCGGGAAAATCGACTGTGTAAAATATTTCAGTTTTTTCAACATCTAATTCGTCCTTTTTGTTTTCAATCTCGCCCTTGATAGCCTCTACATCAGAGCCCCGAATGACGAAGTCATGAATCTCGTCTTCGTGATATGATGCATTAATACTTTTTTTAATATCAGTTTCAACATCGCCTAAACCCGAATCAAGGGCGACGGTAACGACAAAAATAGCGGCAATCGAGAGAAGCCGCACAATGTGTTTTTTAAATAACCGCGCTGTCGATTTTAAATACGCTTTCTTAATTACCATTCAATGTCCTCGATAGGGATTGGCTTTTTATTCACAACGTTACTCACAATTTCCCCGTTTTTAATTTCAATCACGCGGTCCGCCATCGCCTTTAAGGCACCGTTATGGGTAACCACAATGACTAATTTTTTCATCCGCCGAGAAATATTATGTAGTGTCCGTAAAATTCTTTTACCAGTCGCATAATCAAGCGCACCAGTTGGTTCATCACAAAGTAGCACTTTGGGATTTTTTGCAATCGCGCGGGCAATACTTACGCGTTGTTGTTCACCACCACTTAATTGGGCAGGAAAATGTTTCATCCGCTCCTTTAGACCGACGACTTCCAAAACTTCTTTTGGATTAATCGCGTTGGGCGTAATTTCTGCGGCTAATTCTAGATTCTCTAAGGCGTTTAAATTCGGCATTAAGTTATAGAATTGAAAAACAAAACCGATGTCATAACGCCGGAGCATAGTTAATTCTTTTTTACTAAATTTCGTAACTTCTTTTTTATCTAAGATAATACTTCCACTCGTAGCTAAATCCATGCCACCTAATAAGTTAAGAAGAGTAGTTTTGCCCGCCCCAGAAGGACCGACAATCACCACAAATTCGCCGTTTTTAAGCGAGAAATTAACATTGTTAAGCGCACGAAAACTGCCCGCTTGAGAGTGGTATTCTTTCACGACATTTTTTAATTCTAAGAACGCCATGGTAAGAAAGATAATAGCATAAGTGCTATATAAGTGAGTAATTTTTCTTACCGAGAAGTTGGTGAGAGCCAATTTTTAATATTGTTAATATCTTCTTGCACAACATGAGCGATATTTTTTAAATATGCATCGGTTCCTTTTTTTAAAGCATCTTTATCAGCGGCAAGTTTCTCTTCAACCGCCTGCTTAGAATCGAAGTTGTACCAGTCAATCTTCCCTAACTCGTCGATCGGATTTTCGCACATTAGACTATAAAGATAACGATAAATACCAACATTCGCTAATGCATCGTATTTATCTTTTTGAGTTTCAATGTCAATGTTATAGTAATTGACAAATGTTTGCATAAAGTCAGTCACGATATCATCCACACCCACATCAGCGAGAATCTCTAAAAGCATAACGATAAAACCCGTCCGGTCTTTGCCTTCGTTACAATGAATATAGGCCGGATATTTTTTACCATACTGATCCCCTTCATAAGCGCGCTTAGCAAGGTAATGGAAAATCTCACCTACTGCTTCGGCGTTACGATGAGAACCTTCTTTATAGGTAAAAAAGTCCGCGGCTAACTCCGCCGGATAAAAAGTTTTTTTCTTTAAATCAGTAATTTCGCTTGAAGCGGTATATAGTCGATATGTGCAAGACTCGTGACAAATACGCCGCATTTTTAGATCATGCTCTTTCATCAAATTAGCAAGTTTATCATCAACACAGCAAAGTGAAACCTCGCTAACTTCGTCATAACTGCCAACCTCATCAACGATTTTTTGTAGCAAATAATCAGCGCTTACTTCGCGGTCATCCGGATTATCTTTCCCGTTAAAAGGAGAAGATCCACGATATAAAACACCTTCGGCAATTTTTTCGCCAATCTTACCAATCGTCGTAACATCACGAACGTTCGCATAGATACTATTATCTTCGCCGACTTCTTCATAACTAAGACGCTTTGGCACACTGACGAGTTCACGCTTTTCTTTAAAGCCGGCCTTCTTATTCATTTTAAAAACGGTTTGTTTACCAACCAATTTCTCACCGAGTTCTTTTGTTTTATTAATCGAGAAGCTTAATTCAAAATATTCATTGGCGCCTTCATAGTTACATAGACAAGGCGCGAAGTAACCAGTCTCGTTAAAATTCTTCACAAACGCGGTATTAAAGACAGCGTCTTTTCCATGCCCATCAACGTCTTTAATCGTGACATCAATTAAATCATCGTATTCAAAACCGGCGGAAATAAAATCGTTACAAGTAACATTAAAATCAATATTACCAAATGCGGGATTACTCACACTCCGCACGGTAGTTTTAAAAGTATCATTCGCGCAGCTTGATAAAGAAAACGCTAAGGGAATTAGGAAAGCCAAGCAAGTTTTCTTAATACTACGCATACGTTAATTATTTAAAGTCGGTTTTATTCTTTTGAATAACGTCGTGAGCCCCGCCTTCCACAATCGCGGTGGCACTCACTAGCGTCAATGTCGCTTTCTTTTGTAATTCTTTAATTGTTAAAGCACCACAATTACACATCGTGGATTTTACTTTTTCTAAGGTCCGCCGAACGTTATCTTTTAAAGCGCCAGCGTAAGGCACATAAGAGTCAACGCCTTCTTCAAATTTTAGGGTTGCCTCTCCGCCTAAATCATACCGTTGCCAGTTGCGGGCTCTTGCGCTTCCTTCGCCCCAATATTCTTTATAGAAAGTACCGTTGATATTCACTTTGCTACTTGGTGATTCATCAAAGCGCGCAAAGTAGCGACCAAGCATAACAAAGTCAGCGCCCATCGCTAAGGCAAGCGTAATATGGTGATCTAAAACGATACCACCATCACTACAAATTGGAATATAAATACCGGTCTTTTTATAATAAGCGTCCCGGGCTTTCGCCACTTCAATGACCGCCGTTGCTTGGCCACGGCCAATACCTTTTGTTTCACGAGTGATACAAATCGAACCACCGCCAATCCCGATTTTAACAAAATCGGCACCCGCATCGGCTAAGAAACGGAAACCATCACCATCAACGACGTTACCTGCGCCAACCGGAATCTTTGGATAATGCTTTTTAATCCATTGTAAGGTTTTCTTTTGGTATTCGGTAAAGCCTTCGCTACTATCGATGCAAAGAATGTCCGCCCCGGCTTTAATAAGCGCTGGTACGCGCTCTTCGTAGTCACGGGTGTTAATGCCAGCTCCCACGATGTAGCGCTTATGGGCATCAAGATTTTCGTTTGGATTCTTTTTGTGTTCATCGTAGTCTTTCCGGAAAATTAAATATTTTAAGCGACCGGCTTTATCAAGTACGGGTAATTGATTAATTTTGTGTTCCCAGATGATATCGTTCGCTTTTGATAGGCTAATGCCGTCATGTCCCACCACTAATTTATTTGCTGGGGTCATAAACGATTTAACGGGTGTCGATAATTTCATTTTATCAAGCCGATAATCGCGACTAGTGATAAGACCAACTAATTTACCATTACTGGTGCCATCACTAGTGACCGCAATGGTTGAGTGACCAGTTTTCGTTTTTAAATTCACGACATCTTCTAAAGTCGAAGTCGCTTTTAAATTGGAGTCGCTTGGCACAAAGCCCGCTTTATAGGTTTTAACGTTTTTCACCATGCGCGCTTCGTTTTCGATTGATTGCGCACCAAAGATAAAGGAGATACCACCTTCTTTCGCTAAAGCGATTGCGAGCGTATCGCCACTCACCGATTGCATGATGGCGCTAGTCATTGGGATGTTCATCGTAATTTTTGGCGCTTCGCCTTTCTTAAAGCGTGTCACGGGTGTCACAAGTGAGACGTTGCTCGGAATATTTTTCTCATCGCTATAAGAAGGGATAAGTAAATATTCGTTAAAGGTGTGTGCTGGTTCGTTGATGATTTTAGCCATATGTTTATCTCCTTTTATATTAAGAAAAACGCCCCGCAGGGCGTAAAACTTTCGTTTTAGTAATTAACCGCGCGAAGTTCGAAGTAAGATTGCGGATGGCGGCAGACGGGGCACATCTTGGGCGCCTCTTTACCGACATGAATATGTCCGCAGTTGCGGCACTTCCAGACGACGACGTCAGGGGCCACAAACACTTTATTCGTTTTTAAGTTATCAAGTAACTTCCGGTATCTTTCTTCGTGGACTTTTTCGATTTTGGCAACCCCTTCAAATTGGGCGGCGATTTCGTTAAAGCCTTCCTTCCGAGCCGTCTCGGCAAATCCTTTATACATGGAAGTCCATTCTTCGTTTTCACCATTCGCCGCATCAAGTAAATTATCCGCGGTGGTTGGGATATCGTTATTGTGTAAATGCTTAAACCAGAGTTTCGCGTGTTCTTTTTCGTTTTCCGCGGTCTCTAAGAAAATCGCCGCAATTTGTTCATAGCCCTCTTTCTTGGCTTTACTCGCATAATAAGTGTACTTATTACGAGCTTGCGATTCGCCGGCAAACGCGAAAGCTAAATTCTTAGCCGTTTGACTGTTTTTTAAATCCATAAAAATCTCCTAATGTAAGTATTATAAACTTTTAATTTTCTCCGTGTCAGTTTTTTGCACATATTGAATAAATTGATAACTATGATACTCCGTGACCGCTTGTTTCATTAGGCGGTACGCCTCATCGCGAAGATAGTTTTGGTTTTCTTTCACCTCAGCGTTATCTTTTGGATAGATTGGATCAGAAACCACTAAAGTGATGTAAGGATGTTTACGCGGATTTTTTCTTGCCCGATAGACCACCGTTGAAGTAATAATAGGTTTATGAAGCATTGCGGGTAACATAAAACCAGCATTCGTAAACGGACGAATGTCGTTATAATACGGCCAAACATGCGCTTCTGGTAAAACGATGATGAAACGATTTTTCTCAATATAATATTTATTCGCATCAAAGAACTTTTTCGTTTGGAAAAGATTATTAGGAGTAGGTAAACAACCAAGCATACTCACTAAAGTATTGAGACCTTTGAGCGAATAAACATCATTACTTGCAACAATATGACCGCGACGCGTTGGCGCGAGCATCACCTGGTTAATAAGAGCGTCGATAATATCTTGGGAGTGATTACCATAGATAAAAAAGCCAGTGTGTTTAAGTTTTTTAACTGCGCTCTTATTAATAACTTTTACATGATATTTAATTTTTACAATCAAATAAAAAAGCGGAATCGCAATCACGTGATAAATAAAACTGGCCACCAAACGATAAAGCCAATTCGTGTGAACATATTTAAATTCATCACTCACTTTAAAAGGCTTAGTCGGATTGTTCGCAAAATCATCCGTTAAGGGATTGGAATAATAAATAACTTTTTTATCTTTGTTTTTGATCATGCTTCTTCTTTTCAATTACTTCAAAGAACATCTTTTCCATTTGTTCCATACAATATTCGCGGTCCATCTTTTTAATAAAGTCACGATATAGTAAAGCGTTTTCCGCTTTTTCTTTTGGATGATCAAACCAGTAATCAATCTTATTCGCTAAATCTTTCGCGTCATTGGCTTTAAATAAATTATGCGGCGTTAACGCAAAATTTTTGGTCGCACAACGTTCACCATTACTCACGACTGGGACAAGTCCACCCGCAATCGCTTCAAGCGCCGAGATCCCTTCAATCTCAATATTTGAAGGGTGGACATATAAATCACACATCCGAATCGTCCCCACAATTTGTCGGTGATCAAAGAATTGGAAAATCGGTGGATATTTTAATCCTTCTTTTTTCGCAAGTTTTTTAAGTGCCTTTTCTTGGGGCCCACGACCCGCAAAGATTAATTGGATTTTGTCGCGGTATTTTGAATATTTCAGTGCGCGAATTAAAACGCGGTGCGCTTTTTCTTTACAATATCGGCCCGAAAATAAAATTAAATAACGGTCTTTTAAATAGTCAGGCCGTTCCACCGGTTTTGGATAGAAGTCTTTACTAATCCCGTTACTAATAATGTAGCCCACCGTTTCAAAACCAATGTTTTTCTCAAATTCGTCTTTAATAAATTGACTTGGGTAATGGATCGCATCAAGCATCGAATACATTCTTTTAAAGAAATAACGATAAACTGCCCAGTTGGCAAGACGGACATTTTGCACAAAGAAATGGGAAGTAAAGTTTTCGGCTTGAACGTGGAACCCGGCGGTACAAGGAATGTTATAACGTTTACAAATATAGGCGCTCCGTTTGCCTAAACCAAAGGGCATCATAATATGGACGATATCAGAGCCCTCAATCGCGCGCATTAGCACCATATCATCCCGCTTAGAGATCTTCACGCCATTATTTTCGACATAACCATTAAAGATACCAAAATCACGGGTGGGCACCACGTAAAAACCTTTCTTCATTTTTTTATCTTGGTCCGGACAGACGACATGCACCTGGTGACCTTTTTTTAACATGAAGTTAATTAAGTTATAAGCCGCGATGCTGGTGCCGTTATTCGGGTCACCAAGAACATCGCAAACGATGGTAATCTTCATAGTAAGCATTTTATCATAAATGATAAAAGAAAGATAAAAGAATAAACAAAAAGAAATGTTGTAAAATATCGGTAGCGAGGTTTTTTTATGGCAAAACAAGAATTCTGGTTTATTGTTGGTAGTCAACATTTATACGGCGAAGCGGTTTTAAAAACCGTCGAAAAGCGCGCCCAAGAAATGGCAAAGATCATTAATACTTATCCTGAGCTTCCCGCTCACTTCGTGTTTAAAACCGTTGTGAAAACTAGCGATGACGCAACCAAAATTATTAAAGAAGCTAACTACGATGATAATTGTTTAGGGATTGTTACTTGGTGTCATACTTTTTCTCCAAGTAAAATGTGGATTAATGGCCTTAAACTTTTACAAAAACCTTGGTGTCATTTAGCCACTCAATATAACCAAGAAATTCCTAATCAAGAAATTGATATGGATTTTATGAATTTAAACCAAGCCGCGCATGGTGACCGTGAACATGGTTTTATTGGCGCACGCTTAAGAATTAATCACAAAGTGATTATGGGTTATTGGAAAGATAAAAATGTTCTTCATGAATTAAGTCATTGGATGCGCAGTGCGATTGGTTATCACGAATCGAGTCAACTGCGCGTGATGCGCTTTGGCGATAATATGCGTAATGTCGCGGTGACTGAAGGCGATAAAGTGGAAGCCCAAATTAAGTTAGGTTGGGAAGTGAACACTTGGGCGGTTGGTGACTTAGTAAAAGAGATGAAGAAGGTCAAGAAAAACGAAATTGACGCTTTAATGAAAATCTATCAACATAACTACGATATTAAAACGAAGCATCTTGATTTAGTCCGCTACCAAGCGCTCGAAGAGATCGCGATGAAAAAGATGCTTGAACGTGAACATTGTTTAGCCTTCACGAATACCTTTGAAGATTTATATGGTATGGAACAATTACCGGGCTTAGCTACTCAACATTTAATGAGCTTAGGTTATGGCTATGGTGGCGAAGGCGATTGGAAAGTAAGCGCGATGACCCACATTATTAAAAAGATGACAGAAGGGATGGGCGGTGGCACTTCCTTTATGGAAGACTACACTTATAACTTAGTAAAAGGTAAAGAATATTCACTTGGCGCTCACATGTTAGAAGTGTGCCCCAGTTTAGCGAGTCAAAAACCACGCATTGAGACTCATCACCTTGGCATTGGCATGAACCAAAAAGATCCAGCGCGTTTAGTTTTCGCGGGTAAACCTGGTAAGGCCACTGTCACAAGTCTTATTGATATGGGCGGACGGTTACGGATGATTGTCCAAGATATTGAAGTCGTGAAATCGCCTTATTCAATGCCTAATCTTCCAACCGCGCGCGTTTTATGGAAAGCGTATCCAAGCTTACAAGAAGGCGCTAAACTTTGGATTATGGCCGGTGGCGCTCACCACACCGTATTAAGTATGGATGCAACACCCACAATGTTAAAAGATTTAGCTTCGATGTGGGGAATTGAATTTGTCCATATTAGTAAAGACACCACCGCTAGCCAATTAAAAGCCGAGCTTGATTTATACGATTTAGCGTGGAGACGATAATGAAATACTCACTTGGTCTCGAACTTGGTAGCACCCGGATCAAAGCCGTTTTAATTGATGAGCCGGCACGTGTAATTGCTAATGGCGAATACGCGTGGGAGAATCAATTTAAAAATGGATACTGGACCTATGATTTACTTGATGCTGAAAAAGGCGTTAAGACCTGCATTAAAAACCTCGTAAAAAATTATCAAAAAGTCACGAAGAAAGCTTTTCCAACCATCGCTTCAATGGGCGTGAGCGCGATGATGCATGGCTATCTCGCGTTTGATAAAAATGATCATTTATTAGTGCCTTTCCGCACTTGGCGGAACACTACGACAAGCAAAGCGAGCGAAGCGTTAACGAAACTTTTTAATTTTAATATTCCTCAACGTTGGAGTATTGCGCATTTATACCAAGCAATTTTAAATCACGAAAAACATATTAACCAAATTGCCTATATCACGACCCTCGCTGGTTATATCCACTACCGCCTCACGGGCGAACATAGTGTGGGTATTGGTGATGCGAGCGGCATCTTCCCAATTGATAGCAAGATTAATGATTATAACCAAACGATGGTAAAAAAATTTAATCACCTTATTAAAGGTAAAGTTAAATGGCAATTACTTGATGTCTTACCAAAGGTAAAAGTGGCGGGCGAAAAAGCGGGTTATATTAGTAAAGCTGGCTTAAAATATCTTGGTTTAACAAATCAAAAAAATATTCTCATGTGCCCCGCGGAAGGTGATGCGGGAACTGGCATGGTTGCCACTAATAGTGTTCGTTTAGGTACTGGTAATGTGAGTGCGGGCACAAGCGACTTCGCCATGATTGTTACTAATAAAAAACTAGGTGTTCACCCGGAAATCGATATGGTCACAACGCCCAGTGGTTTACCCGTCGCGATGGTCCATTGTAATAACTGCACAAGTGATATTAACGCGTGGGTTAATCTTTTTAGCGAAGTCTTAAAACTTAATAACAAAAACGTTCCTACTAGCGAACTATTTACTAAATTATTTAATCTCTCGCTTAAGGGCGAAAAAGACGCTGGTGAATTAACTAGCTTTAATTATTTTTCCGGTGAAGGCGTAACAAATCTTAACGCTGGTAAGCCTTTACTTATCCGGGAAGTAAATGCGCGTTTTACGCTCGCGAACTTTATGAAGATGAACATTATGTCGAGCCTCGCTACTTTAAAGCTTGGACTTGATATTTTAACGAAAAATGAGCACGTCACGATTAAACAAATCTATGGTCACGGCGGTTTATTTAAAACACCCAAGGTTGGCCAATTAATGTTAAGCGCCGCCATTAATGCACCCGTAAGCGTGTTTACAACTAGTGGCGAAGGCGGTCCCTATGGTATGGCCATCTTAGCTAGTTATTTAATTAATCATCGCCCACACGAAAGTTTAGAGAATTATTTAGCGGATCATATTTTTAAAGGTAGTAAAGTTACCACTTTAAAAGCGACAGCCGCGGATGTTAAAGGTTTTAATCAATACATTAAACGTTATCAAAAATATTTAGCGGTTGAAAAAGAGGCCATTAAATAAGGAGAAAATTATGGATTTAAAGAAACTCAAAGAAATCGTTTATCAAGAGAACCTTAATCTTGTTAAGCACGACTTAGTCGTATTAACTTGGGGCAATGTCAGTGCGGTGGATCGCGCCAAAGGCGTAATGGTAATTAAGCCCTCTGGTGTTAGTTACGAAAAAATGAAAGCGACTGACATGGTCGTTGTTTCTTTAAAGACTGGTAAAACTATTAATAGTCATTACCGTCCAAGTAGCGACACCCCTACTCATCTTGAACTTTATCGTAAGTTCCCGCATATCGGTGGAATCGTTCACACTCATTCACCATTCGCTACTGCGTTTGCGCAAGCGGGTTTAGACATCGTGCCTCTTGGTACAACACACGCTGACACCTTTTATGGTGCCATTCCTTGCATCAAAAAACTTAGTAAACAAGCGATTCAAAAAGATTACGAATTAAACACGGGTAAAGCCATCGTTAACGCTTTTAAGAAACTAGATTATGAAGCGATGCCCGCTGCCCTTTTACAATCGCATGGTCCGTTTGCCTGGGGTCAAGATGCTCACGAAGCCGTGAAAAATGCCGTGACGCTTGAAGCTGTGGCCAAGATGGCGTTTATTACTTTAAGACTCAATCCGAAAACACCAAAAATTGATCAATATTTAAGTGATAAGCACTACCAACGTAAGCATGGAAAAAATGCTTACTACGGGCAAAAGTAATTAATTTATTCTAAAAGATACTTTTTATTTTCTTGGTCAATTTTAACTAACATCTTATTCGTTTCTTTTTGAATCATCGGCATCACTTCGGTTGTCTTTTTACTCAGTAAATCTTTGTTTTTAATGGGCGGGAAGAAATGGAAAACAATCGGTTTTTTCTTATGATTAACCGGTGCGTCAAAAATCGTTTCGGTGCCTAGATGCGCTGCGTAAATAACATCAACATTTGCCCAATACGCTAATTTTAATGAGCCGTCTTTATACGGCAAAGTCGCACATTGTTCATGTTGTTTCATTCTCGTTCCCTCTGGGAAAATGAAATAAGCAAGATCGCCTTTCTTTAATCGCTCGGCGATTTCTTTAAATAAACGAATTTGACCTAAAAGGTCTTCGCGGTCAATAAAACGACCGTCAATACTTTTAAAAACGCGGCCAACAAACGGAATCTTCGCTACCTCTTTTTTGGCAATAAAACTCACGGGGAAATTACTGATATACGCTAAGAAAAATGGATCAAGATAATAACGGTGATTGGCAACGCCTAAAAACGGATGGTCATATTGCTTAAGATATTCACCATTTTGGACAAATAGATTAGGACTCGCAATTTTCATCGCGTAGTTCGCCAGTTTTTTAAAACGCGCATATCGTTTCGCAAACGGATATTTTTCCGGATGACGCGAGTAACGTAAAATCCAAGCAAAATAACAATAAATGAGATAAGGACCAAGCCGTGTATAACTTATGAGTGAACGGATTTTCATACTTTATTTCCCTTTTCGACAAGAATACTCATCGGTGGAACAATCGTAATTTTATTGTCCTCCTTATATTCTAAACGAAGTAAACTGGGATTAATAAAAATCTTCGCGAGGTAATAATCCCGTTCGCGATAAAAATAAGTTTTTGCGGTTAATAAAATACCGCCGTTATCAACATCATAAATACTGACATTGTTATTAATCGCTTTATTGTTATTACTATGATAAATTTGTAAATTCTTGCGGATCGCCACATTGAATTTAAAGGTATCCAGTATCCCCGCCCGCTCTTTTAATAAAGCGTAATTAAACATATTGACTTTATCACCCGAACGATAGGAATTGCCATCGCCGCCTTTTGATAAACCAATTTCTTGTCCGGCGTGGAAGAAAGGAATGCCAAAGGAGAAAAGCACTAGGCTATTTACAAACGAAACGCGTTGTAATTTATCAGTCGGCGTATCATTCGGCCGTAAGATTTGAATCTTATCAAATAAAGTATTGTTATCGTGACATTCAACATAGTTGACCGTCCGATCAACGCTATTAAAGCGTGACCCGTGGCCAAGTAAATTAAAGGTGGAACCAGTGCCAACTTCTTTAAACGCCTGACGGTACACTACGTTATCTAAGCCAAATCCCACTTCTTTGTTATGAAGATTGCCAATCACCGTATCGCGGTACCAATCATTAAAGAAGGCGATGTTCGGCATTTTTAAATAATTATCCGAATTAGCTAAGGTCAAATTATCACCGCTAATCATATTCCAACCTTCGCCATAAAGAATGATATTAGGATTAATGCGTTTTAATTCTTCACGTAATTTATTAATCGTCTCCGCATCAATTAAGCCCATCAAGTCAAAACGGAAACCATCAATGTGATAATAACTCGCCCACCATTTACACGCGTCGATAATCATCTTACGCACCATTAAGCGTTCCGTGGCTAAATCGTTACCACACCCGCTCGCGTTAAAGAAATTACCATCTTTAAGGCGCCGGAAATAATAATTCGGTACGACGGCCTCAAAGGGAGAATAAAGGTGTTCATAAACGTGATTAAACACCACATCCATCACCACCCGAATACCGCGGTTATGAACTTTGCTTATTAACGTTAACAAATCTTCAATTCGACTCGCGGGATCATTAGGCTTAGAAGCGTAACTACCTTCCGGGACAAAATATTGAATCGGGTCATAGCCCCAGTTATAGGTTTCTTGGGGATGCGCTTCGTCGGTGGTAGCAAAATCATAGATGGGTAAAAGTTGTAAATGCGTAATGCCTAACGAGGCAATATAATCTAGACCCACAGCGAGGCCATCTTTATTAACGCGCTTCTCTTCCGCTAAACCAAGAAACTTTCCTTTGTTTTTAATGTTAGTGGATGGATCAACGGTTAGATCACGCACACTACCTTCGTAGATAATCGCGTCAAGATAAGAATTCATTTTGGTTAATTTCTTATCGTTCATATTCCGCTCATAAGCGTTTAAATCCAAAATCACACTGGCCCCAGAATTAATCGTCGACGCTTTTGCGTAGGGGTCAATCGTTTTAGTGGTAACACCACTATTAGTTACATAATAAACGTAAGTGTGACCTTTTAAATTTTTATTAAGGGTTAAACGATAGACGCCGTGCTTATCGCGCTTTAGTGGATAATAATCTTTTTCATCCAAAGCTAAGATAACTGAACTTGCTAAAGGTGCCCAAAGGGCAAACTTACATGAACGGTGCGAATAAGTTACGCCTAAATCATCACCGTTATAATAAAAACGGGTGTCAAAATCGGGTAATAAAGCAAGGGGATTAACGTTTAAAACACAAGTGCCGATATTGGTAACGGCAATATGATATTCAAAACCGAGTTCTAATTCGTAATTAAGTTTAAATTCATAGATATGAATCGTTTCTTTCTTATCGACACTCGTTGGATCAATTCGGTGCCGGTGATTAACATCCGTCACTAAAATAAAAATGTAATTCGCGTTTTTATGGGGATTAGTTACCGTCACACGAATATTATCGAAACTAGTTAGTTCAGCCGTTACAATCGGATTCATAAGTCAATTATTCTCCTGGATTAGGTTTAGTACTGGTGACTTCGACGCTACCCGCGGTAGTTGTGGTTTCTTTGATATTAAATTTTTCTTTTAAGACTTTGCTACCTTTACTTGCTTCGCTATCGCGCGACACTAGGCCTTCGTCTTGTAAACGTTTAAACATCCGACCGGCCCGGGTAAAGCCAATACCGTTCTCGCGTTCAATCGTGGAAATCGAGGTATATTCGCGTTTATAAACTTGCTCTTTGATATATTGGTAAAGTTGTTCGTCACTCTGCGCTCGCGCTTCGGCCGCCGTAATTTTAGGGGTCGCATCGGGTGCTTCAATTTGGTGATCTTCTAAATCCATGAAGCGCACATCGTATTGTGGCTTGCGTTGATTATTAATAAATTTAACCACTTTGGCAATTTCTTCATCGCTAATAAAACAACCTTGGCAACGGAAATTCCCGCTACTTTGAATTTGGGGACAACTCACTAACATATCGCCATTACCAAGTAAGCCTTCTGCGCCTTGTCCGCCTAAAATCGTTTTTGAGGATTCTTGATCAGGTACGCGCAAGGCAACGCGCACAGGAAGATTAGCCTTAATCGTACCAGTAATCACATCGACACTCGGCCGTTGCGTCGCAATAATTAAATGGATACCCGCTGCCCGGGCTTTCGCGGCAATGCGATTAATATCAACATCAATTTTCTTATTCGCGCTAATTAAATCCGCAAACTCATCGACCACGACCACAATATAAGGTAAGATGGCTTTGCCATTAGCCTTCATCATCGCGTTATAGGGTTTAATTTGGTTGACCATCACCTGGGCAAATAAATCGTAACGCCGGTCCATTTCTTCACACAATTTTTGTAAGGCAACCTGAGCTTTCTTCGGCTCGGTAATGGTTGGACAAAGGAGGAATGGCAAATCGTGATACTTAACAAATTCAACACGTTTAGGATCAATTAATAAAAGACGAAGTTCTTCTGGGGTGTTACGCATAATAAAACTCATAATAATGGAATGGACTAGCACTGATTTTCCTGATCCCGTCGCGCCCGCAATGAGCATATGGGGGAAGGAAGCGAGGTCAGCGGTTTTAATTTCGCCGGAAATATTTTTTCCAAACGGAATAGCTAAAGGCGATTTACTCGCGGGTGGGAGAACGCTCACAATTTCTTTAAAGCTAATCGTCGTACTTTCGGCATTAGGTACTTCTAGGCCGCTCGTCATTTTACCAGTCACAATCGGCTCAAAGCGCGTGGTAACACCACCAAGACGTTGAGAAATATCTAGCACAAATTGTGGGATGGAACGAATGGAAGCATTCACATCCATTTGAATATCGTAACGAGTGACGCGAGGGCCAATCGTATGGCTAATCGCTTTCGCCCCGATTTTTAAATCTTGGAAAGTGCGATTAATAATTTCCGTGTTAATTTTGGATTGCTCTTCGTTTTTGGCAATAACATCCGCCACTTCGTAAGTGGCTAATAAATCATAAGAAGGCTTCTCGTATGGCGCTAATGGTGCCGCCACCGCGGTCTCTTCTTCGCTTAGCATCGCGGGTTTGGCACCCTCTTCAAAATTTTCGGGCGCTTCTTCTGGCGGTAATTCATCGCTGCTATAAAGATTAGCGAGTTTTAAATCCGTTTTACTTTCATCGTTAAGATAACGATCGGCGTCAATTGGTTCATCCGAGGTAGTAATATCTGGCACGGCGCCTTCACTTGGTTCCAAAGTTTTTTCTTGCGCGGCCATCGCTTTTTTATTTTGTCGCTTTAATTTAATCGCGCTAAATAATTTATTAAAGCCAATCTTAAGTGGCTTATGGAACAAGATAATTAGTGCGGTAACAAGAATAACAAAGCCGCTAATGATGGTCCCGATTTCGCTAATAATTGTGTTTAGTAATCCCGTAAAGACATAACCAATCACACCACCACCTAAACAAGTTGATAAAGCGTTATAGTGAATATAGTTAGTGCCTTTAAAAACCACCATCGCTTTCCACCAGGAACGGGCGTAATATTCAAAAATCGTACTCGCACTTAAAGTGATTTTTGGATCAGCGAAATCTGGTAAATTCGGATAATAGACAAATACCGTCGTGATGAGTAATAAAGCAAAAACTAAAATCGCTAGAGCAATTAGATAAATATTATGTTTAAGGTTCAGGGGTTTGTTACGTTTAATAATTAAATAAACACCCGCAGCAATAAATAACGGATTAATAAACCAATAACCAACCCCACCAAATAAAGAAACGATAACAATAGCGAGTGATTGAGCGATATAGCCAACGTTAATTAAACTAATAAGACCAAATAAAATTAGCGCAACGCCAACAAAGAATTTGATAGTCGATAATTTAATTTCGCGGTTATTATTCATATTTTAGGCCACATTAGTAATAATCGGCATAACTAATGGTTCTTTACCAATCTCCCTTTTTAATAATTTATTGAGACGCTCCGTGATGGTAGATTCGGCTGTGTATTTATTGAAATTACCAAGTAAAAGTTCATTTAAAATCGTTGTGAGCTCTGCACTAACAACCCGCGAAACGGTTTTCGGATCTTTTAAACACGTAACACCAAATAAATCAACCACCGGTTGACTAACCATTTTGTGTTGCGCGGTATTAATCGCAACTGAAACAACCACTACACCATCTTCGCCTAGTTTTAAGCGTTCGCTTAAGACCGCGTTAGAGGAACTCGTTTGGCTCATCCCATCAATTAAAATTGTTCCAGTGGTGACGCTTTGACTACCGGGCAATAGCCGTGCGGCTTCCCCATTAATATCAAGCACTAAGCCATTCTCTAAAACAAAGATGTTATTGTGCGACAAATTTACTCCCATATTAAAAGCGTTCATCGCATTAGCAATCATTAGTCGGTAACTGCCTTTAATGGGCACATAATATTTCGGGCGGAAAAGCGAAATCATGCTCTTCAAGTCTTCTTCACTTGGATGCATACTTAAATACGCTTTCTTAGAAATACTAATGACATTAATGCCCGTCCGGAATAAATTATCAAGCGTTTGCGCACTTAGAACTTCAAAATGCGAACTAGGTGGTGCCGCCACGATAAAAGTATCGGTTGGTTTAAATTGAATACGCGTCGCGCTATGACCTTTCGCAAATTTATTCATCTTGCGGTAAAGCGCCCCACCAAAACCCATCATGACGACTAAAATATCCGTGTCTTTCACGCGGTTAATATCTTCGTAATCAAGGAAATTGTTTCTTGGAATAGCGCATTCTTCGACAATCTTAAGACGATCAAATAAATAAAGTGTTTCTTTATCATACGCACAAATTTTTCGGTTATAGCTAACGGCGAGTTTAATAATTTCGGCGAGCGCAAAAGCGTTCGTCGAAAATAAGGAAATAAAGATCCGACCTTTCGCTTCGTTTTCAAAAATGTTTTGGATATGAGGCGTTAGTCGATGATTAGGTGTCGTGTAACCAGCCCGTGTCGCAAAGGTGGATTCACTCATTAACACTAAAGTTTGTTTCTCAGCAATCCGTCCAACCGCGTTTGAATCATAACTAAAATTCTTAAAGCTATTGTTTTCAACAATAAAGTCGCCGGTATAAACGATATTGCCACCACTAGTTTCAATGGCGACGCCAAAACTCCGTGGCATGTTGTGGCAAGTTGCAAAGAAATGAACCGTCCGACCGCCAATCTTTTCAACACCGGTTGGATTCACAATATGGAAATCTAGGTTGATTTTGCTATTGACGTGATTCATGAACGATTCAATGAAAATACGCGTGACATCAGTGCAATAAATCGGTGCAGGACAATCTTTTGCTAAGTAAGGTAAGGCACCAAGTTGATCATCATGACCATGCGTAATGATATAAGCCTTAATTTGGTTTTTGTGTTCTTTTAGATAGGCATAGTCCGCCATGATGTAATCGATCCCGGGGGTTGATTTATCAGGATATTTAACACCCGCGTCTAAAACAAAAATATCATCATCGATTTGTACTACGGTTAAGTTTTTGCCGTCTTCATCTAATCCGCCAAGCGCAAAGATATGAACGTGTTCAGTCATAGAAAAACTCTCACTTTTTAATTATTTAATTAAATTATACCCAAAAAGGTCATAAATATAAAGATTTTTAATCAAAAAAAGATGGGTGTACCATCTTCGTTTTTTAAGTGGTTGCGGGGGATGGATTTGAACCATCGACCTCCAGGTTATGGGCCTGGCAAGCTACCGGGCTGCTCTACCCCGCGATAACTTGATAACTATAACATAGACCGGCATTTTAAAGCAAATATATTCTCGTGCGAGCGTATTCGAAAAACGCTATAATACAAACAATGAAGAAAGCGGCGTCAACTAAAGATATTCAGCACCAAATTCTTTTAGTCGATTTTTTAATTTTTGTTTTTTCACTTTTTATTTATTTATTCATCGCTCGTGGACTTTCTACTTATAAAGCTAGAAACGTGAATGATATTACTATTTACCTTTATATTCCATTATTTATTGTGCTTTTATTTGGTTTTGGTTTCCCGATTTACATTGAGAAAAAATACAATTGTTTAAAACTCAATCACTTTATGCTTTATCTTGGAGCAATTCTTGCTGTCACTAACCTTATTGCTGCCTTGATGCTACCAACTAATATTTATTTTTCGCCAAATCAAACTGAACCATATATCTTAACTCCAATGGTTCGCATCTATTCAATCTTATGTGGATTAGTTATGGGCTTTGTTCCGTATTTATTCTTTTATCTTTTGCCCCGCCGCATTCGCCACAAAAATTATTTGAACTATATTTTTTATCTCAATCTTATCGTTTTAGCAGTATTTGTAATTATCAGTTTCTTCACCGATGCTGAAAATTATCGCAATATTTTAGTCAATGGTTTAGGTGAAGTGAGCAAACACCCAATTCATGGTATTGCTCACAAAAGTGCGTTTGGCACTCATCTTATGATTGGCGTATTTACTCTCATTCTTATCGATATCTTTAATCACAAATGGCCATGGCTTTTGCTTTCAATTCCGATGTTATTAATTCAGTTGTGCACCTTTGCTAAAACCCCAATTATTGCAACTTGGATAATTATTTTTGCTTATCTAATTTATAAACTTTGCATCCTTGCAAAAAAGAGTCGTGATAATTTAATCATTACATCTTTAGTCGGCGGTTTTGTTTTGATTGGCATCGTCGTTGGATCAATTTTAATCGGCTTTAGCGGAAGCGGACCATTATTTAGTATTAAGAATTTCTTAATTAATGCGTTTAAAAACGCTCAAGCGACTTTCCATAGCCGAACAATTATTTGGTCTAGCATTCTCGCCATTATGGGCCCACTCCAAATTATTTTCGGTTATAGTCTTGGTTTAGGTGGCGTCGCTGTTCATTACGCTTACGCCTTTAATCCAGATTGTCCTGAAGATCCATCTAAAATTTGGCATGCCCATAATGCTGGATTATCAATTCTCAGTGAAGGCGGCGTTTTCTTCTTACTATTAAGCCTATTCCTTTATGTTTACCTCATTTACATCGCGGTCAAAATCTATCGTCAGCATAAAGCGTTGTCAGTGTTCACGATTTTCTTTGTTGTTTCTCAAATAGTTATTGGCGTTTTTGATGACACTCACATCTTAAACGACACCACCGATTTCTTACAAAATTTCGTTATGATTTTACCAGTGATGGCGGTTTATTATATGGAATACGATCAAAAAGAAAAGGCAATTCGTCTTGCGATTGTTAAGCAAGCCGAGAGCGAAAAACATGATGCGCCAAAGAAATGGTATACGAAACTCGACCATAATTTACTCGTTCATTCCGCAAAGAATATTACCGAGGATTTAACCCATGAACATTAATAATTATGACGCAGTCATTATTGGTGCAGGTTTTGCTGGCGCCACCATTGCTAACTGTTTAGCAAACGCCAACAAAAAAGTTCTTATCATTGATAAACGTAACCATATCGGTGGTAACGCCTATGATTATTTTAATAATGATGGCATCATCATTCACCAATATGGTCCGCATATCTTTCACACTTCGAATAAAGAAGTTTGGGATTATCTTCAAAAATTTAGCGGCTTCTTCCCTTATGAGCATCGCGTCTTAGGCAATATCGATGGCGTGCTCGTCCCGATTCCGTTTAACTTTAAATCGTTAGAATTAACCCATCAAAAAGAAGAAGCGGAAACGATTAAACAATTATTAAAACAAAATTTTCCGAACAAAAAACGGATCTCAATACTTGATTTAATTAATCACTCCAATCCAACGCTAAAAGCGTTTGGTGATTTCGTTTATCAAAAAGTGTTCGTTTATTACACCAGTAAACAATGGGGTATTCATCCAAGCCAAATTGATCAATCGGTCATTAACCGTGTCCCGGTTATCTTAGGCTATGAAGATACTTATTTTGCTGATACTTATCAATTTATGCCAAATAAAGGTTATACCGAAATTTTTAACAATATGTTAAATCACCCCAATATTGATATTAAATTAAACACCAATATTAAAGATCATATTGAATTTAAAGACGCCATCTATATTGATAAAGAAAAATTTAATGGCCACTTTATTTATACGGGAGCGATTGACGAACTCTTTAATTATCAGTTTGGTGTTCTCCCCTACCGCTCACTTGATATTGTGTTAGAAAAACATAATCTCACCCACTATCAACCGGTCGCAACGGTTAATTACCCCACAAGCGAAAAGTTCACTCGCATCAGTGAATATAAATATTTCTTAAACCAAGATATTAAAGATAAGACCGTCATCGCCAAAGAATATTCGAAGGCTTATAGTTTAGAAAGTAAGACTGATCCTTATTACCCAATTAATAATGAAGCAAATCTGGCGTTATATAAAAAATATGAGCAACTTGCCCAAAAATATCACATTTATTTATGTGGCCGCTTAGCGGAATATAAATATTACAATATGGATGCGGTCATCGCTCGTGCGCTTACATTAGCGAGTAAACTTAAATAATTTACCAACGATTATAAACTTTCTCGGCAAAGCCAGGTAAATTCTCAAAATGAATTTCTTGGCCATTTACTTTTACATTCCCGGTAAATAAACCAAACACTTGGTGTTGGTTACTCCGAATTAATAAAGCGTTGGTGTCGCTTTTTCGGTCAAGCGATGGCGTAAAATGAATATTGATATCGCCACTTAAGGAAGTGATGGACCACGGTTCCATAAAACTATCTTTGCCGTTTTTTTGCGGTATGTGAAAACGAACATCATTAAGCTTATACGCTTTGCCATTATAGAAAAACATGTTTTCACTCGCCGCGCTCGTGTCACCAAAACCATAACCAAAATTCCAACCAATTGGGTAGCCGTGATATTCCGTATTAACGCTACTCCAATACCAAGTATTTTTGTATGTCCAAATGCCCCGGCCCCAATCTAAGACACCATAAGCATCTTCAAAGCGATATTCATCACCCCGATAACGTACATAGCCGCTCGCGTTTAATAAGTTCATCTTTTGGTTGTAATAGAAATGACCCGGTTTATCAAACGGGGTGGCAATGACCATTGAATCTTTTATCGTCGGTTCTAGCTTTAAATTAGCCTCAAAGGGTTTACGCGTTTTCCCAAACTTCTTAAAGTTCACGATAATCCGGCGCGTCCCATCACTCTCGACTAAAAATTGAAATTGATAGTTACGTTTTTTTATAACGATATTGCCGGTTTTGCTTGTACCAGGTAAATGGAGGCGCCCACACGAAAAGAAACCCATTGGTGAAACCGTTACGTTTTCACCAGTCGAAAAATTTAAAAAGGAAGCACTTACCATCCACATATAGGAATTATCGGCGATGGTAAAAGCGACCCCGTAATTAATGTTACCAATGAAGTAATAATCCCATTCTTTAATACGAAGCTTACGCCGATGAATTTGTTTCCGGTTATATTCTTTGATTAAAGAATAAGCATAGCCGGCTTCATTTAATTTACCATGGGCGTCAAGTAATGGCCCGGGTTGTAGTTGATGTTGTTTTTCCATAAATTAGTGCCGTGTTTTATCAGTATAAAGCTCGCAAAAGCGTCCCGAGAACGAACGAAGAATTCCTTCTTTGCCTAAATGGGTAGTATCGCCATAGCGGCTCATCCGGAATTGCGCTAAGCCACGAGTTCTCTCTTCGGTAATAAACACCGTCACGCCACTTGGTGGGCAGATCATAAATTGGGCGGCGTTAGTGAAAGGAATGTTTAATAAGTGAGCGACAATTGCACTCATGATGCCAAAGTGAGCAAATAAAACAATCCGTTTCCGGTTCCGTTTCGTCACGCGGTAAAAATAGCCTTCGCGCTTATAACCGTTTTTCGCTAACAATTGATCTAGACTATCCCAAACATTAAATAAATGTTTTTCGAATTCGCCATCTCTTACTTCCATACTTTCTAAGAAATTGGATTGTAAAAGTTGCGGGTGTTTCAAAATATATTCTGGTTTAAAATCCCAACAGTTTTGTCGCTTGCCGTTTTTTAACACTGCGTGATAGTGATTAATCTCGCGTAGCCATTCAACGGTATGAACTTTACCTTTACCTTTGGTAACGGCCTTACAGGTCATCTGCGCTCTTTCAAGGGGTGAACAATAAATTTCGTCAAAGAAACTTGCATCATAACGTTTCCCTAAAGCAGCGGCTTCTTTTTTGCCGCGTTCAGTAATCGTGTGATGTTCGTAGTCTGGTTCAGCATGACGAATGATGTAAAGTTTCATATGAAAACTCCTTGTTCTTTTTAATTATAGCATAGATTAAACTCTCGCTAAGCGAGAAAACTATAAACGAATAAAGATTTTTTTGCGGTAAAGAAGCCACGCAACTAACCAATCAAGTGCGGAGAAAATTATCGCGTAAAGTAGCGCTGCAATTACTTCGTTGCCTACTGAGACGACCATAAAACCATGATTAATGCATTCACCTAAAGTTGAATCCGCGACGGGAATGTTTTTAATGACCATTGATGTAATGATGACTAGTAAGTAAAGGAAAATCGCGTTCGCCCCAAGCACATTAAATGGATAAAGAAGTTTTTGGTGTGGCCGCTTTAAAGTTAATGTTTCCACTAATGCTACAAGTGCAAAACCAATGCCACTTGTAATTAAGACAAAGGATACTGACCAAACTTTTTTGCTGATTGGGCAGAAGAAAGTAATAAATAAGCCAAGAACAATCGATAAGATTGCGCCAGCAAATAGATAAGGTAAAGGATGTGATTTACCATTTTCTTTCGCGCTTAAATAGAACGATAATCCAGCATAGCTTAATAACAGTTGGCCAACACATGAGAATAGAGTCGCGAATAAACCTTCGGGATCCATGGTGAGCTTAACGCCTTCAACCGTATCAACATACAAATGGTTCGCGGGAAGAATCGCGTTATCGATAATATAGAGGATATTATCTTTGCTAAATTCATAACCATGACCAAAGCCTAAAATAAACAAATAGGCCACTAATAAGCCACCACCGACCATCGCAATAATTTTGAAATTTTTCTTACAAAGCATAATGATAAAAGAAGCGCAAACAAAGGCAATCGCGTAACGTTGTAACACACCATAAATCCGAATGTTTACTAACGCGTTCATCATCCCTTCACCAACACTACTCGCTTCGCTAATATTCTTAGGTAGACTGGAACAATAGTTATAAATTAAACCAAGCCCGAATAGTAATAAGGTCCGGGAGATAACTTTTCTTAAGAAAGCACCATTAATTTTCTCGTAACGACGGAAAGAAAAAACCATTGACATTCCCATCGCGGTCATAAAGAGCGGATAAGCACAATCGGCTAAGGTAAGACCAAGCCATGGCGCATGGTTAAGCCAAACAATTGGGTTAGTGCCGCCCGTTCCCCGATTAAAATAAAACAATAAAAGGACAATCGTTAATCCGCGAAAAACATCCAGTGCGACAAAACGCGACTTCTTAACTTCGCTCACTGTTTTAACTGTTCGTTTATTTTCCATATCAATTAGTAATATCAGTTTTGGCGGAGGTTTAGAGATTCGAACTCTAGCGAGGCTTGCACCTCCTATCGGTTTTCAAGACCGACCCCTTCAACCACTTGGGTAAACCTCCATTTGGTGGACCCTGCAGATCCTGACACTGCAACCGTTCGGTTATGGGCCGAGTGCTCTTCCTTTGAGCTAAGGGTCCATTTGGTGGCTGAGGAGGGATTCGGACCCCCGACACGCCGGGTATGAGCCGACTGCTCTGACCAACTGAGCTACTCAGCCAAATGTTCCTGGTGGAGCCAAAGGGGATCGAACCCTCGACCTCATGCTTGCAAAGCACGCGCTCTCCCAGCTGAGCTATGGCCCCTTATAGGAATGGTTGGGATGATGGGATTTGAACCCACGACCTTCTGCTCCCAAAGCAGACGCGATACCAAGCTACGCTACATCCCAATAATGGCGCGCCAGACAGGAGTCGAACCCGTAACCTCTTGGTTCGTAGCCAAACACTCTATCCAGTTGAGCTACTGGCGCACTTAATTATTACTGGAGCATCCTGACGGAGTTGAACCGACGCTCATTGAGTTGCAGTCAATTGCCTTACCACTTGGCTAAGGATGCATTTTTCCAGTGCGAATAATTATAGCATACATTTTCTCATCTTCAATAAAGTTTATTGAGGGCTTAGGAAGCGTTATGCTAAAATGTTTAGCAATGGAAAAAGATTTAATTTCTCTTGTCATTCCCGCCTATAATGTTGCGCCTTATTTATCAGATCTTTTTTTAAGTATTAAAAACCTAACTTACCAAAATTTTGAAATCGTTTTTGTCGATGATGGCTCGACTGATAAAACTGGGTCGCTTCTTGATGAATTCGCTAAGGCCAACTCCTTCGTACGTGTTTTTCATCAGAAAAACGCTGGCGTTTCAAGCGCACGAAACAAAGGCTTATCTTTAATTAAAGGTGAATTTGTGATTTTTGTTGATCCTGACGACGCTTTTCGTCCTGATTACTTGTCCGTTCTTTATGACAACATCATTAAACACCACGCTGATGTAGCCATTTGCGGTTATAAGAAGGTTAAATCTAACTTTTCCTATCCAGCTTTCAAACCGCTCAAGTCTTCTAATAAACAAATAATCTACGATAACCGCGATGATATTATGTGCCAGTACTTATCCATTCGCCCATTCTTTTGGGCGCCATGGAATAAGTTATATCGCGTTACTACATTAAAAAAGATTCCACAATATCCAAATTTATTTAGTTTGAAATGTTTTGATGGAGAAGACGCTCTATTTAATACACTGGCTTTGTCATATTGTGACCGCGCCGTTTTTACTCCCGAGCGACTTTATTGTTGGCGAATGAGAAAAGGGAGCATTATTCACCATGCATTTGGTGAAAAAAATCTTACACTTTTAATGAACGAAGATTTTTTAAAAACACTTGATCCGAACATTTTTATAAAGGCACAAGATTATATCCACGCCAAAGCGTGCATTGATAACATCATCTTACTTTTTAAATTTGCGACAAGTCGATATAAAAATCCAGACGCAGCCAAAACTATCTATACAAACTTTAAAAATGAACTTTCCTATCTACGCCACGCCAAACGTTGTCCGCTTTATTGCCGTTTTGTCCCACTAATAAAACCAATCGCTTATTTAATGATTCGTCGAAAATTTAATTAATTTATTTAATATTAGTACGAACTGTATTTTTGCGGCTAAAGAAATTAAGGCCGCCAAAGATAAGAGTTGATCCACCCACGACCGCTGATTGAATGGCAGGAATAATCGCGGTACCACCTTGTAAAGTTGGGTCAACTGCTAACTCTACTGGAGCTAACATATCGCGCGTATAGAATATTAGATTGTAACCGACTTGGTTAGTTAGAATTGCAAGTTGCGAAGCATCAAAATCAGAACCAAATTTCGCAAGTGGTGTTTGTAAGTAGGCAAAACGCATTAAGGCGGTCGCATGCGTTCCTGGGATAAAGAAGACAATATCTTGCATAACTTTGGGCATTAAGCAAAGTGGCATAAAGGAGCCGATTAGGAAACCCAAGCAGGCGCTCACAATCGCAATTACACTTGCTAGGGTGGCATCCGTATCAATGAACGAACAAATAAGCGTAGTGAAAGCCGAAGCATTTAAAACAATGAAAGCTAAGACGCCAAAAATGATTAAAACATCAAGCGCTGTAAGATAAAACTCGTTCATGCAGGCTAGGAAGATAAAAGTAACGAGAACAAAAGCAAAGGACAAAATTAATGTAATTAAAAAGTTAAAGAACATGTACGAGAATGTCACCACCGTCTTATGAATTGGTGCACTCGCAAAGTCACGGTTAATACCGTTTTCTTTATCATTAATAATTAGATTATTTGTCTGCAAAGAAATCGAAATCGAACACAAAGCCACGTTACCAGAAAGGAACCACGAGTCCATAAGTACTAGCAAAGTGGAATCAGGAATTTCCTTTCCGCCTTCAATGCTATTAATCGCTTCGCGAATGGAGGATAGTTCTAATGAACGTAAGAATAAAATATAAATAATTAAAATGATGATGGGCACCATCAAGGTGAAAAACATCCGCATTTTATTACGGGTAAACACTAAAAAGTTTCGTTTCGTTAATTGAAAGAAAACTTCGTGATTATACATCCGGATAACTCTTTGTTTAGCCATGGTTTTCTTCCTCGTGACTATGACCAGTGATATTAATAAAGGCATCGTCCATCGTGCCTTTTAACACCTCAAAGTCGTTAATATAACGTGTATATTTTACAATTTTTTGTTTTAATGTCGAACGCTTGTTATGGAAAATCACATAACCTTTTCTTTCATCATCATAGTGAAAATCTTCCTTTCCAAGTTTTAACGCTTTTTCAAAGGCAGGATTAATTTTGCCATAGGCAATAATATAGTCGTTTGTGTATTTATTCTTTAACTGAATCGGCGTACCATTCGCGATAATCTGACCACGATCAATCACTACCACATAACCCGCTTGTTCCGCTTCTTCTAGATAATGGGTAGTTAAGAAAACCGTCATCCCCGTTTCGCGACGAATCTTATCAATGAGCCGCCACACGGCTTGACGTGTCTTTGGATCAAGGCCAGTAGTCGGTTCATCAAGGATTAAGAGTTTTGGTGAATGCACCATTGCGCGGGCGATATCAACCCGACGCTTCTGCCCACCCGAGAGTTGGGAAATCCGGCGTTTCATTAATTCGTCTAAGTCAAGGAGTTTCACGATATTAGCAATATTTTCTTTCCGTTGTTCTTTGCTAAGGGCATAGAAAGTGGCGCGAATCGCTAAATTATCTTTTACCGTTAAATGTTGATCGAGCACGCTATTTTGGAAGACGATACCAATTT
Organism: Bacilli bacterium; assembly: GCA_024408655.1. Taxonomy (GTDB): domain Bacteria; phylum Bacillota_I; class Bacilli_A; order RFN20; family CAG-826; genus UB1719. The sequence continues at coordinate 128,906 of JAKSUV010000002.1, forward strand.
CGTTTTTGATTTTTTGGGCGTCTTTATCCAAATCTAAACCTTCGACATAAACCTTGCCAGCATCTTTCTTTAAAATCGTGCTAATGATGTTAATGGTCGTCGATTTACCAGCGCCATTAACGCCTAAAAAAGCGAAGAGACTACCTTTTTCAACGTAAAAAGAAATGTCATTCACCGCTTTCACATGACCATAGCTTTTAACGAGGTTCTTCACCTCAACCGCGTATTTAACTATTTTCTTTGACATTCCGATTAACGTCCTTCCATTTCGGTTTGCTTAATGTACCTATACATATTGTAACAGCATAAACGAATAAATAAGCAGGAAATAAAAATCCCGCGTCAAGCATTTCGCGTCTTTTTTTCGCTCCTAGTTTTTGATAATCACATAACACTAAGACAATCGCTTGGACAAAACCAAAGAGGACAAAAAGACCACCTAAAACACCCACCATTCCCCAAATCGTATTAAAGAGTAGGGTCGTATAATAAGCCTGCGAGTAAAGAAAACCAACTTCAATAGTTCCATTACTTACTAACGCTAAGAAAGTAAAATCATAAATATAAAATAGCGGCATCCAAATACAAAGTAGTGGCGTAATAAATAAGAAGATATAAGTTAAAAACATTTCCATATAGGAAAGTCGACCGGTCTTAAAGAAACCAAAAAACATTTTACTTAATTTCGTCTTTAAAAGTTTGACGCCACCAGAACCAATTCGCTTATTACGGTTAACGGTATCTTCAAGCGTGGACGGCATATCTTCATAAACGACTGCGTCTTCGACAAAGTGCGCTTTTCTTCCTTCTAAGATACGGTTAAAACAAAATTCCGCATCATCAGAAATCGTCACACAATCATAGCCACCCGTTTCTTTTAGTAAGCGTGTTGACATCGTCGCTCCACCGCCGTTTACGTGGGCAGAAACACCAATCCGCTCGCGCATTCGACTACCATAACGAGAGTCAAACGAATAAAACATTGTGCACGCTTTCGTATAAAAGTTTTGGGGACCATTAAGACTTCCTTCGTAAGGTCTTAAGAAATCATAGCCACATTGATAAGCATCGTTCATTAACCGCGAAAAATTTGGTGAAATATGATTGTCCGCATCAAGGTGCACCACTAAATCATATTGGTTAAGTTTAAGAATATGATCAATTCCGTATTTTAAAGGATAAAGTGCCATATGGTGCGCTGGATCAGGATCATTATGGATAAGGACAATGGCCCCGGCTGCTTTCGCTAACTTTGCGGTATCATCGGTGCAATTATCCGCCACGACAAATACATCATAATTTTCGCGGGCGTAGTCTTGATTATTTAAAACATCTTTGACCGTCGTAGCAATGACATCCGCTTCGTTATGGGCGGGGATAAGATAAGCGATGCGACTCTTTTTTTCACTTGCTGGGTACGTTCTTTTTTTCACCCAACAAAAGAGAACATTAAAAACTTGAATGAGTAATGGGAAACCGATAATAATTAAAATAACGTAATTAATAATGCTCAAGATCCTATAAAGGATTTCGTACCACATATTAGTAATAATTTACCATTTTAAACGCAAAAACTCAACGCGCACGACTAGTGAAGATAACGCTTAATGCGATTAGTAATTGCTTGCGCACGCTTATAAATATTAAATACGTCTTCTTTTAAATAGAATTTTTGATTGTAATAAAGGATCTTGCCATTGATCATTGTCATCTTCACGTCAAGTTTATTACCCGCGTAGACTAAATTGCGCACAATGTTATTAAGGGGCTGCATATCGGGACGCGATAAATCAATCATAATCATATCCGCTTTTTGGCCTTTGGCTAAATAGAGCGAACGATTAAAGCCAAGCATCTTGGCACTATTTACCGTCGCCATTTTTAATACTTCAAAAGCGCTTAAACTCGCTGGATCTTTTTCCCGGTACTTTGATAACACCGAAACTAAATACATTTCGCGGAACATATCAAGCGCGTTATTACTCGCAGGGCCATCCGTACCAATCGCCACATTAATTCCGGCCTTATAAAGATATTTAATCGGCGCAATGCCGCTCGCTAATTTTAGATTACTGCATGGACAAGAACACACCGAAACGTGTTTCGCTTTTAAAACTTCAACGTCTTCTTTGGTGAGATAGACACCATGATAAATACCACCACCATAATCAAATAAGCCGAGTTTTGCTAAATAACAAATGACGGATAGGTTATGCTCTTTTCGGCAATCATCTGATTCTTTTAAAGTTTCGGCCGCGTGGATATAAATTGGTTCTTTTATTTCGTGAACTAATTTTGATAATATTTTTAACTCTTCTTCGCTACTCGTGTATTGGGCGTGAGTCCCTAAACCATACTTAACTAAACAGTCTTTACCCCGCGTTGATAAAACTAGATCACGCGACACCGCAAAATTATTGCGAGCGCAATTTGGTAAGCAGTACACGCGGGCGCGCATCCCAATGTCCTCGCACGCGTGGACGATTTCAGGAGGAAAATAATAATGTTCCGCGGCGGCGGTTACCCCACTCGTTAAATATTCAAGTAAACCAAGTTTTGTCAGATGATAAACGTCATCAGTTTGAAAATGGGTTTCCGACGGAAAGACAATTTGATTAAGCCATTTATCTAACGCGAGGTCGTCCGATAAACTCCGTAAATAAACCATCGCCGAATGCGAATGAGCGCTTTTTAAGCCTGGCATTAAAAGGTTACCTTCACAATCAATCACCTTATCCGCCCTGACATTAATTTTTTTTGCCACTTGGGCGATTTCTTCGCCATTAACTAAAACTTCACCACGAATAACGCGGTCATTTTTCATTGTGAGAATTAACGCGTTTTTAAATAAAATCTTCATAACGATTATTCGTCTTTTAATTGTTTTTCGTCGACTTTCCCAATTAAGGTTTTGGGTAGACTATCAACATAGATAATTTTCTTTGGTAATGCATATACCGAAAATTTATCTTTGATAAAAGCCCGTAATTCATCATCATAATTCGCGTCCTTCGCGTTTCGGTCAAGTACAACATATAAATTAATCATACCGCCACGCTTTTCATCATTAATTGCTTTCGCATAACACATATGGACATAAGGGAGCGAAGAAACCGCGTTTTCAATTTCGGCGGGGAAAATATTAATACCGTTAACTTTAATAATTCGTTTTAGGCGTTGGACAAAATAAACATATCCATCTTTATCAACTTTTCCATAGTCACCGGTTTTTAACCAACGCACACCATGTTTATCGATAAAGAAGGGATCAGTTTTACTTGTTTCAAAACGATAACCATTCATGAGCGTTTCACCATTCACATATAGTTCACCATGAATATCCGGTGGAAGCTTAGTTTCATTATCAAACGCCGCGACTTCGACAAACGGAATTGGACGACCGACGCTCCCTTGTCGGTTCTGTGGATGAGTATTAACGGTACAAACCGTTACTGTTTCCGTTAAGCCATAGCCTTCAAATAAACGAGCGCGAGCGCCGGCTTCTTGCATCCGCCGATTAAAACGTTTAACTAACGAGTCACTAACAAAATCGCCACCCACGAAAGCGTTACCGATGTTATGGACGGTGTCGCCAGCAAAGTCCTTATTGGCTAAAAGGGCTTCGTATAGAATTGGTACACCAATAAGCGTATGAATTAAATTACGATTGAGATACTTAACCGTTTCTTTGGTTTTAAATTTCGGCATAAGAACATTGAACGCACCATTCATTAAACAAGCATGGATGCCCATACATAAGCCAAAACCATGGAACATTGGTAAAACCGAAAGCATACCATGATTATCAGCCGATTTTAGATCAAGAATTTTTAAACCGGAAATGGCCAAAGCGTTTAACGCAAAACTAGATAAGGCGATAGTTTTTGGTATTCCCGTCGTACCACCACTATGAAGATAGAAAGCGTCTTTTTGGTAGTCACGATCATAATCAACTAACGCCTCTTTCGCTAAAAATTTATGAACAAATTGTTCCCGAATGTGACGTTGATAACGAGCGTAATAAATCGCTTTAACAAAAATATCTTGATCACTTACTGGAGAAACAGCAATAATTTGTACACCATCTTCTTTAAGCGGTTGTAAGTCCTTTATCCGTTGATCAAGGGCAAAAATAATTTTGCTATTCGCTTTCTTCATGATTTCGCGTAATTGTTCGCAACTCATTAACGGATGGATTAAATTGGCAATCGCGCCAATTTGGTTGACCGCGTAAAGTAAATAAACAGCGAACGGAATATTCGGTAACATGATGGTAATCACATCATCTTTCTTGTAACCGTATTTAGTTAAAGCAAACGCGAGACGATTAACGCGGTCTAAAACTTGTTTATAAGTGTAATGACGAAAGCGATACACTAAAGCAGTTTTGTTAAGGTTTGCTTGGGCAGCCGTTTTAAAAGCCGAATAAATCGTTTGGTTTTTCGTTAAAATCATAATGGTAAATTAAGTTTAAATCCTAATCCTAATAAAATAATGCCGATAATTAATATTAAAGCAATTTGGTGTAATAAATAAACAAAAATCGAATAATGACCGAGGAAGGAAATACCTTCGCGAAGACCAAGTAATGGGCTAATAAGCCCATAATTTAAGGCTTTTGGCCGATAATGTTGACGAATATAACGATTGGAATATTTTTCTAAACGGTGGGTTGTTACCAGTTGATTAATCTCTTTTTTTGCAAAATCGATTTTCGCTTTTTCCTTTGGTGGTACTTCGATTAAATATTTAATTTGGTGTTGACGGTACGTATATGTACAATCCACTTGGTTATTATTTTGCTTATAATGAAATTGACTAAAAGTGTGTGAGGTAAATAGACTAACCCGGTCGTGATAGATAATTTCGCCTAGGAACGCACCGATAAACATCAGACCTAGATAAGGGAAAAGTGGTAACCAATCGGCAGCGTTTACATCTTGTTTTGCTCCAATAATCACAAAGAACCAATTGCCGTTTTTTAGATCATACGCGTAATTAGGCCCACGAAGAGTCCACACCCCAAACATCACACCGATGGGGATAATCATTAAACCAAGGCCAAGGATAATCCATTTAAAATCACCTAGTCGCTTTGGTTGTAGTTTCGTAAAGATAAAACGAAGTAACCAATAAAGAAGGATCGATAGACCAAAACACGAAATAGCGCCAAAAAATACATACATATTCTCACCCGTAATTTTTGAAAAAATTAAAAAGCCAATATCAACTAAGATACCAACCCCAAAGATTAATAATCCCCGCTTTAAATTATTGCGTGAAAAATAAGAAGAAATACCGCTGATTAAAAAGAAAAGAGATAACACAATAAACCGACCATAAATCCGGACTGGCCACTCCCAATACCAATCCGCAAATTGACAAATGGGCGCATCAATCGGGAAATTAAAGAAAGAAGTAAAAATGCCACCCCAACTCGTGAAGTCATAGAAAAAATGATCCACCACCATAAAAAGAATTAAAAAGCCACGCAGAAAATCAATCTCGGTAATACGGGCAGGTTTTAACACACGAGGACGCATAAATAACCTTATTAATAAGGTTATACTGAATTAACATTAAAAACAACTTAATAATTAAGTGCACTAAGGAGCATCGAGATGAGCATTAAAAGTTCGCCGAGCATTAGAAGTGCACTATTTAACCATAACGAATAAGCTAACGGCGAAACCACTGGACGAACATGCGAAACCGTTCCGTCTTGATTGGTTTTCTTATCAAGGCGCGCCCAATCTTTGAGTTTTGGATTAAGCATCAAGATGGCGGTAAGGCCGGCAAAGAATAATGCAAAGGCGCCGATTACTTTAAAGGCAATATGCGTATAAAGTGAACTTAATGAAAGGATGCCAAGCGTTCCGTTACTCATCAAGACAAAGGCAAAATTTAAAATAACGTAAAGCTTAAATTGGGATAAGAAATTTGGCTTTAACATAAAGATAATTAATGTACTAATAAGACCAAGGATAAAGAAAATACCCACCGTTATCGCAAACACTAAATTCGTAATTTCCTTACGGAAAGTGACAACAAACAAGATGACAATCGCTAAACTTAAACCAAATAAAATTAAAAGGAAAATACGGAAGAACGAGGATTGCCGCAAAGTCTTTTGGTAATAAAGTTCAAACGGAAAATAGCGACGGAAAGAAAACTTTAATCCATTAAGACGGAAAGTCGATTTCGCCGATAAAATGACTAACGCAACCGCAAACAAAAGGAGAAAAATAAAAGCGAGTGGTAAGGAAAAATGAAAGTTAGCCATGTTGGCACGCCACTATAATTTTTTGGTAGCGATCTTTTAAATCAGCGTGACCAAAAAGATAGGTCCCCATCACTAATAAATCAGCGCCCGCGACATAGCAATCGTGGCCGGTAATATCGTTAATTCCGCCATCAACTTCGATCAAAGTTTTAAGATGATTAGCATCAATATATTCACGACATTGTTTAATTTTATTTAAAGCATCAGGCATAAACGATTGTCCGCCAAGACCCGGTTCAACGCTCATAATTAACACTTGGTCAAGCATTGGTAAGAACGGAATAATTTTCTCAACTGGTGTACGCGGTTTAATGCTCATACCAACTTTCACTCCTAATTTACGGATAGCGTCGATGCAATCAACACGCGTAACATCATCTTTGACTGCTTCGTAATGAAAAGTAATAATCTCCGCGCCCCGCTTAGCGTATTCTTTCGCGTATTCGTATGGATCAGCCGTCATTAAATGAACATCGTTAAGAACGTGATGCATCTTTTTCACACGCGAAAAATCATCAAAACTAAACGATTCGTGACCGATAAATTTCTTATCCATCACATCAAAGTGAATATATTTCGCGCCTAACGCTACCACTTGATTAATGGCCGACTGTAAATCGTTTTTATTAACGGATAATAAACTCGGAGCAATATAAACTGGGCGCATAATTTTAACGGAAACCAAATAAACGTTGGAAGAAACTACGGTACTTCGTATATTTTTTCTTATTCGCTAGTACCTCAAGTAAATCTTCCTTCATCGCTCGTGCACTTTGGTAACGTTCCTCCAGATTTTTCATCGTCGCTTTTAGAATAATCTTTTCAATTGGTTTAGGCAAATCATTCGCAATCGCACTCGGAAGCGGGAACGCATTATTAACGTGCATTAAAGCCACGTTTAACGGATTAGCGTCATTAAACGGAACTTGCCGCGTAACGAGTTCATAGAAAGTAACTCCCAGTGAATAGATATCCGCTTGTTTACTAATTTGGGGAATCCGGGCAACGAGTTCTGGCGCCATATAGTGAACGCTTCCCATTAAGGCCACATCTTCACGCGTCTTGTGCGCTAAATCAATTGCGATGCCAAAATCCGCGAGTTTAACCGTGCCGTCATAAAAACAATAGATATTGTCTGGCTTGATGTCCCGGTGCACGATACTATGCATGTGAAGGTAAGTTAAAACATCACACACCTGGATCATGATTTCGCAAATTTCGATATAAGTTAATTTACTTCCTAGCTTAATTTTTTCGCCAAGAGTTTGGCCGTTAATGTATTCAAGCACGATGTAAGGACGATTCTCGTAAGTGCCAGAATCGTAGGCTTTAACAATGTTCGGATGAGACAATTTACTGGCAATATTCGCTTCACGCGTAAAACGACGAACATTATCTTGATTATCAATTAGTGATTCTAAAATAAACTTTACCGCACAATGACGTTTGTTAACTATATCGTAGGCTTCGTAAACTTCGGCTGTGCCACCTTGCGCAACGCGCGAAACGAGCCGGTAACGATTATTAATTTTTAAACCAATATCAATTTTACTCATGCCACTGTCCTCATTAAATAGGCAACACCAATATTATCAGTTCCACCCCTAAGATTTGCCTGCCGAATTAATTTTTTCACTTTCTCTTCGGGCGTTAACATTGAGCGCATAATCGTTTGCATCTCGTCTAGTGTCACATTGTTATATAAGCCATCGCTACAAAGCAAAAGCATTCCCGAGGTAAAGCGATAAGCCCGCGACATAAAATAGGAAGGGGCTGGATAAATGCCAAGGGCATTATAAATAATGTTTTTATCCTTGTGCTCCGCTTTTTCTTCGTCTTTAATCTGACCAGAACGCGCTAAATAATCAACTAAACTTTGATCTTCGCTAATGCAGGTTAATTGATCTTGGCCGAGTAGATAGGCCCGGGAATCACCAGCGTTAGCCACTAGCATTTTATCGTGATGAATTAGCACGACCACGAGCGTGGTCCCCATTCCTTTATATAAAGGCGAAGTTAATGACGCCTCGTAAATAATTTTGTTCGCTTGAGCGATATGATATTGAAGCCAAATACGGGCAAGGGTAAAAGTTAAGAAACCTTTATTCTTCTTAAATTCTTCGGTTAAATAATCGGCGGCTAGTTTGGATGCATAGTCGCCTTTTTGTGCCCCACCAACGCCATCGGCGATTAATAGCAAAATGTCGCGTTTAACATTACGCACAATGTGGGCTTGATCTTGGTTAGACATCCGGACTCGACCAAGATCCGTCTTATAAGCAAATTGATCTAAATAACGCAGTTTAGCCATGTTTCACCTTCGCCCGTAATTGTCCGCAGGCGGCTGAAATATCGCTCCCAAATTCTTTCCGGATTTGGGCGTGTACGCCTAACTTCGTAAGCCAATCTAAAAATTGATGGATGCGCGCTTTATCACTCCGCTTAAACGGATTTTCTTTGACTTCGTTATAAGGAATCAAATTGACATAAGCTAAGATTCCCTTAATTAATTTTGCTAAGGCAACAGCGTCTTCGTAAGAGTCATTAACGCCCTTTAGTAAAATGTATTCAAATGTCACACGACGACCAGCGATTTTCACATAATCTTTTGTCGCCGCCATTAACTCTTTTAATGGATAACGTTTATTAATTTTCATTAATTGGTCCCGCTGCTTATCTGTCGGTGCATGAAGAGAAATAGCTAGATTAATCTGTAATCCTTCACGCGCGTATTGACGCATTTTATCAACGATTCCAGAAGTGGAAACCGTAATATGACGAGCCCCGATTTCAAAGGCTTTGGGGTCGTTCACAATCCGAATAAAATCCATCACATTTTCGTAGTTATCAAATGGTTCGCCAGTCCCCATCACGACAACATGCGATATTTTTGCTTTCGTGGGTTTTAATATTTCGTTTGCGAGTAATAACTCACCCACCATCTCATCCGTGGTTAGATTCCGTTTCTTCTTTAATAATCCGGAAGCGCAGAAAGCGCAGCCCATATTGCAACCCACTTGGCTTGATACACATAAAACATGGCCGTACCGGTATGGCATAATCACCGTTTCTACTAAGTTATGATCAGCGAGTTCCACTAAGAATTTAATCGTCCCATCTTTACTTTCTTCTTTAGTGAAGATGGTTGGTTTTTCTAAAGAAAAGTCGCGTTTTAAAACCGCACGAAAATCTTTTGACACATCGCTCATTTGATCAAACGAAGTCGCGCCTTTTAAATAAATCCAAGTAAAAAGTTGGGTCGCTCGAAACGCCTTTTGATTATATTCATCTACTAAAAGCGTAGCTAGTTTTTCGCGCGTGTATTGGAAGAGATTTTTCATTATTTCTTTTTGTTAAAATCCTTAAAGATGTTACCTGTGTAAACTTTTTCTTCGTCGAGCAAATCCTCATCATCAACTTCTTCGGGTTCGCTTTTTACTAAGTTCGCATCGGTGATAAAACGGGGATATTTGGGGTTAAAGTATTCCGCTAAATGATGGTTATGATAATAGGTAAAGACAAGGTGAAGATTAATCGAAAATAATTTAAATGTTTCAATTAGATACTTCGTAACATTAGCTTGTAATTCATGATATTTTTCCGGTAATAACACTTCAATTACCGCGTTCCAACTAGTTTGTTCCACCCCATGGTGGAAGATAAACGAGTTCGGCGCGTAAAACAAAATGTCATCCTCTTTACATTCAAAAAGTTTCGCTAAATTACTGGTGTGTTCCTTCGCGTAATTACCAACGACAAATTGGTCAAGACCATAAACTTTCAATAAAATCATATCTTTGCTCCTTATTTATTATACTTAAAAATCGAACGGGTCGACATTAACCATAATCGCAATTGATGGCTTATGTTGTAAAGTCAGAAGAAGTTGTTCTAAATATTTACGCAGCTCTCCTTCGCGTTTATATTTAATTAAAATCGTTCGCATATACCATTTGTTTTCGTAGGGAATATATGGTGTGGTGGGTCCTAAAACTTTAACCGTCGGATAATTTTTATTTAATAATTCATTCGCGATTTGGTAAGTAGCGTCTTCTGCGACTTCTTCGTTTTTCGCTTTAATCGTTAACGAAATTAAATAAGTATACGGTGGGTATTGACTCGTTTTCCGCACTAACATTTCTTGTCGAAAGAAGGCTTCATAATTTTGTTTACTCGCTAACGTAATTACATAATGCGTTGGCATATAAGTTTGAATCACCGCCTCGCCCGGCTTATGCGCACGGCCGCTTCGTCCCACCGCTTGGGTGATTAAAGTAAAAGCTTTTTCCGTGTTACGGAAACTTGGTAAGGATAATCCAATATCGGCTAACACTACTCCCACTAAAGTGACATCAGGGAAATCATGGCCTTTCGCAATCATCTGAGTACCAATTAAAATATCGGCCGCGTGATGACGAAATTGTTCAATGACCTTACCGATATTATTGCGTACTTTGCCAACATCACTATCAAGGCGTAAAGTTTTGGCGCTTGGAAATAAACGATTAATTTCTTGTTCGATTCGTTCTGTGCCAAAGCCAGTGCGCGACAAAAATTTTGAACCACAATGCGGACAAGTTTTACTCATCATTTCAACGTGCCCACAATGGTGACATTTGAGCATATTATCTTCACGGTGATAAGTTAAAGCAATATTACAATCCGGACATTTGATCGTTTGCCCGCACTCGCGACATATCACTGAAGGCGCGTACCCGCGACGATTAATTAGTAAGATGACTTGTTCGTGGCGCGCTAGACGATTCTTAATTTTTTCGTAGAGAACTTTGGAAAACATGTGTGATTCACGGCACAAGTTATAGCCTTTCAACATATCAACAATTGTGGTCTTCGGTAATGGCATCTCGTTAATCCGTTTTGGCAGTAAAACATGATTATAGATACCGCGCATTGCTCTAATTCGCGTTTCTAGTAATGGCGTCGCGCTACCTAATACCACTAGTGCGTTATTAGTTTTCGCACGCATAAAAGCGACTTCACGGGCATGATAAGTTGGCACAACATCTTGTTTATAGGATTCAACATGTTCTTCATCAAGAATAATTAATCCGATATTTTTTAGTGGCGCAAAAATCGCGCTCCGCGCCCCGACGACAATATGTGCTTCACCCCGAGCAATCCGCCGGTACTCATCGTATTTTTCCGCCGGGGTTAATTCACTATGTAAAATCGCGACTTTCCCGTGGAATCGTCTTTGATAATATTCCACCATCACGTGGGTCAAAGAAATTTCGGGCACCAGCATTAAAACATTTTTGCCACCTCGAATAACTTCTTCACTAAGCGCTAAATAAACTTCGGTTTTACCAGATCCCGTTACCCCTTCTAATAAACTCGTTTTACTTTTGCCATGTAAAATCGCTTGCACCGCTTTCTTTTGGTCCGGCGTTAAATTTTTCTTTTGTTCCTTAGCAAATTCCGGAATTTTTAAACGCGGCGCTTCAATCGCAATTTCGCGAATCCGTTTTAATTCAATTAGTTTCTTAACGATACTTGGACTTTTTACATCGCGTTTTAAAACTTTATCATTCTGATAAATTAGCCGTAATAATTCAATTTGTTTTGGGGTTAAATCTTTTTCGCTTGGATCAAGAATTGCTAAATATTTAGCGTAATGAATTTTCGGCGCTTTTAAGCTCGAATAGCGTGGCGCTAAACTCGGCGGGAGCATCGTTTGTAAAACACTAATTAACGGTGCTAGATAATAATTCGCGACCTTTTTCGCTAACGCAAATAATTCATCATCGAGTAACGGCGATTGATCAAGGACGCGTTTAATATCGTTAATAACAAAACCTGATTCATGTTCATAAGCGGCCTTATCGCGTGGATCATTAATCACGTTAATCACGTAGCCTACCACTTCTTGATGGTTAAAGGGGACAATTACGCGCACGCCTTTTGCTAATTTATCCTGAAAAGGATAGCGATAAGTAAACGGCCGGTTTAGGGCGTTAGCGCTACGTTCAATGAGCACTTCCGCTAAAATCATCGCTTAACCCCTTTGCTTAATAGCCGCTTTAATAATTTGCCTAATTTCTTTGGCTGCCCGGTCTACCTTATCGTTAATCACAACATAATCAAAACGATTTTTTAACTTTAATTCAACCCGGGCTTGCGCTAACCGCTTCTTAATCGTCGCGGCACTTTCGGTGGACCGTCCTTTAATCCGCTTCGCTAATTCTTTTAAACTCGGCGGGACGATAAAAAACGATAAGACTTCACTTGCCGGGAAAGCCTTTTTCACGTTCTTCGCGCCGTTAACATCAATTTCGAGCATCACGTTTTTCCCTTGGTGACGCGCTTTATTAATTTGACTCTTTGAAGTGCCATAATAATGCCCGACGTATTGGTTATATTCTAAGAGGTCGTGATTTTTAATCGCCGCTAAGAAATCCTTGCGCGAAACAAAGTAATAATCGACACCGTTTTTTTCACCAGCCCGTTTTGCTCGAGTGGTTAAAGAAATCGAGAAAACGAGTTTAAGTGAATGGTCACGCATTACTTCTTTTCTTATGGTGCCTTTTCCAACCCCACTAGGACCAGCAATTATGATTAATAAACCAGGCTTTTTCATTGTAAAAATATTATAACTAATAAATCAATTAGTGGCAATGTTGCTTATAGCAAAAACTAAAAAAGAAAACCGCTCAAGGGCGGTTCTCTTAGTTAATAAATAATTAGTGAAAGACTAGCGAGGTTTACCAACGTTAGCGGTCGTCCGGAAAATCAAGATAACGTAGTTGATGGCGTATAAAATGGCAGCGAAAGAGAAGACGATAGAAATAGCGCCAATCGCGGCCACTAATTTTTCGTCTGGATCGGCCATATCAATTTTTTCTCCTAAGAAGCTTAACACAATCATCGCGACCACTTGAATGATAAAACAAACTAAGACAAAGTTGGCTTGACCTTTAACGCGAGGAGAGATCTCTTTACAACCGCTAATGATGCATAATAAGACGACAACTTCAGCAACCGAGGTAAAGATATTAATAACATTAATAATCGTGGCAATAACCGCTGGGGCATTTGGATTAGTAGCGACAACGATTCCTAAAATTAAACAAACAATCGCTAGCACTAGCGAAGCAATTTTTAGAAAACTTGCTTGGTGGAATTTGTGATTACCTTTACCAGCAATATGTAAGCCACATAAATCAATAATGTAACAAACAACTAGAACGGTCGCAGTAATTAAAGTGCCATAACTTAAAAACTTTATTAAGCCTTCCATGTCTTCTTTCACAAAGCCGCTTAAGATAGCGTAAGCCACTGACCAGCCAATGTTAAGAATGATGGAGAACGATAATAGTCGTAAACCTTTTTTTGCGTATTTCATAAAAACCTCACTTTTCTCTATTAATAATATTAACACGATAAAGAAATAAACATTTATTTTTCGTCAGTGTTAGTTAAATTCTTGCGCGTTTATGTATATAATTTAATCACCCAAATGAAAATTAATTCGCTGAACTTAAAACAAATCATTAAGGCCTACACGCCTTCTTTAATCCATAAGCGGATTAGCGATATTACTTTAGTTAATTCGCGCCTATTTTTGTTCACACTAAAAAACGAAAAGCAAAAGTTAGTGGTTGATCTAGATAATACCAAGCCCCACATAGGTTTACTTGATACATCTTATGATGAGTTGTCTTTACCAAGTGAATTCATCGCCCGCGCCATGATGAACGGACGCCCACTAATTAACGATATCACCCAAATGAATAATGACCGCGTCATCCGAATTACAACAGTTGCAACCGATGCTTATTATCACCAAAATCGTTACTACCTCTATCTCGAACTTATTCCAGCGCACGCGAATATGATTTTAACGGATCAAAATAACCGGATTATTGTTGCCTTCTATGAAACTAGTCCCCTTAATCCGCGACCGCTAATTAAAAATGGTATCTATACTTTACCAGCTAAAAAGAACGAAGAAAATACACCGATAGATTTTTCTTTAACAACATATAGTAAATATGTTGAAGTAGCGTTTAATGAATCACTTAATAAACGGAAAAAAGAACTATATGGCCAATATCTAAAAAAATATGCGAAGCGAGTCCGTGCGCTAGAAAAAAAGATTAGTGCTATCCACGATGCAAAAAAGAAGGCGGAAGAACGTTTATCCGATAAAGAACGGGGCGAGTTACTCCTAATGAACGCTAATGAAATTAAGCCCGGCGCAACTAGTTTTCAATCGATTAAATTAAACCCAAGTAAGAATGCTATTCAAAACGCCAATGATTATTTTGCAAAATATAAAAAAGCGAAACGCACACTAATTAATACTGAAGAAATTTTAAAATCCGTCGAAGAGGAATTAGACACCGCACGCTTTTATTGCGACGTGTTTACTTACGCAAGTGAAGAAGAAATTCGGACATTACTTAAGCCAGTAAATAAATCAGCAAAACAAAATATCCCTGCTTATCTCCCCTACTACATTGATTATCAAAACGTTCGTTATTATTTCGGCGAAAACGCCCTCGAAAACGATTATCTAACTTTTAAAATGTTTAAAAATAGTAGTCGCGCCACCTGGCTCCATCTAAAAGACCAACCCAGTGCACATCTTATTATTAATAGCGAAAATCCATCGAATCAAATACTTGATTTAGCTGCCTCTATATTACTTGTAATCTCGCGACTAAATAGTGGCGAAATTATGTACGCTCATCGGCGCGATCTTACTCGCGATAACGCTTTAGCGAAAGTGAATGTCCGCCACTATCAAAGTATTAATTTACGAAAAATTAATCCACTTGCATTAGAATTATTAAAAAAGAAGAAACGCTACCATGCGGAATGAAGAACAAATTGCTCACTTAATTAATGCCCCCGTTCATAGCATTAGCCCGATTTATGCTGGTGTTTCTAACACTAGTTATTTAGTCAATTATCGCTACGTTGTGCGGATTAAAAGTATGGCGGAAAAACTCTATTCCGCGCAAAGAGAACGCTATATTATGTGGAAAATTCAAGGCCTCGGTATTTCTGAATCCCTGATTAGTCTTGATGACATCGGTAATAAAGTAAGCCAATATATTCCAAACGCCAAAACCTTTAAGCCAAACGAAGTAATGGTCCAAGGGGCCGCACAATTACTAAAGAAACTCCACACGGCAAAAATTCGTACGCTCGTTTATTTTCGACCATTTAAACGTTTTAAATTTTATAAACAAGCTAGTGACGAAACCACCACCTTTTCGCACGAATCACTTGTCTTAAAGAAAGTTCATCGGATTTATCGCCACCACCGCCACGTGTTTTGTCATAACGATGTGGTGGAAAATAATTTACTTTACACGAGTAAACGAAATTACCTCATCGATTATGAATTCGCAGGAAAGAATATTGCCCTTTTTGATTTAGCCTCTTTTATTAGCGAAAATAATTTAACTGACCAACACCTTATTAAATTATTCCTTGATACTTATGGAGCGAGTGATAAACAAATTAACGACTTACCATATATGGTGATGTTTTTAAATCTGCTTTGGTATTACTGGGCGATCGAACGCTATAAGACCACTAAAAAAGAAATATTTAAAAAGATTGCTGACGAAAAGAAAACGCATATCCAGGCTGATATGCGTTCCTTATTAATCCTAAAATAATTTACTTGGTAAATTTATCTTGATAACGTTTTAAACCGTTTTGAATTGCTTTAATCGCAGCGGTATGACCTTCGACTTTCCGCACCGCGGTCTTTTTATCTTCGAGTTCTTTATACACCCGGAAGAAATGAGAAATTTCGTTTACAATGTGAGGCGGTAATTCGCGAATATCCTTATAACTATTATAGAAAGGATCATGTTGAGCGACCGCGATAATCTTTTCGTCAATCTTCCCTTGGTCTTTCATATAAAGAATGCCAATTGGCATACAATCAACAAGGGCAAGGGGGACGATAGGTTCACTCGTGAGCACTAAGACATCAAGTGGATCATCATCAAGCGCGAGCGTTAGAGGAATAAAACCGTAGTTTTGTGGATAGTTAGTGGATGTATAAAGGATCCGGTCAAGGCGTAATAAGCCCGATTCTTTATCAAGCTCGTATTTATTTTTACTGCCTTTTGAAATCTCAATACAAGCGACAAAATCACTCGGTTTAACTTTGTCTTTATTAACGTTATGCCATGGATTCATAAAATACCTCGCGTTTTATTTTAACCGACTATCCTTTTTTAAGTAAAGCAAAATCCGCAAACGCCATCGCTTCTTTAAGGGTCTTAAACTTACCATAGAAGAAATCATTGCCAAGCGCATCACTTAAAATTTCTGGATTCCGTCCTGACATACAAATGTTGTTATAGTAAGTCGCACACACCTCATCGAAACTATGGACATAGTTAAAGCGATCACGACGCGTTGCGGCCATACAAATAAACTTTTCGTAATCGGTCCGTTCGCGGTTTTCGTCAAACATCATGACATCCGCCCACACGTGGTGACATGAAGTAGATAAGGCGAAGTTAATCATATCGGGAGTTGAACCTCCGGGTGGTCGCATGTTACATTCTAGGCCAACATAGTCACCTTTTTTACCTAAGCCTTTTTTCGTCGCGGTTAAGCGGAAAAATTCAATGTGGAAGAAACGTTTTTTAATCCCGAAGGCTTTCACCACGGCCCGCCCAATCTTTTCAAATTTTGGATCAACAAAAGCGGTCGTATAATACCGGTTATCAATTTGTTCATGAAGAACAATATCAATTGGCGTTAAGAAATGCGATTCATCACAAATCACGACTTCGCCTTTTGAATTACAAATCCCATCAAATGACATTAAATCACCGGTAATAAATTCTTCCATAATGTAAGAGACATTGACGTCGCGTTCCATAAAGAAACGGTCTAAATCGTTTTCGTTAGAAATCTTGTAGGTGCGTTGTGCGCCCACACCAACCGCGGGTTTTATAAACACAGGGTAATTAACTTCTTTAATAAACGCTAAACAATGGGCTTTATCATCAACCATATGGTAACGCGCTACTTTCGCTCCGCCCGCTAAAAAGAATTTCTTCATTTTCGCTTTGTTAGTGATGTTATCCATGTCCTCGGGACGAAGTCCATCAATATTAAAGCGCTGCCGAAGGGCGGCGTCATTTCTTAACCAATATTCGTTATTGGATTCAAGATAATCAATGTGCCCGTATTTATTTTCGAAAAATTCAACCGCTTCACATTGCCGGTCAAAATTATTCATATCATAGCAACGATAGTATTCTGTCATACTCGCTTTGGCGATGGGATGAAGATCATCGTAAGGGGCATCACCAATCCCTAAAACATTAAAGCCCGCACTTTTTAAACCTTCTAGGAAAGCGTAATAGCCTTCGGGAAAATTAGGAGAAATAAAAATAAAATTCATAAAATATCCTTCTTCATTGTATTCATTCGAACAAGCGCCCGTTTGAGCGCTAATTCGGCACGCTGAATGTCGATTGCTTTATCCTTTTTATTGATCCGGGCTTCGGCTCGCTCATGAGCTTTCTTCGCTCGTTCTAAATCAATCGCATCCGTGTGCTCAATATTATTAACGGCTAGTTCGACGACGTCTTTTTTTACATTAAGTACACCGGCGAAAAGCGCGTAATAATTTTTGTGATTATCTTTATCGATAATACAACAAGGCGCCATATCAACGCCCGTAATTAAAGTATCGTGTCCGGCTAAAATTCCCATGTAGCCTAAAGACGTCTTTAAATAAAGCTCTTTCACCTCTTCGTGAAGATAAACGCCTTTAGGAGTAGAAATTTCAAGCACAAACGGTTTCATACTTATTTATTATTTGCCTTCTTCACCACATCTTCGATGGTCCCAGCATAAAGGAAGGCACTCTCGGGTAATTTATCGTATTTACCCGTCAAAATTTCTTTAAACGAACGAATCGTTTCCTTTAAGGGGATATAGCGGCCTGGCATGCCAAGGAAAGTTTCGGCAACATAGAAAGGTTGACTAAGGAAGTTACGAATCCGCCGCGCCCGCGCCACAATCGCCTTATCTTCATCGCTTAATTCATCGATCCCTAGAATCGCAATAATATCTTGGAGTTCTTTATAACGCTGTAAAATTTGTTGGACTTGACGAGCAACATCATAATGCTCTTGACCAACCACGCGTGGATCAAGGGCCGCGCTAGTGGAATCAAGCGGATCTACCGCCGGATAAATTCCTAAAGCCGCGGTATTACGGTCAAGCACCGTCTTCGCATCAAGGTGCGAGAAGGTCGTGGCCGGGGCCGGGTCAGTTAAATCGTCCGCCGGAACATAAACTGCTTGCACTGAAGTAATTGAACCGTCTTTCGTTGAAGTGATTCTTTCTTGGAGTTGGCCCATTTCGGTGGCAAGCGTTGGCTGATAACCAACGGCGCTAGGCATTCTTCCTAAAAGAGCGCTCACTTCGCTACCAGCTTGGGTAAACCGGAAAATATTATCGATAAAAAGTAACACGTCTTGTTTCTTTTGGTCACGGAAATATTCCGCCATCGTTAAGCCGGTTAAACCAACCCGCATTCTAGCGCCAGGTGGTTCATTCATTTGACCAAAGACAAGAGCGGTTTTACTTAAGACGCCACTCGCCTTCATTTCAAAATATAAGTCGTTACCTTCCCGACTTCTTTCACCGATACCAGCGAAGACGGAAGTACCTTTTTGTTCGGTGGCGATGTTACGAATTAATTCTTGAATTAACACGGTTTTGCCTACACCCGCTCCACCAAATAAACCAATTTTCCCGCCCTTTAAATACGGGCAAAGTAAATCGATAACCTTAATACCAGTCTCTAAGATTTCGTTACTAACATTTTGCTCTTTAAATTTTGGCGCTTCCCGGTGAATCGACATTTTTTTAACTTTCGTTAACGCTGGTTTATTATCAATCGGATCACCAAGAACATTAAACATCCGACCTAAGGTCGCTTCGCCAACCGGGACACTAATGGGGGCGCCAGTATCAATGACTTTCATCCCGCGCACAATTCCTTCGGTCGCACCCATGGCGACGGCACGGACGACGTCGTCACCAATGTGTTGAGCCACCTCAAGAACTAATTTATTGTGTTGATTATCAATTTCCAGCGCCGTTAATAGACTTGGTAAATGACCATCGTCAAACTTAACGTCGATAATTGGCCCCACGGCTTGAACAACTTTTCCTAGTGCTAATTTCATACTAGATCCTCCATTAATTATTTCCACCCGCAACCACTTCAGTAATTTCTTGGGTAATCGCGTTTTGGCGCGCTTTATTATATTCAAGTTGTAATTTATCTAAGATGTCGCTCGCGTTATTCGTCGCGTTCTTCATCGCCACCCGGCGGGAAGCTTGTTCGCTCACTTGCGCTACTAAAATCGCGTGATAAATCTTGTTGGCTAAATATGTCGGTAAAATCTGTTCAAGTAAGGTTTGAGCGTTTGGTTCAATAACCGGTCCAAGTAAGGCTGATGAGCTCGCTTGCGCGGGTTTTTTTAACGGCAATAATTGCTCGATGGTTGGTTTATACGTCATGCTCGCTAGATAATTCATATAAACAATCTGTACCGATTCATAATTAAGACGATAGAACTCTTCAAGTAACGAAAAAGCAAATTTAGCAATCTCGCCAAAACTAATCTTATCGTTTAGCATCGTATAACTGTCATCGAACTGGTAATCTAAATTTTTGTAGTGAGATTTACCTTTCATACCAATCGGAATAATCCGGTCAGTTGGCTTTAACACGCTACTTGCGAAGCGGAAAATATCATTGTTATACCCAGCGCATAAACCGATATTTGAATTCACCACGATAATTAGTCGGCCGTGCCGTTTCGCGTTAAATGTGTCCGCGGGTGGTAACTCGTTTTGTAAATGGACAATAATTTCTTCAATTGTCCGAATAAAGGCGTCGCTACGACTCATGACACGCCAATAACGCCACAGCTTAACTGACGCGACCATTTCCATCGCGTTAGTAATTTTTCGTGTGGTTTTAACACTATTGATGCGCCGACGAGTTTTAACTAAAGTTACCATAATTATTTAATTGTTCTAACGAATTGTTCAATCCCCGTTTTTAATTTCTTTTCGATTTCCGCGGTTAATTCCTTTTGTTTATCTAAGGCCGCGACAACGGCTTTATGTGAAGTCGAAATATAACTATATAAATCATCTAATAGTTCTAAGAGTGACGATGGTTTGACTTCATCAAAATAACCATTCTTCACCGCGTAAATTTCAATGACTTGGCGGCTACATGGATAAGGTGAATATTGGGCTTGTTTTAACGTCTCCGTTAAAATGGCGCCGTGAGTTAAAATGCGTTTAGTTTCTTTATCAAGGTCACTACCAAACTGCGAGAAACTTAATAATTCGCGGTAGTTAGCTAATTCAATCTTAAGTGACTTCGCCACTTGTTTCATCATTTTAAATTGGGCGTCACTACCAACCCGTGAGACGGATAACCCGGTATCAATTGCTGGACGTAAACCAGCGTTAAAATAATCAGTCACTAGGAAGATTTGTCCATCGGTAATCGAAATGATGTTAGTGGGAATATAACTAGAAATATCGCCCGCTTGGGTTTCGACAATTGGTAAAGCGGTAATACTTCCACCACCGTATTTCTTATCAAGCTTACATGCTCTTTCTAGTAAGCGCGAGTGGACATAGAAGATATCACCAGGATAGGCTTCACGTCCGGGTGATCTTTTTAAAAGTAGCGATAAAGTCCGATAGGCAACCGCGTGTTTACTTAAATCGTCAAACACGACTAAAACATCTTCGCCATTTTCGAGCCACTCTTCGGCCATCGCCATCGCGCTATAGGGTGCAATATATTGAAGCGGCGCTAATTCACTAGCCGCCGCGTTAATAATAACGGTATAACTCATCGCGTGGTGTTCTTTGAGCTTTTGATAAATACCCGCGACACTAGAATTCTTTTGCCCAATCGCGACATAAATACATTTCACGTTTTTGTCGCGTTGATTAATGATGGTATCAATGACAATCGCGGTTTTTCCTGTTTGCCGGTCACCAATAATTAATTCCCGTTGACCACGACCAATTGGGGTCATCGCGTCAATCGCTTTAATCCCGGTTTCTAATGGAGTATCAACTTTCTTCCGCGTCATAACGCTCGGCGCAATGCGTTCGATTGGCCGGTATTTCTTGGTTTTAATCGTAAGCCCGTTATCAAGTGGTACGCCAAGGGCGTTCACTACGCGGCCTAATAAGGCGTTGCCCACTGGCACTTCCGTAACTTTATTGGTCCGTTTAACAATGTCACCCTCTTTAATTAATCGATCGTTACCAAACAAAGCGACACCAACGTGGTCGGGGTCAAGATTCATGACCATGCCATAGATATCGTGCGGGAATAACAAAAGTTCCCCGAGCATCGCTTTATCAAGTCCATAAACAAGGGCAATCCCATCACCAACCGAAATCACGGTGCCAACATCATTGGACTCAAGGGCATGGGAAAAATGTTTAATCTCTTCTTTAATGAGGGAAGAAATTTCGTTCGATTTAATTTTCATCTGGACCTCCTTACGCTTTTAAGGCGCCGCGCATCGCCGTTAGTTCACTAGCAATTGAATAATCATAAACGTGGTTATTAATCACCACTTTGACACCACCAATCAAGGAAGGATCAATGCGGTTAATTAATTCCACGGCGTTCTTTTCTTTCGCACTTAAAGCGGTTTGAATTTCGTTTAACGCCTTCTCTTCTAGCGGCGTTGTTGAATAAATAATGCCTTCAATTACGTGATTATTTTCGTTACATAACGAATTAAAGGCTTGGGCAATTTCTTGGTATTGAGATAGACGGTGATTTTGGATAAGCACTTTAAGAAAATTCCTAATGGTTATCGGATAAGCGACATAAACTTTATCCACGACTTTTACCCGTTCTTCGTGAGTGACAAATTCACTTTTTAGAAGATGTAAAAGTTCCGGATGGGCCGCTAAGGATTTGGTTAGTGCCTTCATTTGCGCTTGGTAAAAAGCGATCTTCTTTTCTTCTTTTGCTAAGATAAAAAGCGCCTCAGCGTAACGCAACGCCACCGAATCTCTCATGCCGTTTTATTGTCCTCTTTTAAGTCGTGAATAAAGGCGTTAACGCGCTTCACGTTATCCTTTTTGTTCACTTCTCGCGCTAAGATTTTTTCACTCGCGCTAAAAGCGATATCAACCATTTCGCGGTGAATCGCTGCTTCGCTTCTTTTCACTTCTTCGGCGATATTTTCTTGCGCCCGAAGCATTTCGTTTTTGGCATCAATTTTCGCTTTCGCAAGAATATCCGCGCGAACGTTTTCGGCATCGACTTTCGCTTGTTTAACCACACTTTTAGCTTCGCGGTAACTCGCGTTTAGTTTTTCATCCGCCTCTTTTAATAGCGCCTCACTTTTCACTTCGTTCGCCTTGGCTTGATCAATATTATTTTTCACAAACTCGTTCCGTTTCGCGAGCAGTTTCTTCACTGGTTTATAAAACAGGAAAAAGACCACCACGAACAAAATAATGAACGCGAGAAGTTGTGTAATAAAGGGCCAAAACGTCGGAATGATGTTCGGCAAAATTGACTCGGGGTCAATTGGTGATGAACCGTTTATCATAACCCTTAGCCTCTTAAAACAAAGATAATTAAGATAGCGACAAGCAATGAATAAATACCGCACGTTTCATCGAGCGCGATACCCACGATCATGTTCGAGCGTAATTTGCTCGCCATTTCGGGGTTCCGATACATACCCTCGATTGCTTTTGAAGCAATCATGCCTTCACCAATGGAGCTACAGCCAGCGCTGATCATAGCGATACCAGCACCGATTGCGATTAGACCAACATCCATAAGTTTTCCTCCTTTTTCTTTTTTTACGCAAGAGCTAGGCGCTCTTCCGCTTTTATTTCTTCAGGTTTCTCTTGTGCTACAAACAGCATCGAGAGAAACATAAAGACCAATGTTTGAATCGCTCCGGAGAACACGTCAAAGTAGGCGTGTAACATAGGCGCCACGAGGGGAGCGATAAAGATTGACCCCGGGCCCGCCGCTAAATTCGCAAAAATTAAATTTGATAAAGATCCACACGCCCAATAGACAATACTCATGAGCACCCAGCCCGCAAAGGCGTTACCAAAAAGCCGTAAAGTTAAGCTAAGTAACGGCGCCCACATACTTAATAAGTTGATGGGTAAGAAAGCCGGGATTGGATCAACGTAACGTTTAAAATAACTCCACTTCGTATATTTAATACTCGTCACGTGAATCATCGTGAAAGTACAAAGCGCTAAGGATAAAGGAACACCTAAGTAAGTTAAAGGGTTACCTAGACTCGTTTGCCCACCATCTAAGGGATTAGGGAAACTCACAATACCAAGGATAAACGAAGTAAAGATAAATAAGGCAATCGCTAAAACATACGCCCCGAAATTCGGGAAACTCTTTCCCATGTTTTCGTCGACTAAACCATCAACTTTCTCCACCGCGATTTCGGCTATGGCGAGTAAGCCTTTTGGTTTTTTAAGCGGATCAGCGCGTTTCGCTAGAATAAAGACCACAATGCATAAGACAATCAAAAGTCCGATGATGATATAGGACATCAAAATCGGTCCAGGAATTGTGAAATCAAAAAAGTGGTCGAAGATTTCTTGCATAGTTATTTTTTCGTTGGTGTTGGTGTATCCTCATCCTCGTGATAGAAAATTAATAAGATTAATGAACCTGGTAAAACACTCGCGGCGCAGGTAAAGACTGACCAATCAAACACCACAAAATCTTTTGGGGTTACATATTGAGCGACCGCACAAGCCACTAACGCTCCACCAATAATTAAAAAGCGGAAAGCGTAATAGGCTAAGGAAATACCTAAACCAGAATTACGTTTTGATGATTCGGTAATTGCGTCTCCAGTCTTGAATAAAAGGAACATATTGAGAAAAGTAACTAAACAACCAATACCCCAACCAAGGGTTAAACCCCAAAGTTTCGTGAGACTCGAGACAATTAAAAAGATGAGTAAAATCGAAAAATTAAAAACGCTTAAAATTAATAAGCATCTTTGCTCAGGAGTAAATTTTTTCTTCATAGTAAATGTTTCTCCAGTGTGGCGGTTTCAATAATGCCATCTTTATATTTCACATCAATTTCGCCTTGAATTAACGGGCGGAGATATTTTTTAAAGGCATCGGTCATACCGGTTTTTCCACCAATCATTTCAAAGGGGATCGTCTTTTCAACGTTGGCGATTTTCGCGATGTCCATTAATTTATATTCGACCGTATAAGGATTACTACTCTTACGAATGATACATACCATCTTACCGGTTTCACCTTTAAGAGCGGATTCAAACGCGACCTTTGAACAAGCAATCGCTTCATCGTGATCGACTTTACTCGCTAAAATCGAATCAGCGCGTTGGATTAAGCTTAATTCAATTGAACGAGTGGGAAGATTTAGTTTATCTTCGACAATTTTCGCTAACGCATCACCCGCACCACCGAGTTGAACATGGTTAAACGCGTCAACCCGCGCCGCGGAAGTATCGCGTTCAAAATGAATACCTTCACTAATGGAGACAATACAATGGCCTTTCCGGTCATAGGTTTCTTTTACGTCTTTTAGGAATTGTTCCATATTGAAGGAATTTTCAGGAAGATACATATAATCGGGACGAGAGCCGGCGGGTAATAAGTCCACGCTCGCTGCTAACCAGCCAGCGTTCCGGCCCATAATTTCGATAATGAAGACCTTACCGCGTTTATAACAACGTGCATCGGTACAAATTTGTTTAACGTTATTAATAACTGATTTAGCCGCGCTTGGAAAGCCTACGCAGTGATCGGTTACGGCTAAGTCGTTATCAATCGTTTTTGGAATACCCATTACTTTGATATCGAGTTTTAGTTCTTTACATAGAACGCTTAATTTATGGCAGGTATCCATTGAATCGTTACCGCCGTTAACGAAAATATAGCCAATGTTATATTTTTGAACCGTACAAAGAATTTTTTGATAAATCGGATCTTTAATATCTTTCGGTAATTTATAACGCGTGGTGCCTAAAGCCGCCCCAGGTGTTTGTTGTAATAGTTCAATAGTTTCATCTTTTTCTTTATTTAAATCGATAATTTTATTATCAATTAATCCTTCAATACCGTTCAATGAACCATAAATAGCGCTAATTTCGTCAGGATGCTTTTTCGCTTCCTTAATAACGCCATAAAGTGATGTGTTAATCACCGCGGTTGGGCCACCTGATTGAATATAAACTAATGCTTTTCCCATATTTTTCCCCTTTTTTAAAAATTGGAAACAATTTTCCTTAATAATTATTCTAGTAAGAATAAGTTATTAAAGCAATAAAAAGTCATTAATTTAATGATTTTTTGTTTCTTGGTAGTACCAGTAATTCACGATGAACGATCTTTCAAAGCGAACTTTGACTGGATGTTTTAGTGGGCGAAGTTCGTTTTGTTTAAACAAGTAACCAGGTAAAACAATCTTTTCTTCACGCATAAACTTGATGTCGTCCATTTTGATTAAATAGAGCTTGCGGTCAATATCGATTTTGCCTTGATCATTGGATTTATTAACGTAATTTTTGACATTATTAACATTGACATTTTTTAATCGAATCGCGTAATAAAACTGCGGTTTACCAGCTTCATAGATATTTTGTCCACAGCCAAGAAAGTGAATATCAACATCCGCTAACTTAATTAATTCCTTTTTTAGCGGTAAACGCTTAAACATTTTTGTAAAGATAACATCGCGCGTTAAGAAATCGCCATCAAAGTTGATGCCGCTGATATCGCCTGCTTGTAAGCCACACGCGATGGATGAAGTAACTTTATTTTTCGAAATAGTCGCGGTGATTGAACGACGTGGGACAAATAAATATCCATCCGCGGTAATAACTAACGCGTTTAGACCAATGTGATTAGAAAATTTCGATTTACTAAGCGGGCTAATTAAAGGACCATGTTCATAAATATCCCGCAAGGAGAAACTATTATCAATTTGGTAATCGGCCGCCCGATTAGTGAGTAAATGATTAAAATAGTTAGTCCGTGATGTATAGAAAGTCGCTACTCCTTCGTTCACTTGATAATCATCCAAACGAACCATGTCTTCAAACGCTTTCTCCGAATTAAGGTGAGCGCTAAAAAGTTGCGAAGCACTATTAGCGATTAAATCGGTCAGTTCAAAATTATTTTCGTTTTTATCCGCCACTTTAAAACTTAGATGGCTAGCTTCGTTTGGAGCAATTAACGGATGATATAAAAAGGTCGTTTTTTCGCCATTTAACGTTAATGTTTTAAGATAAGAAGGATCATATTTATAGGTCGATAATAACGTTTTTGTATCGCACGACACTTTTTCTGAATCTTCAAGGTTGGCTAAAAAATTTGAAAGAATCGGTAGAAAGATTGAAGTGCAGAAAACCGCTAAGAAAGAACCAACAATTGTTTCCCAGACCGCGTCACTTTTTAAACCATAAATTAGTAAGAGAATACAAGCGACAATGACAATACATAAAAGAAGCGAAAGGACGCGATTCCGCTTACGTGTTTTGCCTCTAAAAAAATGGAAAACCTTATTAAATATCATCGTGAACCCCTTTGATTAATTTTAAGTAAATAATCATGAATAACCTTGGACTCTTGATAGTTATCAACACCAGTAAAATTAGTGAAAAAATTATAATAATGACGGTCAAGGCGAATCATCTTGTCACACTTAATAACCTTTTTGCCATCAATAATCATTTGTTTGGAATGGTTAATTGTGATGAGACGATTAGCGTATTTAACCTGGGATATTTTTTCATTTTTATGTTTAGTCCAATCAATTGTAAATTTAATCTTTAATCGATCGATTGTTCCGATAAAAGCGGCTTTAATTGGTAAATGCGCATTTTTTGCATACTTAAATTTAACATCATTAATTTTTAAACTTTTAAACGGGGTGAACAATTTAATAAACGATAAAATATTAATCCCCGAATCGATAAAAGCGCCTTCAAGTGGCAACCGGTCCTGATCGATAGTTTTCCCATCTTTTGAATAAGGGTCAAAGACGGTCGTAGTAACTTCACTAATTTTATCTAAACGATAATGACGTAAAAATTCTTTCACTTCTTGCCCGTTTTGCCAGTGAAAAACTGTTGTTACACTCACGTGGTGTTTTTTCGCCAACTTTTCAATGATAGAAAAATGCTTTTTGTCGAGGAAAATCGGCTTTTCAATAAGAACATTAATTTTGGCCTGAATGGCCTTTTTAGCGATTGCAAAATGAGTCGCGGGTGGTGTCGCAATTAAAACATAATCGGGTTTTCCGTTTTTAATAAGCGCATCGACCGATTGATAATATGGCGAACCTTTATATAACTTGCGGGCCACCGCTTTGGGATTGATATCGCACACCATAATCTCATCAAAAAAGCGAGAATTACTTAATCCGCGGTAATAATGCGTCGCAATTGTGCCAAGACCAATAATCCCAATGGTGCTCATAAATTAATTAAGTGGTACCCTCTAGGCGATTCGAACGCCTGACCTACGGCTTAGAAGGCCGTTGCTCTATCCAGCTGAGCTAAGAGGGCATCGCTATATAACTATAAAATCATTAAAGTGATATTTCAATTATTTGTGTAGGCGTTCGTAGAGAATTTTCGCGACACTCGCTGAGAGAATTTGGCATAGTTCTTGTTCGCTCGCCTTAGTTAAATCATCAATCGTTTGGTATTGCTTCATTAAGACTTCTAAACGCTTCTTACCTAAACCGGGAATATCATCAAATATCGACTTAAACATCCGCTTACTTCTTTGCTCTTTATGGAAAGAAATCGCAAAGCGATGGACTTCATCTTGCATCCGCATTAATAGTAAAAATAATGGCGATTCATGGTTAAGCGGATAAATCTTTCCCCGCTGGTCAATAATGCCCCGCGTTTGGTGTTTATCGTCTTTATATAAGCCGAAAATCGGGAACGAATATTTTTCTTTAATCGCTCTTAGTTGCGGTAACCCGCCATCAAGTAGTAATAAATCCGGGAACGGTTGTTTTTCTTCTTTTAATCGTTTGTAGCGACGCGCCACCACTTCGCGCATACTCGCAAAATCATCGTTACCTTGTCCTTCGATATGGTATTTCCGGTACATCTTTTTATTCGGTCGACCATTAATATAAACCACTAACGCACTCACCGGATCACTCCCTTGAAGATGCGAGTTATCAAATAATTCAATATGATACGGTGTATCAATTTTTAATAACTTGCCAAGTTCCACTAATAAATCAAGGTTATTATCGGTTAAACGGGCACTCATAAAATGCTTGTCAAGACTATCTTTCGCGTTATTTTCCGCCACAAGAATAGCTTCATAAATCGCCCCGCGCTTCGTGCTGACCACTTTCGTTAAGAACATTGTTTCTAATTCTTTAGTATTAGTTAAATTAACCGCAATCATTTTTGGTACTTCACGGTCTTGATAATATTGTTCAATCAAGTGGATAATTTCGTCTTCGTTATTAAAGAAAGTTGGCACAATATAAGCGTTTTTACCAAGTAAAGTGGCGTTACGGTAAGTAAGCACCGCTAAACATAAATAACCATCGCGGTGAGAATAGGCAAAAACATCTAGTGATTTAAACATCGGATTTTCCATCACTTGTTTTTCGCTCACCTTATCAATTGCTTGAAGGAGTTTCTTATATTCGTTTGCTTGTTCATACCGTTCTTCTTCACTCGCCGTAAGCATTTTTTGTTTAATTTCGTTTTTAATTGCCTGGTTATTGCCTTCTAAAAACGAACGAATATCGTTCACCATTTTTTGGTAAACATCCGGATTAACCGCATGAACACACGGGGCTAAACATTGCCCTAATTCCTTATATAAACACGGCACTTTCGGTAAAGTCCGGCACTTCCGTAGCGGGAATAATTTATTGAGCATATCAATCACCTGATACGCCGCTCCACTATTCGGATATGGTCCAAAATAATAGAACTTATTGTCATTGCGATTACGCGCAATTTTTAACAGCGGATTATGATTTTTCGCTAACGCGATATAAGGATAATGCGAGTCATCTTTAAGCAAAATGTTATAACGCGGCAGATGCTCGTGAATTAGATTCATTTCTAAAATTAACGCTTCTTTTTCCGTCTTAGTGAGAATATAAGAAAAGTGATCAACGTGCATCACCATCGCCGCTACTTTCCCGGTTTGGGGACGTAAGAAATATTGGCTCACTCGTTTATATAAATCTTTGGCTTTTCCGATATAAATAATCTTGTTCTTTTTATCAAACATTTGATAAACACCGCTTTGATGCGGGATTAACGGGATTGCAACTTTAACTTTGTTATTCACGTAAATAATATTACAATAGAAATGATATTTATGCGAAAACTCCGTGCTAGTAGCGCGGTAACTAATTTATGAATATTTCGTTAAAAATCAGTGAAGAACTCCTTACCATTATTAAGCGGAAATACCACCGCTATCAATTAACTAATCCCATGGAATACGCGGTCTTTTTTGCGAAAGTTGATGCCGCGACAATTACCGTTTATAAGTCACCCAAAAAACCACTTTACTCTTTAACCATTGGCGGAAAAAGTGAAGCCAATATTGAGAAAATTCTTCACGAATTAGGCATTGATGAATACGACCAAGTTGAAGCAGAAAAAGTTGCCCAAATGAAACCACAAAAAGTCAGTAAAAACTTTGTTTTTAACGATGACCAAATTGGTAGTGATGAAGTGGGAACCGGCGATTTCTTTGGTCCGGTTACAGTTGTCGCCGCGCTCGTTAAAAAAACTGACATTAAACGGTTAAAAGAATTAGGCGTCATGGATTCAAAAAAAATAACCGACGAAAAGATTAAAGCTATCGGAAAAATCGTCATTAAAGAATTCCCTTATTCTTCTTTAACCCTTGATAATGTGAAATATAACGAACTAACTTTAAAGAAGGGTTTTAACGAAAACAAAATCAAAGCCTATCTTCATAACCGGGCGCTATGTAATCTCCACCGCCGCTATCCCAAAATTAATAACATCTATGTCGATGAATTTGTCGCCGCAAAAAATTATTATCGTTATTTAAGTAGTGAGAAAAATGTTGAACGTGATATTTATTTCCACGCGAAAGGAGAAAGCTATTTCCCTAGTGTCGCTCTCGCTAGCGTAATCGCTCGTTATTCCTTCCTTCTCCATATGGAGAAATTATCCCGTAAATATCACACTGATCTTCCCTTTGGTGCTGGTAAACACGTTGAGGAATTCGCTAAACAATTTGTGCAAGAACACGGTGTCAAAGAATTAGATAAAATTGTGAAAAAACATTTCACGACTTATCAGCGCGTTATTAGTTAACGATAAAGCTTAACCGCTTTTTTAAAATATTCGGGGACCGGTGCTTTAAAGGTTATTTCTTTTTGTGTACGGGGATGGATAAAGGTGATTTGATAGGCGTGTAAAATTTGCCCATCCTTCACGCGGTCACGGTTCAGATGCCCATAGACTAAATCACCAATCACTGGGTGATGGATGTGATTAAAATGCACACGAATTTGGTGGGTCCGACCTTGTTTTAGTTTAGCCTCCACTAGGGTCGCCTCATTTAACCGTTCAACGACTTTAAAAGTCGTTTCGGCTTCTTTGCCGTTTTTTGGATCAACCGTCATTTTAAGCGGATTAGTTTTATCGCGACCAATCGGTCCAATGATAGTTCCGCTATTCTCGTTAATCACGCCTTTTACTAACGCTAAATACTCGCGGTGCATCGTGTGGTTTTCGAGTTGTTTTGCTAACGCGCGATGCGCAGCGTTAGTTTTAGCGACCACTAATAATCCTGATGTATCTTTATCAATTCGGTGAACAATGCCCGGCCGCGAAGCGTCAATACTAGATAGATTTTTCACGTGATATAGTAAAGCGTTCACTAAGGTGTGTTCGTGATTACCGTTTCCCGGATGCACTACTAACCCCCGCGGCTTATTGATGACTAATAAATCATCGTCTTCATAAATAATCGCTAACGGAATATTTTCGGGTTTAAGTTCGCTATTTACTTTCGTCTTTAAAACAATGTGATCAGCGAATTTAACTAAATAGTTAGCCTTAACGTTTTGATCATTAACTAATAACTGTTTAAGCTTAATTAATTTCTGCACTTGGGAACGGGTTAAAGAAGAATCAAGTAAGGGTAAAACCTGATCAATTCGTTTCCCGACGTAGTCACTATTTTGAATCGTGCATTCCATTTTTCTTTCGGTTTTCTTCCGCCATTTTCTTCTCGTATTCTTCGGGAGTTAAGGTATAAGCACCTTGGCGATTCTTGATGCGCACTTCGTGAACCTCATCAATGATGATAAAAATAATTACTAAGAACACCGCGATCGTAATATAAGCGTCCGCTAAGTTAAAGATATACGGGAAGAAGGAAAATTGAATCCAGTCAATGACCCCGTTAAAGCCAACCGTGCTCTCCCAATATAGTGAGCCATCGATTAAATTACCAATACAACCCGCGTAAATCATCGCGAGACAAACTTTATACCGTGTTCTTAGTTTTTGCCCTTTAAGAAAATAAATAATCGGACCAATAAGCGTAATCAATAAACGAACGATGATAAAGAAAACGCGTGACCATAATTCACCATTACCAAGGCCAAAAATGGCACCCGTATTAAAAGAGAGTGTTACACAAATAAAGTTTGGTATCAGCCAGATCTGTTCGCTTGTCGCGTGGCAATTAAAATGATTAGCGACAATCCATTTACTCGCTATATCAATCGCAATTAACGCGAGTAAAACATAAAAAAGTGGATGACGAATAAGGCGCAGAAGAAACGCCTTCACATCCGCTTTCTTAAATTTGGTGGTCATGTTTTAACACCCCAGCGCACCGCTTGCACACTTTGGTGCCATCTTTTAAAGTCACTAAATCTTCGTGGTAATTCCAGCACCGTGGGCATTTTTCGCCTTTGGCGCGCGTCGCGCTAATCACTTGTTTATCGCCATAACTAATTTGGGCTTTAGAAACAATAAAGAGGCGCGCTAATTCAGCGGGTTCAACTTGACTTAACGCTTGATAAATCTCCGGATCAGTAACAGTTAAATTAAGGCTCGCTTCTTGCGAACTACCAATCACGCCTTGCTTCCGTAAATCTTCTAGTGCACGATAAACATCGTTTAAGAAATTGTTTAACTTACCGACAAGATTTAACAATTTACCGTCTTTGGTAAACACTTCGGTGTGCTTCGGGAAATCATAAAGGTTTGGATTATTTTTGCTGTGGTAAGGAAGATTATTGTTTACCTCTTCCATTGTAAACGGAAGAATCGGTGTTAATAAACGCATTAAAGTAAAGGTCATTTCGTAAAGCACCGTCTGCACTTGTCGACGACGGACACTATCTTTC
Source organism: Bacilli bacterium (assembly GCA_024408655.1). Taxonomy (GTDB): domain Bacteria; phylum Bacillota_I; class Bacilli_A; order RFN20; family CAG-826; genus UB1719. The sequence goes on from JAKSUV010000002.1 coordinate 161,650, forward strand.
GCCTCACAATAAAGAATATCTTTCGCGTAGTTTAAATAGTTTTGGCTTAACACCACGACAAAGAAATAATTCATGAGTGATAAAGCTTGGTTAAAGTTGTAGGAATCATATAAACGAATCACTTCGTTTTTTAAATGTTCAAGCATTGCTAAGTAATATGTATCGTGGGCCGTAAAACTCACCGCGTGATCTTTCTCAGGATTAAAGGGGTGGTCAAGCGAACCATCCACTAGGTTACCAAGTAAATATTTGAAAGTGTTGCGGATTTTCCGGTACATGTCACTTGTTTGTTTAATGATGGCTTCGCTAATGCGGGCGTCTTCTTTAAAGTCGACGGTAGCCGCCCAGAGCCGTAAAATATCCGCCCCGTATTGATTAGCGACTTTACTCGGATCAATGCCATTACCTTTCGATTTGGACATCTTCTCCCATTTTTCGTCCACTACAAAGCCGTGCGTAACGCAAGTTTTAAACGCAGCTTCGCCGGTAACAATAGTAGAAATAATGAGGGAAGAGTTAAACCAACCACGGTATTGGTCATTACCTTCTAAATATAAATCCGCCGGATATTTAATATCGCGTTCTTTTAAGGTACCATTCCAAGAAGAACCGCTATCAAACCAAACATCCATAATGTCGGTTTCTTTTGTGAATTCACCGTGTGGAGAATGTTCGTTCTTATAACCAGGTGGCAATAAGTCTTTTGCCGCTTTTAAATACCAAATATTGCTCCCGTTTTCTTTAATGAGTTTAATGATGTGATCAAAAACTTTTGCCTCCATAATTGGCGTTTTATCTTCGCAATAAATGATGGGAAGAGGAACGCCCCACGCGCGTTGACGGGAGATACACCAGTCTTCACGTTCTGTGATCATATTCCGCATTCTCGTTTTGCCCCAACTTGGATACCAAGTAATCTTTTCGATTTCCGCTAAAAGTTTTTCTTTCACCGGTTTAATCGAGCAGAACCATTGTGGCGTTGCCCGGAAAATTAACGGTTTTTTCGTCCGCCAATCATGGGGATAAGAGTGTTTAAATTTGCTCGCTTTTAATAGCGCTTTGGCGTTAGTTAAAGCTTCAATCACTTTTGGATTAGCGTCTTCGTAAAATAAATGATTAAAGGGTCCGGTGGTCTCATCTAAGTATCCGCGAGAATCAACTGGACAATATGGTTTTAAACCATATTTACTGCCAACAATATAGTCATCTAAACCATGGCCTGGCGCGGTATGAACGCAACCCGTACCCGCGTCATTAGTGACGTGATCGCCAAGAATAATAACGGAATCACGGTCATATAAAGGATGCTTAGTGATAATGCCTTCAAGTTCTTCACCTTGATAAGTACGAATTAATTCGCATTGTTTAAAACCTAATTCTTTACTTAAGGCATCTTTAAATTCGTTAAGGAAAATAAAGTTCCCTAAATCGGTTTTAAATAAACCATAGGTGTAACTCTTATTTAAACAAATCGCGAGGTTTGCTGGAATCGTCCACGGGGTCGTGGTCCAAATAATAAAACTCGCGTCTTCTTGAATCTTATTTTTCGCGTCTTTAATTTTAAAGGCGACATAAATTGAATACGATTCAACATCGTAATATTCAATCTCGGATTCCGCTAAAGCGGATTCACTCGATGGTGACCAATAAACCGGTTTTAAGCCTTTAAAAATATAGCCTTTAAGTGCCATGTCTTTAAACACTTCAATTTGCCGGGCTTCGTAATCTTTACTTAAAGTAAGATAAGGATGATCAAAGTCACCGACTACGCCCAAACGACGAATTTGTTCTTTTTGGTTATTAACTTGTTTTAAAGCGTACTCTTCGCACTTCTTACGGAAGTCAACAATCGGCGTTGTTTTCCGGTTAACCCCACTTTTAGTCACTTGGTTTTCAATTGGTAAACCGTGTGTATCCCAACCAAGCACAAACGGTGTGTAATAACCTTGCATCGATTTATAACGCACCACAAAATCTTTTAATAAGCGGTTTAGCATATGGCCGCAATGAATGTTCCCGTTAGCGTATGGTGGACCATCGTGTAAAACAAACGGTTCTTTACCGGCACGATTAGCTAATAAGCGTTCATAAAGTTTCTCATCCTGCCACTTCTTAACTAAAAGCGGTTCTTTATTGATGAGATTGCCTCGCATTTCAAAATTCGTTACGGGCATTAATAGAGTTGTTTTAAATTCCATAATTATTTGTGTTCTTCGTCTTTTAAGAAATCCGGTAATATATCGGAGTCGCTTTCTTCCTCTTGTTCATTAGGGTGCGCTTGAGTTTCGTTTTGGAGTGTTTCGGCTTTTTTATAATCATCAACCGAGAAGGCCACGTTATCCTTAAAGCCCGAAGCAATCACACTCACGATGATTTGATCACCTAATTGGTTATTAATTAAAATACCGAGTTTCACATCGTCAATACTAATCCCGGCGGCTTCGGTAATATGCCGGACGCATTCGTTAGCTTCAAAGAGTGAGACACTTGGTCCGCAGGTGACCGCACAAATAACCCGCGTCGCCCCTTTAATTGGTGTTTCAAGTAACGGCGAATTAATCGCGGCTTCGGCGGCGTCGCGAGCTTTAGAAGTTCCTTCGCCCATGCCAACCCCGATAAGCGCTAAACCCGAATTCGCTAAGGTATTACGAATATCGGCAAAATCGAGGTTAATCACGCCTTTCATTAAAATTAAATCAGTGATCGTACTCACACTTTGTGATAATACCCGGTCACTTTCTTGGAACGCCTCTTGAATTGTCGCGGTGCCGTTATTCATTAAAAGTTTATCGTTTGATACAACGATGATAGCGTCGACTGCATCCCGTAATTTATTTAATCCATCAATTGATCGTTTAATTTTCTTTGGTCCTTCAAAACCAAAGGGACGAGTGACGACCGCCACCGTTAACGCTTTCTCGTCGCGACACGCTTGCGCGATTACGGGTGCCGCACCGGTTCCGGTGCCTCCGCCCATCCCCGCAGCGATAAAAACAATATTCGCTCCGCGAACGACGTTATGAATAGTTTCGATACTTGCTTCGGCGGCTTTATGACCCATCTCGGGTTCTCCACCCGCTCCTAATCCATTAGTTAATTCTTCACCTAAAACGATGCGGTTCTCGGCGGGAATTGCGGCCGAATCAAGTGATTGAGCGTCCGTATTCATGGCAAAAAATTCAACGGGACTCGTCTCATCGATCATGTTATTGACCGCGTTAGTGCCCGCGCCACCGACCCCGATGACCACGATTCGAATGGAACTGTGCGAATTGTTAATGCTCATAAATCGACGCTTGTAATTATAATACAACTCCTCGGTTAAGACTTCACTTTTTTATCTAACGCGCTCGTGCGCGAAGTGTTAGGGTTTTTCGCAAGATTATATTGCAAAACATCCGGGTTATTATCATCAGCAAGCAAGGCCCCAACCGCGTTTAAATATTTTTGGTGACGAACACCAACAATATTTAATGGGACAGCGCGAATATCGTCTTGATTCCGTAAGGTTTTAAAAGCGTCAAGTAAGCCCGCTAAGCGACTCGCTCCACCGCCGACAATAATTGGAAAATGCCGTTTATCCTCAGGATAACCCGCCATTAAGTGGTCGATGTTTTTACTTAATGCTTCTAAGTAACGATCAAGATAGGCCTTCGTTAATTCGTTTAAATCCGATAGATGATAAGTTTCTGTTTCACCCGCTTCATTAGGTGTTTCAATGACAACTGGATTAAATGATAATTTCCGGGTGGTATAACCATAACGGCGTTTTAGTTTCTCCGCTTCTTCAAGTTTAATGCTGAAGGCGTTAGCGATGTCATGAGTTAACAAACGACCGCCCATTTCAAAGCTCGTTGAAGCAAACACATTACGCTTACTGATTAAAGAAATGCTAGTTAAATCCGCGCCAATATCAACGTAGATATAAACCGGCGGGAAATCTTTCTCTTGCGCTAATAAACTCGCAATTCCGATGGGAGCTAAAGTAATCTTTTGTAAACGAATCCCAGCTAAGGATAAAGCCATCTTATAGGCTTCAACAATTCGCCGTGGTAGTGTATAAATTAACGCTTTAATCGCCAAGGAAGTTGAAAGATAACCAATTGGTGATTTATCGGTTTTGTTATTTAAATTGTTCACATAGTAAAGTAGTGGCACAATGTCGAGTAAATAGGCACCGGGATCTTGTTTATTATTACACATCATGTTGATGACGTTAGTGATATCAATGCGGCTAATTTGTTTCACGTTAGAAGTCACCGAAGTGCGCTTTGTATCTTCGTAAACGATTAGACCAGTCGGTGGTAACACGAGCGTGGCTTGGCTAATACTAAAGCGGGTCCGCGCCGCCTCATCTTCAATCGTGATGTGATTTTTTAAATGGGTGGCTAAACCTTTCACATCCACAATCTCGCCCCGTTCAATTAAACCTTGGTTAGAAAAGGTTGTAGCGTATAAAACAATCGGCTTATTATGATGGGCGTAACCAACCACAATTTTTACCGCCGACCCACTCAGTTCGATAACGACTTTGGGTGTGTTCATAGATTACAAAATAGCATAACTTAAAGCGGTCGTTTTTTCAAGGGAACTAATAAAAATAAATATTTTTTTAGTTATTTTTATCGCCGACCCCTAAAAACATGGTCGCTAAATCGATATGGAGACCCTTGGCAATTTTCGCTAACGCTTTGACACTCGGGTTCCGTCGTCCGCATTCCACGTCGGATAAATAGTTTTTACTCACTTCGGCTTCTAAAGCCAAATCCTCTTGGCTCAGTTTCCGTTTCTTTCGTAAGTAACGAATCCGCATCCCGAGTTGGACATTCACCGTCATCTTCATAAGTTTTTACCTTCCTCGCGCAAAGCCCGGAGCAGATGGTTAACATTACTTTTACTAACCGTTTCGCCCATCGCTTTACTTAAGTGCGTGGCCAGTTCATCTAGACTTGCTTCTGGATACTTAATTCTTAGCTCGCAAAGCGTAATCATTTTTTCGCTCCCGAGATTCACTAAACCGTCCCGTTTAATTAACTTGTTAATTATTTTAATATCTTGTTTCGCGGTTTTTAAGGTTTTACTAAGATTCGCGGTATCAAGATTTTGCATCCGGTTTAAGACATTCGCGTAATCGCGGTCCACGCGGGTATTTTCAAAATATAAACAAGCGTCCGTTGCCCCAACTAAAACTAAGAAATCACTAATCTGATCACTCCGTTTTAAATAGACGATATATTTATCGCGTCGCTTAATAATTTTCGCCATAAAACTACTATCGTGGTATTTACTCATTAAGCGGGTAAACCACTTCGCGTAACTTAAATCATTACACGCAATCTCAAGATGATAGTTACTACTCCGGGGTGAATTAACTGAGCCACTTGCAAGGAAGGCGCCGGCTAAATAACCACCAATCGTTTCCGTATTTTTAGCGAATGATTTATCAATTTTACTCTCCAAAAAATCAATGTGTAATTGATTTAATAGATGCGCACTTTCAACACTAATGAGATAACAAGTATTTTGGTGAAAACTCTTCTTTTTTAAATAAGAAATAGTTGGTGAAATCTGAAAGAGCTTTTGGATACTCGCGTAAAGAAATTTCGCGATTTTTGAGTTCTCAAGTTTTAGTAAAATATACTCCCGTTTATCCTTAATCACGAGGGTTCCGTTAATCCGCGTAAACGCTGAAACAATCGCGAGTAGCCGCTCATTTTGGTAGGAGCGAGAAGCAATCTCTTCTTTGACCGCGGTCGCAAATGAACTTTGATTATTCATATTACTTTTTAACGTAGTAAGGATTCTTGGGATTCGTGAAATTATTAAGACTTAAATTGAAGGTCCGTTTACCCCAACGAAAATAATCGTAAAGATGAAGGCCGATAATCACGAGTAACCCACCACCGAACATCACCCACGCCACAATCCAACTAGTTAAGAAATAATCGCCGCCATTTCGCATTGGTTCAAGAATCACCCGCACTAAGCCATACCACGAGACATATAATGCACCTAAATCACCATAAGAAAGATGCTGATTAGCTAATTTACCAACCGCATAAACAATAAGGAAATATCCACCAACGTTAATCACGCCTTCGATAATAAATAATGGTAGATACATCATTGTGGGATCAGTAAAAGAGACCGCCATTTGTTGTTTAATAAAGTTGGGTAGCCACCATACTTCATTAATCGCTAATTCAAGCGAACCATACACTTCGTGATTAAAGAAATTGCCCCAACGACCAATCGCTTGGGCGATTAAAATACCTGGCACAATTAAATCAATCGCGTGACGAATATTGATATAGCGACGGAAGATAAGCATAAAGATAATGCCTGCGGTAGCGCCAAAAATCACGCCACCCATAATGCCCATTCCCCCGCTTTGGAAGTCAAAGAAAGGCGTTCCCGGATTTAAAACAATACAATACCAAAAGCGGGCGCCAAAGATACCAAAAAGGAAAGCGACAATAAACATCGTGTCGATTAAACCATGTCGTTTATATTCTTGGTAAAGTTTATGATCAGCGATGAAATAGGCAACAAACGCGCCGCCTAAAATGATGATGCCATACCACTTAATCGTAAAGCCTTCGGTTTCGCTTCCGGTGACAAACTTTACGCCATCACTAGTAAAGGCGATGCCAGAAATAAGCGGGAAACTCGCATAATACGAGAACGCGTCTAAATCCATCACGAGGAAAATAATAAGGAAGGGGATAGCGATAAACATCAAGCGCCGGATCCACTTCCGTTTATTAGCCACTAATGTCGTCTTATAGTAATAAAGAGTGAAAGCGGTAATAAGAGTAAAAAAGGCTAATCCAAAAATGAGTGAACCAAAAATCATCATGACTAAATGAGATGGTATCATCGCGTAATTATGCCCAAGCTTAATACCAAAACCCATAAGTAAGCACATTAAAGTAAAAGCAATCCCGCTCGCTAATAAGCCGCACTTAGTTTTAAAATCGAAATCTAATAAATCCCGGTGTTTAATAAACCGCACTAATAGATAAAAATTGGCGCCTAGCGCCACAACCATGAAAGCGAAGGCTACCCAAAACAATGCCATATTATTGTTTACTGAATCTAGTATCGTAAACGAGAGCGAAAACGTTTAAGCCAATCGAGGCAAGATGGAAAATAGCGAACATAATCGACCCATAACCAAGACTCGCTTCCGCGGTAATCCCCGCCGGGAAATTTAATCCTAAAAGTGGGCGAGAGCAAAACGCCATAATCATCAAAACAAATGAGATGAGTGAACTAATGATGGCGAAAACACCAATGCCAGTTTCTCCAATGATAACGTTAAAGTGACATAGATAAACGGCAACAGCCGCTAAAATTGCGAGAATTTCAAAAACAAAAAGAGCAGTGAAACCCGGTTTCCGGTATAAATAAGCTTTACCATAACCAAACGCCAATTCGATTAACGATGGATTATTAGCCGCGGAATCCGCATTCCAATGAAGCGCGCGAGCAAAAAGCCAAACAAAACTTAAAATAACTAAAGCCGCGGCAATTAAACAACATTTTTTACTTAACGACTGTTTCTTATCCATACCGCCTATTATACACTTAATCCGCGACAATATAAAATATTGAAAGACTATTACTTACTTTTGCAAAACGCGTTTTAAGAATTGACCAGTATAAGATTTAGCCATTTTGCTCACCGCTTCTGGTGTGCCCGTGGCAATCACTTCGCCACCACGGTTACCGCCTTCTGGACCAAGGTCAATAATATAGTCCGCCACTTTAATCATATCGAGATTATGTTCAATGACGACGACCGTGTCGCCATTATTAACAATTCGTTTTAACACCGCAATTAAATGTTTAACATCATCGCTATGTAAACCGGTGGTCGGTTCATCAAGCACGAATAATGTTTTGCCAGTCGCTCGTTTTTGGAGTTCATAAGCGAGCTTAATTCGTTGCGCTTCGCCGCCTGACAATGTCGTCGCTTGTTGACCAAGTTTGATATAGCCTAAACCGACATCATAAAGGGTTTGAATTTTTTGTTTAATCTTGGGCCGATTTTCAAAGAAGGTTAGCGCTTCTTCGACTGTCATCTCTAAGACATCATAAATGTTTTTACCTTTATAGGTAACACTTAAGGTTTCTTCGTTATAGCGCTTCCCGCCACACTCTTCGCATTTTACATAAACATCGGGTAAGAAATTCATCGGAATCCGTTTCACGCCATCACCCCAACAGCTCTCACAACGACCGCCGGGAATATTAAATGAGAAGCGACCCTTATCAAAGCCTTTGGTTTTGGCTTCAATTGTTTCTGCAAATAACTCCCGAATATCATCAAACACTTTTGTATAAGTCGCCGGGTTACTTCTTGGTGTTCGACCAATGGGTTCTTGAGTAATTTGAATTAATTTATCAATATGCGTTAAGCCTTTAATTTCTTTATGTTCGCCGGGGAAAGTATCTTCGTTAGTTAACGCTTTTCGCACCGCTTTCGCGAGTGTTTCGTTGATTAAAGTTGATTTGCCGGATCCAGAAACGCCGGTAATCGCGGTAAAGGTACCAAGCGGAATTTTGACATCGATATTTTTTAAGTTATGACATTTAGCGCCTTTAATCTCTAAAAATTTACCATTGCCTTTCTTCCGCGTTGTGGGCACTTCAATCCGTTCTTCGCCCGTTAAATATTTACCCGTAATGGAGGCTTTACATTTTTTTATCCCAGCGACATTACCCGCGTAAACTACTTCACCACCATGGACGCCCGCTCGTGGACCAATATCAACGATATAATCAGCGTTTTCCATCGTTTCTTCATCGTGCTCCACCACGATTAAGGTGTTACCTAAATCACGCATACTCTTAAGTGAATTAATGAGCTTTTGGTTATCCCGTTGGTGTAGACCAATACTTGGTTCATCTAGGACATAAATAACCCCCGATAATTTACTACCAATTTGGGTCGCCAAACGAATCCGTTGACTCTCTCCACCGGATAAGGTCATCGACATCCGCGATAAGGTTAAATAAGAAAGTCCCACATCTAATAAGAAGGAAACCCGGTTCTTAATTTCTTTAATAATTTGTTGACCAATTTCTTTTTCGGTACGGTTTAACGCTTTATCAAGTTCATTCAGCCATTTGGCTAAATCTTCGATTGGTAAAGAACACACTTCGTGAATGTTTAGTTTATTAATCTTAATCGCTAAGGCTTCTTTATTTAGCCGCGCACCATGACAAGTGGTACAAACGGTATCACGCATATAAGTTAGATAATATTCGCTCATCCATTCGCTAGTCGTGTCACTATAAAGCCGCTCAATCTTTTTCTTAATCCCTTCGATATAACCAAAGCGATTATTCTTGTTGCCGCTTGCGCTAGTTAAAACATATTTAAATGGCTTATCACTCCCATTTAATAAAATGTCTTGTTGAAACTTTGTTAACTTATTCCATGGTTTATGAAGATCGACTTTATATTGTTCACAAAGGTATTTAAATTCCTGCCATTCAAGGTTCGTTGTTCCCGCGGTATTTTTATAATAACGAATCGCGCCTTGCATAATGCTTAAGCCAGGATCAGGGATAAGTAAATCAATGGCGACTTCGCGCTTTAAACCAAGACCTTTACAATCCGGGCAATAACCCATCGGGGCGTTAAAACTAAATAAACGTGGTTCAATTTTTGGCACCGAGAAACCACAATATTTACACGAATGATGTTGGCTTAATAACCGTTCATGACCGTCGACATAAAGAATCACGTAGCCCCGTGAATAATCGGTGGCGAGCGAGATGGCTTCGTTTAAGCGTTCTTTGATACCATCTTTAACAATTAGACGGTCCACAACAATATCGATATTGTGGCGTTTATTTTTATCAAGTTCCTTTAGCGCATCACTTTCGATAAATTTATCGTCCACCCGAAAACGAACAAATCCATCACTTTTTAGTTTCGCGATCGTGTCTTTGTGGGTGCCCTTTTCAGCGCGCACTACGGGGGAAAGAATAATTAGTTTACTATCAATCGGATAACTTAAGGCAATCTCGCACATTTTAGCGATCGAAAACGCCACAATCGGTTCATGGTGAGTTGGGCAATATGGAACCCCAATCCGTGCGAAAAGTAAACGAAGATAATCGTTAATCTCAGTTACAGTGCCAACGGTTGAACGTGGGTTATGACTAGTCGTCTTTTGATCGATGCTAATCGCGGGCGAAAGTCCGTCGATTGCGTCAACATCCGGTTTATCAACTCCACCTAAGAATTGCCGAGCGTAACTAGATAAAGATTCTACATAGCGTCGTTGCCCTTCGTTATAGATCGTGTCGAAAGCTAAAGTGGTTTTACCACTTCCAGATACACCAGTAAACACCGTTAAGGAATTTTTCGGAATCGTGAGATTAATGTTTTTTAAGTTATTCTCTCGCGCTCCCCGAATTTGAATGAAATTAGTCTTGTCCATCGGTCTATCATTGTACGCTAAAATTACGTAATTTTATGCACTATTTTTTCTATTAGAAATCTCACTTATAGTGACTCGGACAATAGAAGTATGAAAAAATAAACGAATTATATTAGAATATATAGCAGTCGGGACGTGGCGTAGCTTGGTAGCGCGCTTCCTTGGGGTGGAAGAGGTCGCGAGTTCGAATCTCGTCGTTCCGACCATTTTTGTTAAAAAAGATATATTTCATCGGCGTTTTAGAGAAAACGCAGACGTTCTGAAACACCGAAAATGATGTCAAAAGCTAGGACTCTTGGATTATATAACGTCCTTCGCTGGCTGGCCATCCGCCGCCTAATGCTATCAAATTATCACGCACTGTCACACTGCTAACTATAAATTGGACTGTATCGGTAAACACACCATCAGTTGCAGCGGGCAATGGATCACTATCACCATAACTAGTTAGATTAATTGTTTCTAAATTAGTGCAACCAGAGAACGCTCCGCACCCTATGCTCGTAATTGTGTTTGGTAAAGTCACTTTTTCAATCGTTAGATTATTAGCAAATACTCCGCCTAAACTAGTCACAGGAATATTATCAAGTGTCTCAGGTATTGTTACTTCTTTGTTATTTCCGATATAACGTATAATGTGTGCGTTGTTATCAACAACAACATATTCGAAATCACTGGATTGTTTACGTTGTACTCCCCAAGTCACTGGGAAACCCGTGTCAACCCAAAATGGATCCCATCCTTCCGGTATCGTAGGAGCTTCGCAATAAATATGTTCTACTCTTTTAGCGCTAGAGAAAGTTATACCAAAAACATTATTCCCCATTTTTTCAACACCGCCGGGAATATATATTTCTTTAAGGTTATGACAATTGTAAAAAGCAATGTTTTCGATTGATTTAACTGTGTCTGGTATGTGAACGTGGGTGAAAGTGCTATCTGTGAAAGAGTCCGTTCCAATATTAACCACCGTCTTTCCTTTAAGAGTGGAAGGGATAACTAAATCAGTAATGGTTGGTTCATTATTATAATCGTAGATTTGGGTTTCAGTTTTATTTGCCACAAATTTAAAATCGCTTTCTTGTCCAAATTCAGTCGCATCCCAATATACCCTTACTGGATTACCTGAAGTGTCTTTAGCCCAAGTGTCATCCCAACCTTCCGGCTTTTCTTTGGCTTCGCAACAAACAACGCCAGACACCCGCGAAAAAGCATGGCCTCCAATAGAAGTGACACTATTAGGAATTACTACTCGAATATTCCCACAATTTGAAAATGCAGACATGCCAATAGATGTAAGCGATGATGGGAACACAAATTCACCTTCTATTTTTGAACAACCATAAAACGCATATTTCCCAATGTTCGCTAACGAAGAAGAAGGGGCGAGGGTAACTGTTGCTAGTTTGGAGCAATTCCTAAACGCACCTTCTCGTATGTTTGTAAGAGAGGAAGGCAAATCAATACTCTCTAAATTAGCGCAGCCTTGAAATGCATAATCGCCTATGTTTTCAAGGGTTGAAGGAATTTCAATTGTTTCCAAATTTTTGCAACCATTGAAGGCGGAATTACCAATATTGGTTAACGATTTTGGGAGCGTGACTGAAGTGATGTCTTCATTACCACTAAACACGCCGTCACCAATACTTACAACGTTAATGCCATCAATGGCGTCTGGAATGCTAAATGCCCCACTAGCTTTATCTCCATTATATTCTGTAATATATAATCCGTTTTTAGTTTTAACATATGAATAGCCAGTATCGGTATCTTCCACTTTTTCAATATACCCCCAATAAATATGGCAAGTTATAGCAGTCCATGCATCCACCCATACATCCGCCCAGTCGCTTGGCTTTTTTTCCGCTTTGCAATAAATACTTAAACCACTTTTACCTCCGATAGCCTCAGTACCCATAGTAGAAACTGATTCCGGAATTATCACTTCACTTATTTTATTATTACTTATCGCATTGAATGCACACGAACCAATTGTTTGTAAACCTTCTGAAAAAACATATGGTTCTAATGAGTTGCAGTTATAAAACGCCTCTGCGCCTATTGATTCTAAACTCGCAGGGAATGTAAATTGCGAGGCTAAAGATGTACACTCGTAAAACGCTTTGTTACCAATCGAAACCAAGCTATTCGGTATATCAATATCCTCTAATGATGTACATTTGTAAAACGCTTGTTCGCCAATCGAAACCAAGCCGCTCGGCATATTAACATTCACTAAATTGGTACATTCACAAAACATGCCATCATTGATGGCAACAAGAGTATCGGGTAGATGGACTGAAGTGATATCAGATTTTCGATAAAAAAGGTAACCATTATTAATATATTTTACTTCAGTAGCTTTTTCGCCCTTGCCAACCGTATCAGGAATGATTACCTCCTGTGTGCCTGGTTTATGGTGGTACGCGGTTATATATGCTCCGTGCTTAGTAGCAATGTAATCAAACAACCCGTCATCGGTGGTTCCTTTATCAACAAATCCCCACCATTTAACTGCTTCGTATCTATCGCCGAACCAATCTTCTGCCCAGCCTGGTTGATCTTCGCTTTCCGATTCAATATAAAAAGTATTAATTTGAGTTCCAAAGAATACATTATGGCCCATTGTAACAACTTTTGCAGGGATAGTTATTTCTTTTAACTTTTTGCTTTGGGCAAAAGCCTCGTCACCAATCGTAGTGAGGTCACTACCATCTGGGAAACTAATAGAATTCATGTACTTTGATTCTTTAAATGCATTACAACATATTTCTGTAACGTTTTTTGGCAATTTTATTGTATATCTTTGAAAATAAGCAAATGCTGATGGTCCGATAGTGGTTACAGGATACGACTCGCCTTCGTATTCAACTGTTTCTGGAATTTCTAAATCACCTGATGGTCCCTTTTCAGCATTTTCAACGCATGCTCCGCTTGTAGTCACTGAGTAATAATAGCCCAACATATAACCGCCGCCGCTTCCTATATACCCCCAACACACATAAGAATGTTCTTCATCCAAACCAATCCAATCTTCTGCCCATGCCGTCGGCTCTTTTTCGGTTTTGCAATGTAAATATAAAACATCGCTGCGGTCGGTAGCTAAAAATACTTGTCTACCCATAACTTTAATGGATTCTGGAATAACAATAGATCCAAAACCCGTATTAGAAAACGCTTTATCAGGTAATGATATAACGCCTTCGCCTATACTCACATTAACAATTTTTGCATTCCCTGCAGAAAGAAATTCTCCACTAACAGCATCTGATATATAAATTTCTGATATTTTTCCTATGATGGTTATATGTACCCACATTACAAAGCTCCGATCATAGGTATGTGATGTTTCGGTGTTAATTGCGCCATCACCCCAATCAACCTTTACAAGTTTGCCCTTAATGCCAAAGGTAATTACATCGTTTTCAACAATATCTGCGCAAGAAAAATCAGAAGTGGATTCAGCGGCTTCTGGTTCGACTAATTCAAAAGTAATATTAATATTGTTAGTAA